>CANHVO010000330.1 GCA_947463915.1 Planctomycetaceae bacterium
AATGATTGTTGGGGGAAGGGGGCGGTGTGCGCGCAAAAAGCTAAATCTGTGTAAAATGGCCTGCGTCAACAAAGACGGCTATCGGAAATACATTTCCAGTCACCGTATGAATAATCCGGGTTAAACGAAATGCACTTGGATAATTACCCTGTGATATCCTCTCGCGAAAAGGTGCGATTGCCTACGACGGTTGTTCTTGCGTCTCCGTCTCGCTTCCCTCTAATCGAGCCCGCTTTTTAGCGATAAAAGGCAAGTGATGGTCTAAGTGGTGAATGTACTTTTCAATCATTTCACCGAGGGAAACCTTACCGCTTTCGGTATGGATGCCAGTGCGTTGAAAGGCGGAGTCTGGGAGCGCTCGCAAAATCGTTGCTGTCATCATGCGATTCTTTTGAAAGAGATCGCATGCCAAGAATGGATTGAGTTGGTCGGAACCAGGCAGATTGCTGAACGCCGTTTCGTCGTAGCCGCATAGCAATGGATTGTCCATGCAAGCAATTCGCTTCATCCGATCGGAACCGATCAGATCGCTGTCCAGCATATGGATTGCGATTTGATGGAGTGTCCAAGAGCCGTCCGGTTGCTTTGCGTGTAGATGGGCGACGCTCAACCCCCAATACGCTTTGACGAGTTCCGCGCCACCAGCCACGTACAGTTCAATCTTACTACGATCCATTCCTCGTCCCTAACACATAAGTTAATTCTGCAAGGTACTGCTTCCCATACTTGTCCCGCTATCATAATCATATCAAAAACAAAAGTCCTTGAATAATCCGCTCCTCGTCTGAATTTGAAACATGTTCACTCGCGACTCAACAGCCGTTTTCGCCCTAGCAATCTGTTTGACAATGTCGGTTGCCAACGGCCAACCAAATTCCGATGCGGACTCGGTTTCTGCTCTGTCCCAATTGAAAGTGGCGAAAACGAGTTTAGAACGAGCGGCGTTTCCCGTCGTCGACGTTCATACGCATTTCTTTGTGAAAGGCAAACACAACGCCGAGCTTCTTAAGGAGTACGTGGCGATGATGGATCGCAACCATATTGCTGTTTGCGTTTCGCTCGATGCCACTCTATTGAAGCGTGTGGACGAGCACTGCAACTTTCTGTGGTCTGAGTACCGAGATCGTTTTGTGGTCTTTGGAAACATCGACTTTCAAGGGGATGGAAAAGCCGATTCGCCGGAGTCATGGAGCTGCAACCAAGTTGATTTTGTCAGGAAGATTGTCGAGCAGCTGAAAGTTTGCAGAGGAAAAGGGCAAATCTCGGGATTGAAGTTTTTTAAAGACTTTGGTCTTCGCTATCGCAATGCGGACGGATCGTTGATCGCGATGGACGATCCTCGTTGGGATCCGATATGGGCGATTTGCGGCGAACTTGGGCTGCCCGTGATCATGCATACCGCGGATCCCGGCGCCTTTTTCGAGCCGGTAACTCCAGCCAACGAACGTTTTTTCGAACTGAATGTCCATCCGGATTGGTCCTTTGCTTCCCCGGACTTTCCGTCTCGAAAGGCATTGCATGAAGCCCGCAATCGAATCATTGCAAAGCATCCGAAGACAACGTTTATTGCAGCCCACTTTGGCAATGACGCTGAAAATCTGGCCGAGTTGGACGGATGGTTGCAGGCCTATCCGAATTTAGTCGTCGAATTCGCGTCGAGGATCAACGAGCTCGGGAGGCAGCCTTATACGGCTCGTCGGTTTTTTGAAAAGTACCAAGATCGCATCCTCTTCGGAACAGACGGTCCGTGGCCCGAAGCCCGATTGCGTCTCTATTGGCGGTTCCTGGAATCCATGGATGAGTACTTTGAGTACTCGGAAAAACATCCGCGGCCGCAGGGGGACTGGCAAATATATGGAATAGGTTTGCCGCCGAGCATTCTGGAGAAGATCTACCATGTCAACGCCGCACGCATCATTCCTGGAATTCAGGAGAAGCTGGCCAAGTTTCAGAGTCTATCTAAGTAAATTCGGATCGAATGATTGTGGAGAAAAGGCAGAAAGATCGAACGCAGGAAAATGTTCGCGAATCATCTTTCTGCGTTCGATTTTTCTGCCTCTGGTTATTCTGAATGATAGGGACGGATGCGCCCAGTTGCGCAAAGCGGTATTTTGAAGGAATCCTGCTACGTGCCAAATGAAGAACTAAAATCTTGTTAAATTGGTGTGCTGTTCCGAAGGCCACCTTAGACCACTAGCCCCACCTTTCCAAAACGAACACTCCTGCATGATTTCGGCTGAAAGCTTAACGAAACAGTTCATTGTCAGAGGCGTTCCTCTCGTGGCCGTCAATCATCTTTCGTTCCAGGTTGCCAGCGGAGAGGTCTATGGATTGCTTGGTCCAAATGGAGCTGGCAAAACGACGACTTTGCGAATGATCATGGGGCTGCTCGAGCCCGACAGCGGATATGTCGAAATCGGGGGTGTTCGTTCGACCAACAAATCGACCGATATCCGCAAGCAACTTGGGCTTATCTCGACCAACGATGGCGTTTACCCGTGGTTGACCGTTCGCGAAATGCTGATGTACTTCGCCGATTTGTACGCGGTCGACCCATCGCTGGCTGCGGAGCGATTGGAAGAACTCGCCAATCTGCTTGATCTTCGCAATTTTATCGATCAGCGGTGCAGTACTCTTAGCACTGGCCAAAAGCAGCGTGTCACGTTGGCCCGAGGTCTCATGCATGATCCGCCAGTCATGTTGCTCGATGAACCGACGCGAGGGTTGGATGTCGTTGGGAGCCAGGCAATATTTCGGTTCATCGATTTGTTAAAACAGCGAGGCAAAGTTGTGCTGCTGTCCACGCATAGGCTTGACGAAGCGGAGCGAGTTTGTGATCGCTTTGGTCTTTTGCACCGCGGCAATCTCCAGTTCGAGGGGACGCTAGAGGAACTACGGCAAGCCACCGGCAAGCAGCATTTGGTCGATATGTTCATCGCCTTTCTCAACGCCCCGCAAGTCAATGCACCGAAGACTGATCATCCCGTCAACATTCCGCCTAACGAACTGTCGCCACAGGCATGAACGAGTATTTGAGTAATGGCCGACTTTGGCGACTCTGTCAAAAGGAGCTTCGAGAAAGCCTTCGCGATCGTCGAACGCTGTTTACGTTGGTCTTGATGCCGATCTTGGTCTATCCATTATTGAGCATGGCATTGCAGCGGCTCGTCATCGGAGCCAATAGCAAGGCGAAAGAGGTGACCGAGTATGTCATTGGCGTTGAGGATGAAGAGACGGGAGACAAAATTCGAGATTTGCTTATCGAAGCCCAGCAGACCAGTGAGCGTGGATTTTCTTCGCCGATCAAGGTCACGAGAACCGATGACCCTATGGAAAAGGACACCGCCAACAGTCCTGTTAAGCCAAGCGATGAAATACCAACCTACAAGATTGAAATGGCAGACCGCGGTACCTTGGACCAAGCTTTGCGAGACGGTCGACTCGATTTGCTCATCGCCAAACTCAACATCGAAACCACGAAGTTGGAACGAGGGATTTTTCCGGCTTACATTATACAAGCCGAATTCCGTCAGAATGACCTTCGCAGTGAGACCGCTCTGTCAGGCTTTCGGCGTGCAACACAGCTGATCAACGACTATCAAGCAGCCTTGTTCCGTAAGCAAATCGATCGAAAAATCCCCGTTGCCATGACCTTCAACGCCACCGGGATTTTCGAAAAGGCTGACTTGTCCTCATCCATTGCGGGAGTCATTCCGCTGGTGCTGATTTTGATGACCATCACGGGAGCCGTTTATCCCGCAATCGATTTGACTGCAGGTGAACGCGAGCGCGGTACGATGGAAGCGTTGATTGCAACGCCAGCGCCACGGTTCGCATTGCTGTTGAGCAAATACGTCGCTGTGGTCACGGTTGCTGTACTTACGGCATTGGCGAATCTCTTTGCGACATGGATGACGCTTTCTTTTGGGGGGCTCGGGCAAGCGCTGTTTGGCAAGAGTGGCTTTTCTATCATGATGTTGTTGCAGATTTTGCCGCTGCTGGTGATTTTTGCCTGCTTCTTTAGTGCGATCCTTTTGGCCTTATGCTCGTTTGCTCGCAGTTTCAAAGAAGCACAAGCCTATTTGATTCCTGTCATGCTATTGTCGCTTGGGCCCGGTCTTGTGACGTTGATGCCAAACGTACAATTCACGACGTTGCTCGGGATCGTTCCGCTGTTGAACATATTGATGCTCTCGCGGGACATCATGACCGGGCAATCCTCCTTGGTGCCAGCGTTCGCCGCGGTTTTTTCGACAATCATTTATGCATGTGCGACGTTGGTGGTGGCCTCGCGTTTGTTCGGGGCTGAGGCGGCGACATCCGGTTCTCAGGAGTCTTGGTCTGAGTTGCTTGGTCGACCCAAAAAGCGGCAAATGCTCCCCGATATCGGCGAACTAGCCATCTATTTAGCATTGCTGTTCCCTGTCTTCTTCGTTGCATCGAATCTCGGTGGAATGTTTGAATTGAAAGGGAGCTGGGCGTTGTTCTTCAATGCTGCGATCCTCTTCGTCTTGTTTATGTTTCTGCCGTTGCTCTACTCCTGGTATCGCCGAATTGACTTAGTGATCACTTTTCGATTGAGTGAAGGTGTCGGGAGAGGTGAACCAATTGGGAAGCGAGCCGCTCGTTGGATTGGGTATGTCGCGGGCGTCTTGCTGCTGAGCACCGCGCTCTGGATGGTCGCATTTGAGGCGTATTTGCTTTTTGAAGGTTGGAGTTTGGCCTCGCAGCTTTCGGAGGAAGACAAGGAACGGCTGAAGTCCGACTTTTTGGCGGTGCCGTTTTGGGTGGTCTTGCTGACCGGAGCTGTGGCCCCAGCGATTGCCGAAGAGTTCTTTTTCCGAGGATTTGTTTTGTCGGCGTTTCGATCGAAACTAACCGCATTTCGCAGTGTTTTGTTTACCTCGCTGCTTTTTGGACTTTTTCACGTGATTGCGGGTAGTGTGTTATCTATCGAAAAATTCCTGCCAACGATTATCCTAGGGATGGCCATTGGGTTTGTTGCAGTCCGAACAGGGTCCCTATTTCCTGGGATTTTGTTGCATGCCTTACACAATGGTCTCGTTTTTAGTATGTCCAGATTCACGGAACAAGATCTTGCAAGGTGGTTTGGCGAAGATACAAAACACATTCCGGTAGTTTGGCTGTGCGGCGGGGTTCTCTCCATGGCGCTCGGCGCTGGTGTGTTGTTTCTTTCCAGCCAACGAAATCAAACTCATGAAGACTCTAATTAAGTTGCTGGTGGTTGTTGGCGTTTTGGGCGGAGTCGGAGCTGCTCTGTATGGTCCCACCAAAAAATACCTCGAGGATCGCAACCGAACCCAGTGGCGCACCCAAAATGTATCCAAAGGGGACATCGCCCAGACTGTCAACTCAACGGGCAAAGTTGAGCCGATTCATCGTGTGAGTGTCGGCGCTTCCGTGAGCGGCCCAATTAGTGAGTTGTTTGTCGACTACAACAGCAAAGTAGTCGAAGGCCAGCTTTTGGCTCGTATCGATCCTCGACTCTACAAGTCCACAGTGGAGCGAGACCGAGCACAACTGCTTACCCGACAAGCCGAAGTCGCACGGTCCGAAGCTCAGCAGCAACAAGCCGTCAATGATGAACGCCGCGGTGGCGAACTCAAAAAAGGGAACCGCGATTTTATCTCCGAAGCCGAGTTGGATGGTTTTCGGTTCATTCGAATGTCTCGCGACGCGGAGCTGTTGGTCGCTAAAGCAAACGTCGATCAAGCCAAAGCGCAGTTAGATAACTCGCTGGCAAACCTCGGATACACGGATATCCTATCTCCCTGCGAAGGGGTCGTTATCGAAAAGAAAATCGATATTGGCCAAACGCTAGCCGCTCAGTTTCAGACTCCGGAAATGTTCGTCGTCGCTCCTGAGATGGATAAACGCATGCACATCTATGCCTCCGTTGACGAAGCAGACATCGGTATGATACGCAAAGCTCAAGTCGACGGCCAAGTGGTTCGGTTTACCGTGGACGCCTATCCTGAAGAACTGTTTGATCAAGGCAAAATCGTTCAAGTCCGATTGAGCAGTACCGAAGAGCAAAATGTAATCACGTATCCGGTTATTGTTGAGACACCCAACACAGATTTGAAGTTGTTGCCTGGTATGACCGCAAACCTTTCATTTCAAATCAAAAAGCGAGAAGGCATCATTCGCGTTCCCAACGCTGCTTTAAGGTTTTATCCTGCTCGCGAAAAGGTTCATCCAGATGATCGCAAGATCATCGATGGCGTTGACGAGCAGAAGCAAATGGTGAACGATACGGCCAAACAATTGTCTGCTGACGAAAAGGCAGAGGCCACACGATCGCAGAACATGCGACACGTTTGGATTGCCGAAGGCAATTTCTTAAGAGGCAAGCCGGTAGTGACCGGCATCTCCGACAACCGCTACACAGAATTGGTGGAAGGAGATATTTCGGAGAAGGACGATTTGGTAGTCGGCGAAAAACCAAAGACCTGATGCATCAAGTGGGGCACACCCACCGGGTGTGCCCTTGCATCGAAAAACAACGTTTCCGTTCGCGAATCCTACTTCTTCGCTTTTGACTTTTTCAAGTCGTCCAAGAACGATTGTAAGTCTTCTTTCATATCTTCTGGAGCGTGCTCTACTGCCTTGGTCTGAAACTCGATGGCTCGATCAAGCTTGCCTTGAAGGAACAGCAAGTGCGCCAATGTGTCGAGGATCGGCCCGTTGTTGGGAGATTTGGCAACAGCCTTTTCGGCAGCATCCGTGGCCGCAGCAATCAGTTTCTTGGGGAACTTGTCGTTTTCGCTGGCTGCTTCGTACACTGTCCAAGCCAAGTCGTTTAACGCCTCAGCGCTGATCTCTTTGCTATCAGCAACTTCCGCGAGAGCTTTCGTTGCCTGTTCGTCCATCTTTCCCGAGTCGGAAACGATGCCGAGGAGCGCTTTGCATTTGGCAAAATCAATTTGCTGCTTTACTTCGGCTTTGTCTGTTTTTGGAATGGCCTCGATCGCTGCAAGGGCGGCCTCCGCTTCTCCATTTTCAAGGGACTGCATGGCCAAAAACAATTTGACCTGCACTTCCACCTCTTCGATCGCGGCGATGGTGGTCTCGTCGTCGGCTGCCTCTTCTTTGGCCTTGGCGAGGATCTTCATCGCTCCCTTCATGTCACCCGATTGGATAGGGCGAGCTATTTTGGACATGAGGAGCCCCATCTGTTGCTCTTTCTTGAAAGCGATCAGATGTGCTTCGCGATCCCAGGTTCCAGCAACGACTTTCTCGAGAGTGTCGTCCATGGACATGGGGTGGCCAATCCATTCGATCAGCCCAGACTTGCCAACGATAAAGCAAGTTGGGATTCCATTTTGTCCGGCGGCATCCATGTAGTCTTCGTACACAGACTTGTCTGGATCGGTCGTCAGGCAATAAGCGCTTGTGAGCTTTCGATATGTGTTTTCTGTGTCGTCTTTGGCGGAACCGCGAACTTGCTTCGCGAGGAATCCATCGACAACTTCTGTTTCTTCATCGCTGATGCTGATCAACTGCACGCCCTTGTCCGCATACTTTTCTTGTGTCTCCTTGAGGTGGGGCATGCTCATCACGCACGGTCCACACCAAGTCGCCCAGAACTCGACAACGTACACCTTGCCAGCCTCAAATTCCTTGACGGGCTTGAACTTGTCATGGCCGTTGCTGATCCAATGTTCGATATCAAGGCTTGGAGCCTTGGAGCCGATGGTCAAATCCTGAGCATTAGCAAATGTGGCACCCGAAATAATGGATGCTAAAACCGCTAGGCCAAATGCACGCTGGCGAATAGTCTTTAACATAGTTCTCATTAACTTTCTGTTTAATCTGGTTTCTATCTACCCTTCGTGCGTGCCGACTCTCATCGACAATGGTTTGAAGGAATTCGTTCATCCGTAAAGATAATAGGGAGTTGGCTACTTGTCACCAGCTGGAATGTTTAACAGTCAGCCGAAGGCGTACTTGGCACAGTTAGGCAAGCGGCTGGGCCCAATCTACCTGTCTATCTGTAGCGAAAGTCGTCAAGACTTTCGGCTGCATTGCATAAACCACCGAAACTCTTGACGAGTTTCGCTACAAAATGCTTCACAGCGGTTAGCGACGTTTGTCTTGGCTTTGTTTCTTAGCCGCGATAGCGGCGACACTTTGTAGCCGTGGGGCT
>CANHVO010000331.1 GCA_947463915.1 Planctomycetaceae bacterium
AACGTGTTCGAACTTGGCAGTAGAGTACTTTTTCACATTGAGAATCTCAGCACCCAGCATGTTCTCGTTTACCTTTTTGCGGGTTGCCTCATCCACAGCGTTTTCGAGCGCTAAATACTTTTTCGCTTGTGGAGTATCCGCATTGAACGATTGCATATCGAAAGTGAGTTTGCCCTCACGGCCCTCTTTTTGAAACAACTCGCCGCTCGCTAGTTTCCCCTCGACTGCATGTTGGTGACCGACGAGGCCAGACTTGTCAACGAAGATGTAGACGCGACTGAAGTCTGTATTTACCTTGCCAGAGGGCGGTCGCTCTTGTGCTCCGCAAACGCTTGCGATTGCGCAAAAGCATGCAATCAAATGGGCTGTCAGCCGACCCAGTGAAAACTGATCAACCTTTCGCATCGTCGCAACTCCGTTTCCCGTGTACAATCCATCCTTAGTTTCATCGGCAACGCGAACATCGTAACACGTTCCCCGACCTTAGGACTAGTCGAGCTCTCCAATTTCGAATCTCAGAAGAGGTCTTACGTGCGAGATCGGTGCCGTTCGATGACAATTGTGACAGGCGAAACCCAAGATTAAAAACCTGCAAGATATCTCAATCCGTACTCGTGTTTTGGCCGCCACACACTCAAGCGGTGCATTGTTCTTGTTGTGTTTTGCGGAGATATCATGAATTCAAGAGTGCTTGTTCCTGAGCTCATGGACGATCCTGCAATCGATCCTGTCGAACATCGGCGGGCACTCAACGGTCTTCGCCGCATCAACAAGCTGTGTCAAACTGGCTCGCAATTAGCCAAAGAAATCCTCTCGATTGCCAAAAAGTACCAGCGTACTGAGATCAACATTTTGGACATTGGTTGCGGAAGTGGTGACATCGCGTTCGACGTAGCTCGAAGACTTGCCAGCCACATACAATGCCACGTCACCGGATGGGATATCAGTCAGACTGCTGTGGACTGCGCCTCGGCCGATTGGACGAATCAAAAGAATCGCATGCCTTCGGAGAAGCGATCCAACATCGAAGTTCACTTCCAGCAAGCAGATGTCTTTCAGCCGAATGAAGTCAAATTCGATATCGTCTATTGCTGCCTCTTTTTGCATCACTTCACCGAGCAACAGGCCGTCCAAGTACTGACACGAATGAGGGAAATAGCTTCTCTTGCGGTTGTCGTAGATGACTTGATTCGGTCGCGAACAGGCTACGCGTTGGCTCAGATCGGATGTCAGTTGCTGTCGCGTTCGCCAGTGGTCCATTTTGACGGCCCACAATCTGTTCGTGCTGCCTTTACGGAAACGGAGGCCAAGAAATTGGCTGAAGAGGCCGGCATGAAGTCTTGCACGACTCGCAAACACTGGCCAGAGCGATACCTGTTGAGATGGGACGCCTAGAATGATTGCAGTCGAACCATCACGCTCGTTGTCCTTGAAGGCCATGGAGGCCATCGATTGGGATGTCGTCATTCTCGGCGCCGGCGTCGCCGGTGCTGCTGCTGCAATTCTAGCTAGCCATCACGGGCTGCAAACGCTCTTGGTAGAATCGAAAGGTTTCCCTCGCGAGAAAGTATGTGGTGGCTGCCTAAATCTTCGTTCGCAAGCTTCGCTCGACCGCCTTGGTGTCTCAGCTGAAATCAAGTCGGCTGGTGCCATTCCAATTCAATCGATGCGATTGCAGATCCTGTCGACCAAGGCGCAATGGAAAGTGCCAACCATGATGAGCGTTCGACGTTCGACATTGGATTCGATCCTGGTCGACCGCGCAATCGCAACCGGGTCGCACTTCATCGATCGCACCACAGGCCACGTCTTGGCCACTTCTTGCGAGCCAACAAACGGACGACGAACTGTTAGACTGCAACAGGACGGTACCTCAGTCCTCGTTTCGTCAAAGTGCATTCTCGTCGCAAGTGGATTGACCCGATCTTCGATTCGACAAGATGATCAATGGCCGGCCAAAATAGAAAGCAACTCTAGGATCGGCGTCCAGTGCTTGATCCCCGAAAGTCAGGCGGCATGCTTTGCGGATGGGCAGTTGCACATGATAGTGGGAAGGCACGGTTACGTCGGCATCTGCAAGACCGACGGCGGCTTGCTCGACATCGCTGCAGCCATCGATCCAGCCTGCATTCAATCCATGGGTAGCATCCCAGAAGTGATCCGAACGATTCTACGTGAGTGCGGTCACAACGGGATCGAACTCCCCTGCAAAGAGCATTGGATGGCGACTCCTAGCTTAACTCGCTGCTCCACGCGTGTTAGCGATCGAAACACCTTTTTGATCGGCGATGCCATCGGCTACGTAGAGCCATTTACCGGTGAGGGAATGTCGTGGGCCTTGGCCAGCGCAGAAGCCGTGATGCCGATGGTTCTCGAAATCGCATCGAGCGGTTGGCAGGGGGGCATGGGCGATCGCTGGAACGATTGGGCTCTGCGCGAAAGAATACATAAACAACGAACATGCCGGTGGATTGCGAGCCAGATCAGATGGCCACGCGGTGCGGCTTGGGTTTTACGGGCTTGCAATTGGCTTCCGCCTTTACGCGCCTCATTCATACGAAGGACAAGTCAATGAGTTTATTAAGCCTTGAAACACCGATGGTCCTCAAAGCGACCGAGGCCAAGATTCTTGGTTTGGGAACCGCAACACCAGAGCATTCGATCGCGCAAGCGGACGCAGCCACCGTGGCGCAACAGTTGAATTTATCGGAGCGATGGAACAACGCCCTCCCGGCGTTGTATCGCAAGTCGGGTGTGCAGCGTCGCGGCAGCGTTTTGTTGGGGCCAGAAGGTCTTCCCGGCATCGAGCGTCAGACATTTTACAAACCCGCTTCGGAAGCCCAACCCTATGGTCCGACGACAGCGGACCGCATGAAAGTGTTTTCGGAACATGCTGGCCCAATGCTTCAGCGAGCCTGTTCCACAGCCATTGAAAATTCCGGTATCGCAACGAGCAGTATCACGCACTTGGTCAGCGTTTCCTGCACGGGCTTTTTCGCGCCGGGTGTCGATATCGCTCTGATTGAAGCACTGGGACTGGACTCCAATATCCAGCGAACCCACGTTGGTTTCATGGGCTGCCACGGAGCCCTCAATGGCATTCGTGTGGCCAAGGCGATCGTCGATGCAACGCCGAACGCGGTAGTTTTACTTGGGGCGGTCGAATTGTGTAGTCTCCATCAGCAATACACGGACGATGCACAGCAATTGGTTGCCAACTCGTTGTTTGCCGATGGAGCAGCGGGGCTTGTCGTCGGCGCTAACAACCAAAACGGAAACGGCCAAAACGCAAATTACCAAACCAACGACTCAGCATCGAAGTCGCTTTTGCAATGGACCGTGGTTTCCACGCTATCGAAATGGATCCCAAAAACAACTGGCTTGATGAGTTGGACCATTGGCGATTATGGTTTTCGGATGACATTGGATCCACAGGTCCCTAGCATTGTCGAAGCAAACTTGGAGAGCGAACTCAAGAGTTGGCTGGACGGCCAATCGCTCAGCATTGCGGACATCGATGCTTGGGCTATTCATCCCGGCGGTCCACGAATCATTCAGGCGGCAGGCACCGCCCTGGGCTTGCCCGCAAAAGCTCTCGAGGGGTCGCAGTCGGTCCTGGCCAATTATGGAAACATGTCTTCCCCGACGGTTTTGTTTATCCTGGAAGAATTGTCGCGTCAGCAACCGGACGCAAATTACTGTATTTTGCTTGCTTTTGGGCCTGGATTGTGCATCGAAGCGGTCCTATTGAAGTCAACTGGTTTAGTGTAGAACAGTTGTCAGGCGCAGCCTTAACTGCGGAGCAGTGGCATTTGAAAGCCACGGATGCAATCCGTGGTTAGCGTGGCTTGGAATGTTTAAGAGTCGCAACGCGACGGCATTAGCACTGCAACAACATAGTTCACTGCCTATGCCGCTCCTTCAGCGCTCCGGATCTATCGGGGCGTAATACCTCAGGTTTCGTTGTCGGTGCGAACTTCACCCAAGGCTGAAAAATCCCTTCGCATTCGCGATTCAATCGCAGAAGTTCAGTACGGTTTCGGTGTGACGACATGGTACAGGCGAGCGAAGAAACCGATTCACTGCATTCGATTCTTTGTCATAAGAAAGAGAAAAACCGGCCTCTTTTGCGTTTTTTTGGCTTTCGGGGCCGAATTGCGCAACAAGTGATCGCCATGAAGTTCTCAGCAGAGCCACTGGCAAGTAGCGATAATTATTTCTCGAATTAGAATGGGGTGGCAAAGTCCTCTCGCTTACAACTCCCCCCGCTCTTGAATGAATTTGGATCGCTGTACAATGCTTCCGCGAATAGCAATTGGTCTTGGAGTCTTGGTTTGGATCGTTGGAATGGAATTCTCGAGTGGAGCGTTAGCAGTGGCGGCTGAAAAAGAACTTTCGACAGTGCAGTACCGACTCTCGTTTCGACAAGCCGAAACGCATCGCGTCGATATCGAAGTCTCGGTTCCCTCCGATGGCAAAGCGGAAATTGAATTCATGATGCCGGTTTGGACTCCCGGCAGCTATCTCGTTCGGGAATACGCTCGCCAAGTTGAAAACGTTGCGGCAGTAAACGGTAAGACCAATGCCTCGCTCGTTTTGAAGAAGAAAGACAAAAACCATTGGCTGGTTGAAACGGCGGGGGCTGACGAAGTTTCCGTGCGTTACACGTTGTACTGCCACGAGATGAGCGTTCGCACCAACTGGGTCGAACGGGACTTCGCTTTCTTAACGGGTGCGGCAACGTTTCTAACTCGGTCGGACATGCTCCATCACCCCCACGTTGTCCGCATCGATGCTTTGCCGAATTGGCCAAAGGTTGCGACCAGTCTTGCTGTGACTGACGCTCGCGATTCGTGGACACGACGAGCCGCCAATTACGATGAGTTGGTGGACAGTCCAATCTTGATGGGAGCCATCGACATCCAAACCTTTGAAGTCGGCGGAGCCAAACACCATTTGGCCACGCTCGGCGGCGAATCGTTTTGGGACACAGCCGCGGCAGCCAAAGATGTTGCCAAAATCGTCGAGGTGGAGCAAGCGTTTTGGAAAGAAACGCCCTACAAAGAGTATTGGTTCTTGAACTTGGCCACAGAAACAGGTGGCGGACTTGAGCACGACAATAGTTGCGTTCTCATGACGGGGCGATGGGCTCAACGCCAACGCACCAAATATGCGGATTGGCTCGGTCTGGTTTCGCATGAGTTCTTTCATGCATGGAACGTACGACGCTTGCGCCCAAAAGTCCTAAAGCAATACGACTACAACAACGAACAGTATTTCCATGAGCTTTGGGTCGCCGAAGGCATCACGAGTTACTACGATGAGTTGTTTGTCGCCAGAAGTGGCCTCAGCAAACCCAAAGAGTATTTGGACAAACTTGGAAAGAACATCGCAGCAGTTCAAAACGCGCCAGGCCGCTTAACGCAAAGCCTTGCCGACAGCAGTTTCGACGCCTGGATCAAATTTTATCGTCCGGACGAAAACGCCAACAACAGCCGAATCAGTTACTACCTCAAGGGAGCATTGATCGGAGCGTTGCTCGATGTGGAGATACGATCGGCGACAGATGGAGCCAAGTCATTAGACGACGTCATGCGTCAATTGTGGCAATCGCACCGCGACACTGGCTACACCAACGAGGACTTCAGCAAGATCGTGACTGAGATCACGGGTACATCTTACGATGCTTGGTTGAAAGAGAGCTTGGAGACAACTCGAGAGATGGATTTCTCCAAGATGCTCGATTGGTACGGACTGGAATGGAAGTCGCGTGAGTCTGACAAAGATGCACCGGCGGACAAGCCCGTGTTCGGCAACGTATTCGTAGGACTGGATCTGCAAGCGGTTCAGGGAAAAGCGATGGTGGACAAGGTGACTCGCGACTCACCAGCCAGCTTGGCCGGCTTCAATGCGGGGGACGAGTTCATCAGCTTTGATGGCTATCGCATCGCGGCGGAAACATGGACCGAGCGACTTAATTCGTATCGGCCTAATGATGTCTGCAAGTGCTTGGTCGCTCGACGAGGAAAGATCGTCGAACTATCGCTCAAGTTAGCTGCCGAGCCAGAAACGAGTTGGAAGATCGTCCGAGTAGCAAAGCCATCGGAAGCTCAAGAAAAGCGATGGAGAAGCTGGCTGAACTTGCCCGACCCCAAACCTGAAGCGGAAAAGCCAACGGAGTCAGCGAAGGCAGGTGGCGAAGCGGCCAAGTAAGTTGATCCGTGTTTGTTCGCCAACCGATGGCCGATTTGCCGTTGCTACACTTGGATACAAAGTGTACTAATTCTAGGTCTTATGACTGACGAAAAAACCACAACCGACCCTCAGGCCATGAGCCATGTCATCATCTACACCGATGGCGCTGCGGAACCGAACCCAGGGCCAGGTGGATATGGCGTTGTTTTGTTGGCTGGCAAGCACCGCAAGGAACTGTCGGGTGGCTTTCGACGAACCACCAACAATCGCATGGAGTTGATGGGGGTTATCGTTGGCTTAGAAGCGTTAACGAAACCGTGCCTCGTCACGTTGTATAGCGATTCGAAGTACGTCGTCGAGTCGGTGGAACGGGGTTCGGTTCAAAAGTGGAGCAAAAACAATTGGTTCCGGACCAAGTCCGAAAAGGCCAAGAATGCAGACCTCTGGGAACGATTCCTGGCGATCTACTCGAAGCATAAGGTTCGGTTCAAGTGGGTGAAGGGACATGCTGGCGTTCCGGAAAATGAGCGCTGCGATGTGCTCGCGGTGGCTGCTGCCCAATCGTATGACACGCAGCCCGACGAGGGGTACATCAGAGAGATCCAAGCTAGCGGCGGTACCGTTCCCACCATGGCTGCATCGCTCGTGCACAAGGACGCTGCAAGCGCGGCGGCAGCCAGCAACATAACGCACAAAGAGGCCGGTGAGCCTTGTCGTAAATGCGGAACGCCAATCATCAAGAAGCCGACGAAACCCAAAGCACATAAACCAGGGCAGACATACTATTATGCTTGGTATCTAAGCTGCCCAGGCTGCAACACAATGTACATGGTCGACGAAGCCAAACGCAAAGTCTAATATAGGCTCAAGCACCGCATCGAACTTGGGCCTTGAGCCCAATGTTCGCAACATGCTTGGTGTGCTAAAAGGTCATCGCTCGCTCCGCCGTGTAGCACGCCAAGCATTTGCAACTTCGGCGGGACAAGCCCACCAGTCGCTATCCTTTGTGAGCTCCGGCTTCAAGCACCGCAGCGAACCTGGGCCTTGAGCCCAGTGTTCGCAACATGCTTGGTGTGCTAAAGGTCACCGTTCGCTCCGCCGTGTAGCTCGCCAAGCACTTGCGACTTAGGCGGGACAAGCCCACCAGTCGCTATCCTTCGCGAGCACGGGCTTCACGCACCGCAGCGAACCTGGGCCTTGAGCCCAATGTTCGCAACATGCTTGGTGTGCTAAAAGGTCAAAGCTCGCTCCGCCGTGTAGTACGCCAAGCATTTGCGACTTCAGCGGGACAGGCCCACCAGTCGCTATCCTTCGCAAGCTCGGGCTTCAAGCACCGCAGCGAACTTGGGCCTTGAGCCCAATGTTCGCAACATGCTTGGTGTGCTAATGGTCACCGTTCGCTCCGCCATATAGCACGACAAGCATTTGCGACTTCGGCGGGACAAGCCCACCAGTCGCTATCCTTCGCAAACTCGGGCTTCATTCACCGCAGCGAACTTGGGCCTTGAGCCCAATGTTCGCAACATGCTTGGTGTGCTAAAGGTCACCGTTCGCTCCGCCGTATAGCACGACAAGCATTTGCGACTTAGGCGGGACAAGCCCACCAGTCGCTATCCTTTGCATGCTCGGGCTTCACGCACCGCATCGAACTTGGGCCTTGAGCCCAATGTTCGCAACATGCTTGGTGTGCTAAAAGGTCATCGCTCGCTCCGCCGTGTAGCTCGCCAAGCATTTGCAACTTCGGCGGGACAAGCCCACCAGTCGCTATCCTTCGCAAGCTCGGGCTTCAAACACCAAAGCGAACTTGGGCCTTGAGCCCAATGTTCGCAACATGCTTGGTGTGCTAAATGGTCACCGTTCGCTCCGCCGTGTAGCACGC
>CANHVO010000332.1 GCA_947463915.1 Planctomycetaceae bacterium
GGATGTTTTTGAGGATGCCATGAACGCGTCGCGGATCGATCGATTGATTGAGTTCACCGATCTGCATGGTGCCACCGAACCGAAGTCCGTTTCCGATCGGTGTCACGGCGACTCTGGCTTCGCATAATATTGAGCAAACATTGGGTTGCTCAATCGGATTTGGCAAGGTTAGCGAATATCCCTTGCCTGGCTGCATCGGCAGTTGCAGCTTCAACGCCCTTACCAACCCGTCCGAGTAAACACCAGCGCTGAGCACAAACTCATCCGCTTCGATTTCCCCCAGGTTGGTTTCCAATGCATATATCGATGGGCCTTTCGTTTTCCACCCGGTCACCAAGCAGTCCGTTTGGATCTTTCCACCAAGTGCTACGATCTTTTCTTTGAGTGAAGTCAGCAACTGCGCCGGGTCTAGATGGCAGTCTTTCGGATAGTAAACACTTCCTAAGATGTCCATCGTAACATTCGGATCCAAGGCGCTTGTTTCTGCGGCAGACAAAGTTTGAGCCGGAACACCTAGGTCGCGTGCGCGACGAGCAACGTCGGCCTCTTCGGTCATGGCGTGCTCGGTTTTGCAGAGCATCAACAATCCCTTTTTGGCAAGCGAGCAATCGATTCCAGACTCGCTCCATTGGATATACAAATCGCGAGACGCAAAACTCAAATCGCGGAGAAGCGGCGCCGCTTGCTCAACTTGCTTTTCGGTGGCCGCTAGATAAAAACGCAGGCCCCATTTCATCAAGTTCCAACTCAAGCGAGGTTGGACATGAAATGGCGACTCTGGGTCCATCATCCATTTGATCGCATTCGAAAATGCACCAGGTGCCGCAAGTGGAATGAAGTGACTGGGCACGATCATTCCTGCGTTCCCGATGGAACAATTGTCGCCGTGGCTCGAAATTCGATCCACTATCGTGACAGAGGCGCCTTCCTTGAGAGCCGCATAAGCAGTCGAAAGACCAATAATACCGCCACCAACGATAACGATTTTTTTGCGAGAAGCTGCAAGCATGCCAACGGTTTCAAACACGAGTCTTGAAATGGAAAGGCCGCATTCTAATCCAAGCTCTCGTAGTCTAAAACCGATCGTACCCGCAAATTGCTATTTGGCTGGTTTTTCCGTCGCTCGATCGACACGTCCAAACAAATGGCCACCAACGTCGTCATGCTTCCAAGTTCCTGCGTACTTTTTGTCATGAAAAACGACGCGGGCGGAAAACGTTCCCAAACCTGGTAATGCAACAGAATCCATCACCATAACGGGTGTTTTGCCGACCCATTCCACATTGATCTCCACCGGCAACGATATGTCTTTGTCCCCGTATTTGATTCGAGTCACGATTTCCCAGAGTGACTCATAGCCATCGACCTTCTTCGCGCTCTTGATCTCGTAACGCTCCTCAGTCAACTTGTCGAGCGGCTTACCATCTACGGTGAAAACACCAGTAAGAACTGTGCCCGAAAGATATTTCGCAAAATCCTCGATGGGCGGTTTTGCGGTCGGGGCCGGATCTTGGGCAACTCCATTACCCAAATAAGCCGTCCCGCAAAAAGCGAAACCAGCTAATAGCAATCCTGCGACAAGTCGAATGTGTTTTGTCATCATTTACTTCCCTTGGTCAAGTAGATCTAAATGTTCTTAAGAAACTGAACCGCTATCGCAATTTCTTCCAACGGATTCTGTGCGTTGTCTCTTTCAACAACAAAATATCCTGGGAAGTGAAATTCTTCAAGGATTGCAACGATCTCTGGAAACTCCGCCATCCCTCGGCCTAGCGGCACCTCCGTGCCTCGTCCGCGGGCTTTGTCCTTTACCCCATCCTTGGCATGTACCAACATGACATGCTTTGCAATCGACTGCAGGTTTTCGAGATCAAATCCGTTTACTAGGAGATTTCCTGGATTGAGGGTTATGCCAAGGCATCCATCCGGCAACGAGTCGAGGAGTGTTGCTAATCGTGAAAGAGGCTCTGCTCCGGTTTCACAACCCAAAAAGGCACCAACTCGATGGCTATATGCCCCGAGATCGCTCAGCACGGTCCGCATCAGCTGAAATGAAGGATCGTCGGTTGATTCGGGAATCGATCCTACTTGGTTAACAACCACGTTGGCTCCAAGATCATGGGCCATTTTCATGGCTTGTTTGGTACCTTCGATACGACGCTCCAATTCATCTTCGCATTCATAACCCCGGCGCGTGGGGTACCTCACCGCTGCAACTCGCAAATTTAGATCTTCAAGTAATTTCCGAACTTGCCGAAGTGCTGTGCCGACAAGATCGGAAGGCTTTATCTCGTAGCGTGCATCAATTTCGATTGCATCGGCACCCATTCGCGCCGCTGCGTGCAAAGCTTCCTTAAATGGCAACCTCAATCCGGTGAGTTGAACCCCAACACGTAGACCAGGCAAAATGCGACCTCTATTAAATGCGTTTCGCCGCCACCCGAAGGGCACAGCTTTCTTTCTTGGCCTCATTCTATACGGATGGGGCTTTGCGTCTACGCACGCTGGCGACAACTCCACCACGGAGATCGTTGCCGAATGGGATTTTGGTTCAAAAGTGGACAAGGAACCGGACGGCTGGCCAGACAAATGGACCCGGCGAACGGGTAGAGATTTTCCAAAATTCATTCCGATCGCCATTCATCAGAACGCTGTTACCCCTGAAGCGCTCAAGGATATTGAGAACTTTCGCCGGTTTTCGTCCCAATGTTATCTCGCATGGGAACAAAAAAAATGGCCCTGGCAAGTCATCCCTGAGAAAGTGCCGGCATCCATAGATCAGTTTCTTGAACGGACCGTATTAAATCCGTATTTGCGAGTCCAAATGAATGGCGGCATGGTTGAGGTCTCGTCCGAAATCATTCCCGTCGATGTCCGTTCTGTCTACTTCATGACAGCAAGGATTCACAGCGACTCATCGGATTATGAAGCCAACGTCAAGCTTCGATTTATGGATGAACTGGGAAAAACCCTCTTTGAGATGCCTACCAAATTCTGGTCTGGAAAAACGGGATGGAAATCTGTCTCTACGGATCCCCAATATCCTTATCGAAAAGACATAGCGAAAGTTCAAGTCGTAGCGCAAGTCCAACCCAAAAACATCAAGGCGTACCGCGGCGAATTTGGCTTCGATGCGATTCGAATCTTCCGTACTCCTCGATTGAGCCTTTCGGTAGACAAGCTCCCTTTTTATAAAACAGGCGAGAGGATCGTTCTTCGATGCGCCGCTGAAGGAATGACGAGTGAGCAGCCATCTATTGAATTTGCTCTCGTTGACCACACGGGAAAAACAGTGCGATCGACGAACATACTTCTGAGTCGCGACAGTAAACAGCAATCAACACTGAAATCCAGTCGCGACCCCCTATCGAAGTCCAAGAGTAAAACGTATTGGGACGGGAGCGTCGAGTGGATCATTGAAAACCTTGAGCCGGGATATTACGAAATCACCACTAAGCTCGAAAAAGGAAAAGCAGGAGGCTTTAACTTAGATGAACAGTTTGTGGTTCTACCCAATGAACCGCCAAAGGCGTCGGATCCGCGTTTTGGCTGGACCATTTCACCGAAAAAAAATAATCTGAACGCCATGAGCACTATTCGATTGCTAGAGCTTCTTCGACTTGGGCATGTCGGAAAAGTAAAGTTGCCGGTTTGGTACGATTTCGAAGATCCAGTTGAAAGCAAGTCCGCCAGAGATCGAATCGATCGATTGCACATGGCTGGTATTGGCTGTGTGGGGGTCATCGCATCGCCGCCGAAGTCGCTATTGAAACACTTCCCCAACCACCTACCAGACGACTCTGGCTCTGATCTAGAAGACTCGCTAAAAGTTCAGACTTTTTTGGAGCCAGTCATGCGCGAAATGTGCGTTCGCATTACAGACTTCCAGATTGGCTGGGATTATGAAACCGAACTGGTCGCCAATCCCAGACTTCGGCCGTCGTTGCAATCCATCAAAACCCTCGCAAGTCGTTACGGCCAAGTAGCTCAAATCATTGCGGCAAAAAATCCAACTGCTCCAAATGCGGACGTGGCTCAAATTGACCGATGGCAACTGCATTCGCCCAAACCGTTCACCGCTGCGGAAACTGGAAATGCAATTGGCATGAAGCAAAAGTCTGAATTTGGTATTCAAGATCCATGGCTTAGCCTGACCCCCATCAATGCAAGCGACTATTCACTGGCCGTTCGAGTTCAGGATCTTGCCGCAAGAATGCTACAGATTGCAAGCGCATCATTGCTACAACAAACAACCGCTTGGATCTCAAACCCCTCCGACCAACAAGTCGGTGTCTTAGATGTTGACGGTGGACCTCGCGAAATGTTTCTACCATTTCGATCGATGGCGAGAGCATTGTCTGGAATGCAAAACATCGGCCAGTTGCCAATCCCCTCGCTCGGAGTCAACCACCTAATCGTCGGAGGAGATCAAGCGAAAATCATCGCCTGGTCAGCAAGGCCAACCACGGCTCAACTCTATCTCGGAGAGAATGTAACAGCTTATGACGTGTGGGGACGCAGTGTAATAATCGAGCAGCGAATGACCTCGAACGGTTCAGAACAGCGTCTAACGATCGACAAATGGCCTGTCATAATTGATAACGTCGATATACGTGCTGCCAGGTGGCGCATGGGGATAGAATTAGAAGATCCGCGTATCGATCCTCTGGTCGGCCAAACTCAGAATCTAAAAGTTCTCTTTAAAAACCCATTTGATAGTCGCGTTGCTGGACAAGTCACGATTATGGCTAAGTCGATTCTTTTGGAGGACGCAACAGCCAATTTTGATATCGAGGGAAAGTCAAACAGTGTTATCACGGTGCCTGTTCGAGTGAAGCCTGACGCAAATACCGCGGCAGCCGCGATTCAATTGAAGTTTTCTGTTCAGGGCGACGCGACCACAACTTTTGTGGTTGACCAAGAGATCCAAGTCGGAACCAGCGATTTTACCATTGAAACGAGACATGAAATCAACAAAGATAATGAGCTCAGACTTACACTCGACGCGACCAATCATAAATCAGTTCCACTAAGCTTCGATTGTATCCTATTGGTACCTGATCGCCCTCGAGAACGAACTCAGATTGCGGGACTGAAAGACCAGATTTCGAAAACCATCACATTGGACAAAGCGTCCGATCTCATTGGAAAGACGGTATGGCTTCGATGCGAACAGATCGGGAGCAATCGTATCTTAAACTATCGAATCGAAATTCACCCTTAACCGAATGCATCAATGAAAATCCTGATCGCCGATGACGACGCCTCTGCGAGATACGCGTTGAAAAAGTTGCTCCTGGCAAGCAATAGGTCGATTCAGGAAGCGTCCGATGGCAAACAGACATTGGACGCGATCTTTGAGTTTTTGCCCGATCTGGTTTTCCTTGATTTGAATATGCCAGTCATGGACGGCAAAGCTGTCTTGCTAGGGCTCCAAGAGAAAAAAAATCTGCATTCACCTGAGATCATCGTCGTCACGGCCAACGACACGGTTTCGGATGCAGTCGAGTGTATCCGCTTAGGCGCAACGGATTTCGTGACCAAGCCCTTTGAAATCGAACGAATGAGGGCGATTGCATTAAGAGCCCAGAATCGCGTGGCATTGCAAGAACGCTTGAACGAAATTCAGATTCAGCTTGAGACTCAAAGCGGTGGCAATTCCTTTGACGGAATGATTGGAATCAGTCGTGGCATGCAACAGCTCTTTGCCAAGATTGCAAAGTCCGCAGCCACAACGCTGCCCGTGCTCATTCGCGGCGAAAGTGGAACCGGCAAGGAACTGATTGCGAGGAGTATCCACGCAAGAAGCCCAAGAGCCAAAGGACCGTTTATTGCCATCAACACCGCCGCTATCGCGGCTTCGCTTATTGAAAGCGAATTATTCGGACACATTAAAGGCGCTTTTACCGGCGCCGACCGAGACCGCGAAGGAGTCTTCCGACTAGCAGACAAAGGGACTCTTTTCCTGGACGAAATTGGTGATATGCCAGCTCCCATTCAAACTCGACTCTTGAGGGTACTGCAAGAAGGTATCGTACAACCGGTCGGCTCTGAGAAAGCCTACTTTGTCGATGTTCGCATCGTAAGCGCAACCCATCAAGAGTTGGAACAGTCCATTGCAGACAAACTCTTTCGACAAGATCTCTACTATCGCCTAAAGGGAATTGAGCTTCTCGTTCCACCCTTGCGCCACCGTCAGGAGGACATTGTTCTACTGGCAAACAGTTTTTTGAATGAAGGCATGAGCTTTTCCTCAGAGGCCATTTCCGCTTTGCTCAACTGCAAGTGGCCTGGAAATGTTCGGGAGTTGAAGCAGCGAGTCCAAGCGGCAGCCGCTCTTGGCGACTCCGAAATTCTCTGTGCGACGGACTTGGGGCTTGTTTCGGCAGTACATGAATCTGCCCCTGAGGCATTCGCCGAATACTTTGACTTACCTCTTAACGAAGCTAAGACTCTCCTAGTCGGACGATTCGAGCGGGCCGCCATCGGTCACGCGTTGAAGGCTGAATCCCACAACATCAGTGCGGCTGCCCGAAGACTGGGGATGCACAGACAAAGCTTGCAACAAAAGATAAAGCAATTGGAAGAAGACGATTCACCAAATGGGTGAGGTCGCAGACTTCGTATTGCCCTCAAAAACAGTATTTCCACGCAACGCGAGGTTGTTTTGCACAAAAATTATCCAAACCTGCATCATTTGTAATCCCCACATCGCCGATACCAGCCATAAGGCAAGTGAGTACCTGAGAACACACACTGAAACTTGGGAACATCGTCCCCAACTAATGCACGGACAGGAGATTGGTCCAGTCCCATGGTTCTCATCTATTCCGCCTTTCGCCCCTCCATTTCACGAGCGGAAACAAGACGGCGGTATTGGTTCCACTCACAGTCTCCAAATATTCCAACCTGTCGAGTCCAATGGCCACCCTAACTGCCCCTGCAATCTCAAAATCTCCAAGCAAATCGTCAACGCAGACAAAAAGCAAAGACGATTCCGCCGCAGTTGGTCCTACCGACGTTGTTGTCCGAATCGTGGAACAACTTGCCGGTGCAATGCACACTGCTATCAATGAGATTCGCGAAATCAACGAAAATGCCAAGTTGCTTTCGCTCAACGCGCGAATCGAAGCCGCCAGGGCTGGTTCAAGCGGAGCAGCATTTGGCGTGGTCGCGCAAGAGATGCAAGCGTTGTCGACCAAGACCGCCAGTGTGGCTGACGATATGGCAAACAAAACACAAGAATCAATCTCAAACTTGATTACCGTTATCGGGGGCAATGTTCGTGGCTCACGCCTTGCCGATATCGCTCTCAACAGCCTTGATTTGATCGATCGCAATTTGTACGAACGGACTTGCGACGTCCGGTGGTGGGCTACTGACAGTTCGCTCGTAGATGCCGTTCAAAATCCATCCGACGCCTCAGTTGCCCATGCTTCGAAACGCATGGGGGTTATCCTCAATGCGTACACCGTCTATCTTGATCTAGTGCTATGCGACACCAGCGGCCGGATTATCGCTAATGGTCGGCCCAACCAGTTTCATTGCGTCGGTAAAAATGAGTCCAAGTCTACGTGGTTCAGCCGAGCCATGGCGACTCGCAGTGGAAATGACTTTGCCTTTCAATCCGCACATAAGTCCGCCCTGGTCAGCGACCAATCGGTCTTGATCTACTCTGCAACCGTTCGACGTAATGGGGAAGCAGACGAACCAGTTCAAGGAGTGCTCGGAGTTATCTTTAATTGGGAAGCGCTCTCCAGTGCGGTGCTGTCCAATGACAGCCTCAATCCCGCTGAGTCGCAGCGCACGTTGCGATTGATCATCGATAGCGACGCCAATGTGCTGGCAAGCTCACGACCGTTACCACATGACTTCAAGCTTCCAACCCAAAAACTCGAAGGCTTGCTCAAGGAAAGCAAGGGGTACATTCTTGACGAGATGGACAACAAGAAAGTTTGCATCGCATGCGCTAAATCGCCAGGCTTTGAAACGTACGCAACTGGCTGGCACGCGATCCTGATTCAGGAAATCGAATAATCACGTTGCCATGTGTTTTGCCCGTCA
>CANHVO010000333.1 GCA_947463915.1 Planctomycetaceae bacterium
GAAGTTCGGGCTGCGTTTCAAATAATCCAATAGGCATTGTCGTAAAGTAGTTAGGTGATCGGCAGACGAAAAACGACCGTAGCTGGATTCGCCAGAATTCAGTGCGTAGCTGGATTCGCCAGAATTCAGACCGCACTGAATTCTGGCGAATCCAGCTACGAACCATCGAATGTTCTCTCCGGCCGCTCGCCTTAACGTCTTCTTCCACGGCGAGACCGAAACTCTTGACGAGTTTCGCTACAGGATTCTTCATTCGGTACAGAATTCTTCAACCGAATTCAACTGACTTTCCAAGTCACCAGTTTGATGTTGCTCTCTCGGACGACACTGATTTGCCCCTCGTCGTTTTCGAGCACGATTCCCGTAAATCCGAGTCCTTCACAAATCTTGAGGGCCTTTTCTTTTGAGCAAAACGAAACTCGTTCGATCGTCTCGCCACTCAAGAGTTGTACGGTAGCGATGCGGTTTGGCGTTTTCGCTTCAGGTTCGTTGAGAGAAGCAATGTCCAAAGCTTTGCTTAAAGACTCGGATCGTATTTCGGACGTTTGCAAATCCACAGCAGAGTCTTCAAAAGTACGCAGAGAATCATTGCTTCGGCTTTGAGATCGAGGTTGTCGATTTGCCAACTGCTCGCGGACCACTCCATTTCGAAGCTTCGAAGATGCTGTTCGGTCATGAATCAACTGAGACTTTGGGGAATGAGACTGCCTTTCGTCGCTCTTTCGTGGAGTGGAGCCAGCTGCCCCATTCCGGCCTTTTTTAGACCTGACCTTTGGCCGAGTTCGTTCGAACCCCGTTTTGTACTTTACCCACAAGTCGATCCAAGCCATTCCTCGAAAGAAGAGCACGAAACAAACGATCGCCCCCAAAATCAGTCCGACGCACGTTCCAACGAGCTGAACGATTTCATACACACTCATGGATGAACACAGTTTCTAGACCGAAAAGTTGCACAGGGAGTTGTTCCAAGCGATAAACCACGTCGATTCCAATCTAGTCAGTCCACAATCGTCAGCAAGGTCTTGAGACTACTTTCCGATCACACAGCTCTAATTCAACCGCAGCGGCAGGTTGCTTGCGGCTTGTTGATTTGGCACTTGTCAAAATGCATTTCGTTTAACCGTCAGCCGAAGGCGTACTGCCAAAGAAATTAAATACGCCTTCGGCTGACGGTTAAACGACGAGACCGACAAGCCCTTTGCGCCGCTCCGCTTATGAAGCGATTGCCATTTGGCTCACCGCCTCGGTTTTCGCAGCCACTGCTTGAATCCTAGGTAGGTCATGCAAAGAGCCGCCAAAGTGCAAATGGTGAGCGTCCAGTTCGTTCTCGCTCCAATCTCCTTTGCCATCGGCTCGACCACCACATTCGCAGCGACACTTGCCAAATCCTTCGTTCCGTTGATAAACGGTTCTGGATCCGCGAGGAAAGCGACGAGTGCTGTTCCAACCAAAAGCGAGCCTTTGTTTTTCCAAATGAAATTCATGGCGTCATCGCCATACTTCCCTACGACATTCATGAGCTCGGAAGTTCTACCTATTTTGATCAATGCCCCATCGTCTAACATCATCTTGAGTTGCCGCCCACCTTTGGTCGAAACGTTTCTTAGGGCCGCCGCACCGGACTGCCCGGCTAGCTCCAGGATAGGCTCCGCTACATCACCATGCTTAATCATGGCTTCCGCGGCCTCGTCGCCGAGCTTGGACGCGATCGCTCGTCGGCTTTGATTCGCGACGACCCATATCGCATCGTCTCCATGCTTGGCTAAAAGTCTTGCGGATTGCTCGCCCCCTTCCGCGGCCGCGTTGTCCAGCAATTGAACGGTTCGAGGCCCGACCTTCCGAACCGCTTCCGCCACATCGTCACCGTACTTAACGAGCAGCGACTCGACCTTGCGAGTCAGAATCTCACTCCCTTCTTCAGCAACCTCTTTTCCAAATCGGCGAGACACAAACTCAACCAACTCGCGTGCCATGGCCGCCTTGCCTTGCGCAAATAGACAGGAGCAGTGACATACGTTCAGCCCCAACATGATTAGGCAAAGTGGCACAATCCATATCCTTGAATTTGGACTCATACTAAACCTCGCGAATTACTTCGTAGATGGAATGGAATCGGGGGCTGTACCGAGCAATTTCAAAACGGCAACACGCCGTAGCTGGGCTCGCGATCTGGCGATCTCTTCAAAATGCTGCAATAACCCTTTGGTATCTTTGTCTCCAAAACAAATTAGTCTCTGCATCACCTTGAGCTGGACATTGAGCTCTTCCTCTAGGTTTTTTTGCGGATCGCTAATGTGAGTCCAGATGGCAGAAACAATCTGGTCAATGACAAGGCCGACGATAACACCTACGCCCAAAGTGAACCATCCTGACGCCGCACCTGTACCAAGGATTCCAGCGGATACCCCCAATCGAATCGCCACCTGTGTCAGCACTTCACCAACAACGATGGATACGAGCTGAGAGCTGATATTCGTTTGTAGGTCGTTGCCTGAAATCAACATCGCGTTTTCAACGGCAGCGTCAAAGTGCGACTGTACCTCTGCCGTGTCCATCTGCCCAAGCTCATAGGTGCTCTTTAAGTCCTCTACGTCAACTCGCAAATCGACAAGCATCTTGCTTTCGGTATTTCTTATCTCCGCAAGAAATTCGTTGACCGCCTGCTCAATTGCCTTGCTGAGATCTTCGCCCTTGAGCACTTGCACTTCGAATTGTTCTTTCAAGTACTCCGCATGACGATCACCGCGTGTGAATGGAGTCGCATCCGCAATGATACGCCACTTGCTTCCCCACCCCAACGCCGACTTGGCAAAGGTTGGTGATTGAGATCGACTCCTATCGAATAATGTCTCTATCGCTTGAAAATGCGTGCGGGCGGCTTTTGAGATACTCTCTTCGGCTCGTTCCAGATGGGGAGCGGCGATCGTTTCTGGCGACGGAGTTCTGGATTTGGAAGTGCCCAAACCAAGCTTGTCAAACCATAAAGTGCTCAGGCCGAGCAGGCAAATCACAACGGCGAACAAGCCCCAGGTCGCTCGTTTTTTCATAGCTTGCCTTTCGATAAAACATGCACGAAATGTTACTTTGCCGAAGTATCCAGCCACAAATTATCGCAGCGAC
Source organism: Planctomycetaceae bacterium (assembly GCA_947463915.1). Classification (GTDB taxonomy): domain Bacteria; phylum Planctomycetota; class Planctomycetia; order Pirellulales; family Pirellulaceae; genus JBKCUI01. The sequence goes on from CANHVO010000333.1 coordinate 3,121, forward strand.
GATCCCATTTGAATAGATCGACATCTGTTACAATGGTAAAGACTTATTTGGACACTTTCAGTCAATGAACCTCTCGAAAATCAGAACGTCAACAGAATGAAGAAGCGACCAAGAATGCACTCGAAATTAGGTGCCGCCGCCATAATCCTAGCCATTTTCTTTCAGGCGGGAACGTCCCAGGCTCAACTCGATTCGCTGAAAGTTATTCCTGATGTTGTCTATGGACATAAGGACGGAATGGCACTTACCTTCGACGTTTTCCAGCCCAAACAAAACGCAAATGGACATGGAGTCCTATTCATGGTCAGCGGCGGCTGGGTCTCAAGTTGGGCCGAGCCAAAGCAAATCGTCCCTATGTTCAAGCATTTGCTCGATCGAGGCTACACGGTTTTGGCTGTTCGACACGGCAGCAGCCCTCGTTACGTTGTTCCTGAATGCGTGGGGGATGTCCAATTGGCACTGAGCTTCATTGCAAAACATGCGGCTGACTGGCAAATCGATCCAAAGAAACTGGGAGTCTTTGGGTACAGCGCAGGTGGCCATCTCTCGTTGATGCTCGGAACAGTTGGCGGCGCAAAGCAAGGTTCAGACGAAGTCGCCCGCGTGGCAGCCGTCGTCGCGGTTTTCCCTCCAACGGATCTTGCCCCCTATGTTGCCCCTGAGAGCCCGCGTCGAGAGCAATTCCCAGCACTCAAATTTGACCCGAAACGCGCTGAAACGGTTTCGCCATTGATGCACGTCACTGCCGATGACGCGCCGACCTTGTTGTATCATGGAGATAAAGACGAACTAGTGCCTCTTTGGCACAGCGAAAAGATCCAAAAGGCATTCGACGAAGCCAAAGTGGACAACAAGCTCGTCGTGATTCCGGGCGCCGCACATGGATTCAACGAAGAAGGCAACCGTCGGTTAGCAAAAGATATGGCCGACTGGTTTGACGAGTATTTGAAATAACGTCATGGGCCGAAGGCTCGGCACATCCTTTGCCGGTGCCGTGAGGCAGAGGACTTGCGCTGTGAAGCATTTCAGGACGGCTGGGGCTTTCCCCTCCGTCCGCAGCTTTGGAGTTCTAGATTCACGCCGCCCGACCGCGTGCCTGCAGATTCGTCACGCGGCCCATTAGAACACCAAAGCGGTGTCCGTGCGGGACAAGCCCGAGCCGGACAAAGCGACAAACATCAAAAGTTCAAGTCGAACGAATATCAAAAACCGTTCGCTCACTCAGCCAAGTAATGCCAGAGTCGACTGCTGGCTCGAATGCCTCGGTAGTAATCTTCTAAGCAAAACTTTTCGTTCGGGCTGTGTGCCCCGTCGTCATCAAGCCCCCAACCCAAAAGCAAAACGTCGGCTTTGGTGGCTTCTACCATTTGCGCCACGATTGGAATCGAGCCCCCTTCGCGTATCAAGACGGGCATGGCATCGAAGCCTTCATGGACCGCTTGCATCGCGCCTCGCATGAACTTGGAATTGGGATTCACCATAACTCCACGCCCCCCATGCAAATCGACGATTTCAACACGCACACCTGGCGGGGTATGGCTGTGGACGAATTCTTGCAGTTGCTTGCTAACCGTTTTGGGATCTTGGTTTGGAACCAATCGGAAGCTGATTTTGGCAGCAGCCCATGACGGGATGATGGTCTTGCCCCCTTCCCCTTGGTAACCTCCTAATAGACCGTGGACATCGAATGTCGGTCTGGCCCATCGTCGTTCTAAGGTCGTGTAACCAGCTTCACCCGTAAGAGCATCGACCCCAAGTTGTTTCGCAAACACTTCGTCTGAGAAGTTCATGCTGGCCCACATCTCGCGTTCGCTCGGCACGAGCTCAACCACGGAATCATAGAACCCAGGCAGTTGAATTTTGCCGTCTGCGGTCTTCATCTCAGTGAGGATACGCGCCAAGGCCAAAGCAGGATTCGTTACGGCGCCACCAAACGAACCGGAGTGCAAATCCGCTTTGGGGCCATGAACTCGCAATTCGTAGTACGCAATACCTCGAAGTCCGTAGGTGATAGCCGGTTGCCCTTTGGCATACTGCGATGAATCGGAGATGACGATCACATCGCAAGCGATTTGTTCGGTGATTTCTGCCAGCTTTGCCTCGAGGACTTCGCTGCCGTTCTCTTCTTGCCCCTCGATCAAGAACTTGACTTGGAGCGGCAACTTTTGACCACATTGGTGCCAGGCGAGGACGCTTTGCACGTGGGTAAGCATCTGGCCTTTGTCGTCCGTCGATCCGCGAGCAACGATGTTCCCATCTTTCAAGACGGGTTCGAAGGGGGGCGAATCCCACAAATGGAGTGGATCAACCGGCTGAACATCATAGTGGCCGTAGATTAGCACGACAGGTTTGCCGGGTACGGGTGCCGATTCCGCATAGACCAGTGGCGGGCCATCCCCATGAATTTGCTTGGTTTTCAGGCCTCCCGAAGCAAGTTTGGCTTCTACCCAGTTCGCGGCTTGGGCCATTTCGGCACCCTTGGTGCTATCGGCGCTAATGCTCGCAATGCGGAGCAGCTCGAAGAGCTCATCCAAGTGACTTTGACGGTTGTTCTGTAGGAATCGATCAAGTGCGGAAAAATCTGTCATTATCGGTTCTAAGTTTCGTATGATTTGTTCTTGCAAAGACCACCTGGTATAGGTTTACAATATAACGGAGTTGTACCGGATTTGTTTAGCGTACGCATCGCAACGATTTTGAGTGCAATCCAGTTCGACCGTTTCCCCTTTCCCATTGCGAACCAGACGCAAGGCAAACGCAAATGTCAGATTCCAACGCTGCAGTCGCAGAGCCAATCGTTCGTCCAAAGAACACTCCACCTAAGACCAAGAAGCAACCGCGGTACCACGTCATTTTGTGGGACGATCCAGAGCATACTTTTGAGTATGTCATCGAAATGATGCAAAACCTCTTCTATCTGTCGCCAACCCAAGGCCGAAAGATTGCAGATGAAGTCGATCGGACAGGTCGCGCTATCTGCTTGACGACTACCATGGAACATGCCGAACTCAAACGCGATCAGATTCGTGCATTTGGAGTGGACCCGTACAGCAAGAAGTCGACGGGCAGCATGTCGGCTTCGATTGAACCTGAGTTTTGAATCGTGTTGAACGATTGTTCTGATCGTTGATAATGTCGAACAATTGTCTCAATTGTTTCTCCGGACAAAACAATTGAGACAATTGTTCGACACTCGTATTGTTCGACTCTTTTGAATTAGTATTCACCAACACGGTACAGTCCAATCTTTCACATGGAATCCCCCGCCCCAAAGTTCCTTTGGCGCCCGACCGAATCTGCGATCCAGCAAGCAAACATAACCCGGTTTGCATGTTTTTTCCGAGAAACGTTTCTGCCTGATCTTGGCCCGGACTACGAATCTCTTCATGCCGCCAGCGTCAGTCATGCCGGCGACTTCTGGAAGGCGATTTGGAAATTCTGCGAAGTCGAGGGGGATATCGGCGAAACGGCATTTTTGCCCGGAACAAAGGTATTCAATGGGAAGTGGTTTCCCAACGCTCGACTCAATTTTGCCGAAGAGCTACTGCATGCCGGAAAAATGACGGATCCGATGTTCGCGGATTCCCCAGCGATCGTTGCGATCAACGAGAGCGGCGATCGGACCTTGCTAACGCGGAGACAATTGTTTGACAAAGTTTGCCGCGTGGCAACGTTTTTGAAATCGCAAGGTGTTGGCCACGGCGATCGAGTTGTTGCTGTCATGCCCAACAACACCGAGGCCGTTATTGGATTGTTAGCGACGGCAACCATCGGCGCGATATGGTCCTCATGCTCGCCCGAGTTTGGTGAAGATGCAATTTGCGATCGATTCGGCCAAATCGAACCGGTTGTTATGCTGACGGCCGCCGAATGCATCTACAACGGAAAGACCATTCGGCCAATCGCTAAAGTCAAACAAATCCTGAATCGACTTCCCACAGTCAAGACTTTGTTGGTGGTTGGTGAGACTAATCTCAACGTGGCCAATTCAGAGAACAGCGCGAGCACACTTTGCCTTCAGCAATTTCAATGGTCCGACGCCTGTGAGTATCCTATTGAAGCGATGGTGTTCGAACGATTTCCATTCGATCAACCGTTATGCGTTGTCTATTCGTCAGGCACAACAGGTGTTCCGAAATGCATCGTGCATGGAGCAGGCGGAACACTTTTGCAGCACAAAAAAGAACACGTTCTGCATTGTGACCTCAAAGCCGGCGACACTCTCTTCTACTACACCACGACTGGCTGGATGATGTGGAATTGGCTGGTCAGCGGTCTGGCCTCGCAAGCGACCATTGTCCTTTTTGATGGTTCTCCTTTTGTCCATGGTTCGGAAACGTTGTGGAAGATTGCAGAAGCGGAGAGTATTACCCACTTCGGTGCAAGCCCTCGTTATTACACGACCCTAGAGAAAGACGGCTATGAGCCAGCCAAGAATGTGACGATTCAGGCCATGCGATGCGTATTGTCGACTGGCTCGCCGCTGCTCCCAGATACCTTCGACTGGATCTACCAAGCCATCGGCTCGTCGATTTGCCTATCCTCTATCTCGGGAGGAACAGATATTCTCTCCTGCTTTGTGCTGGGCAATCCGACTCTTCCCGTGGTTCGCGGCCAGATCCAATGCAAGGGGTTGGGGATGGACGTCCGAGTGTTTAGTGACCAAGGGACTTCGGTTTTGGATAAACCGGGTGAACTGGTTTGCACGTCGGCTTTCCCAAGTATGCCCGTTGGATTTTGGAACGATCCCAACAATGAAAAGTATAGCGCCGCATACTTCGAACGATTCGACGGGGTATGGTGCCATGGGGATTGGGCACAGCAGTCCGCCAACGGTGGATTTCAAATCTTCGGGCGGTCTGATGCGACACTGAATCCAAGCGGAGTTCGAATTGGAACGGCTGAGATTTATCAGCAAGTAGAGGTGTTCTCCGAGATTGC
>CANHVO010000334.1 GCA_947463915.1 Planctomycetaceae bacterium
GGTGCGACGAATCCGGAGGTGCGCGGTCGGGCGGCGTGAATCTAGAACACCAAAGCTGCGGACGGAGGGGCAAGCCCCAGCCGTCCTGAAATGCTTTACAGCATTGCCCAAAAGGGGCGAGGGGAGCACTAGAGTCGTTGTGTTGATGCAGCCGCAAGCGATGCCGCCGAAAGTCTTGTCGACTTTCGCTACAGAAAAATCCTGATGCAACTTTACAGCGACGGCTTCAGGTGCTCATGAAAGTACTCCCAACGGAGCGAACTGTAAGTGCTACCGACGCCGTGTTGAAACTCGGGGTAGATCATCATTTGAAAGCGTTTGTCTGCGTCGTTGAGCGCCTTCGAAAGCTGCCAAGTGTTGGCAGGGTGCACGTTGTCATCGATCAAGCCATGAACTAGCAGTAGCTTGCCCTTTAGCTTATCCGCGATTTTGATGCACGAGCCTGCATCGTATCCAGCAGCATTTTCTGCTGGTGTCTGCATGTAACGCTCCGTGTAGATCGAATCGTAGTTTCGCCAGTCGGTCACAGGAGCACCCGAAACAGCCACTTGGAATACATCTGGATATCGCAACAGTGCCAGCGCGGACATGTATCCTCCGTAGGAATGGCCAAAAATACCGACACGCGAACCGTCCACGTACGGGCGTTGACGAAGAAACTTCACCCCGGCGGCTTGATCGTCCATATCGGGGCCACCCAGTTTCAAATAGGTAGCGCTTTCAAATGCCTTGCCGCGTCCAACAGTGCCTCGATTGGCGATCTTGACGACGAGATAACCAAGCTCGCAAACCGGGTTGGCAGCTGCGTAGCGTGTCGATAGACCAACGCTCTCTGGTCCTCCATAGACATCGACCAGTAATGGGTACTTGCGAGAAGAATCGAAGTTCGACGGTTTGTGAAGTGTTCCATAAATCGTCGTCTTGCCGTCATCGGACAGAAACGAAAACAACTCAGGTGGCGAGAGCTTTGCTTTCTCTGCAGATTCTTTGTTTCCTGTTGCAAGAACGGCTACTTCTTTGCCCGTTTCGTCATAGAGAACGGTAGTTGGCGGCGTATCGAGCTCTTCGCGTGTGGCGATGACAAATCGATTGTCCGGCGAAATGTCAAACGACGTATGATTCATCGGAGATGAAGTGATTCGAACCGGATTGGTTCCGTCGAGTTTGACCCGATGGAGTTGGTTGTTGTAAGGATTGGCGGCGCTATAGGCCGTGTAGTAAAAGAGTCCGGCTTTTTCGTCGACCTTGTTGATGCCACTGCACGGAAATTCGCCTAACTTCGAGAGTGGGTTGAGCAAGCGCCCGTCGATATGACGCAACTGATAGTGCTTCCAACCGGTAGCTTCGGACTCCCAAATGAAACGCTGGTTGTCTTCGAGGAAGCGGTTCGGTGGGCTGTTTTCCTGCCAAGTCGATTGACGCTCGGTGAGCACGGTACGCACGTTGAGGGTTTTCGTGTCGACGGCGAGCAAGTTGAGTACATCTTGTCGTCGATTGGTGCGGTTGATGAGCAGTTCGTTCCCCTCGGGGGCAAATCGAATGGAGTACAAATACTGTGTTGGTTCGCCATCGATCGCGACTTTGTTGGCGGTTTTTGTCGCAAGATCGTAGATCCAAATCGAAACCTTTGGATTTGCATCACCAGCCTTTGGATAGCGAACGGATTGTAGCTTGGTGTAGTTGGCTGTGTTGTCGATCGTAAGGTGGTAGTCGACCATTTCCCTTTCGTCGACTTCATAATACGCAAGCTTGGTACTATCCGGAGACCACCACATGGCATCGCTTTGGTTCAGCTCTTCGCCATAAACCCAGCAGCCCGTTCCGAACCGCAATCGGTCTTGGCCATCTTTGGTCACTTGGACTTTTTCTTCACCGGCTGCAGTCGGTTCAAGAGTGATATTGAAGTCGGCGTAGGTTGCCTTCCACTTTCCGTCCGGCGAAGCGGCGACGGTACGTTGTTGGGCTCGCCCGACCGGAGTTTGGCCACCACCGCGACGTTGTCCTCTGCGATTATCAATTGCTTCTGGAGCCACTGCAGCATCGGAATCAGAAATCGCAAAGCTCTTCAAGTCGATCGATTTGCGTTTTCCGGCTAAGCCATACTGAACAGAGCTTCCATCTTCGGACCATCGGATTTGTTCGACTCGGCCACCGCCCCCAAGTTCTGCACGAAGCGCCGAAATCTCTCGGTACTTTTCGTAACCGGGTAACTCTTTGAACGTCGGTTGAGCTTGAATGCTGCCCGAAATGAGCGAAAGAGTGACAGCGACAACCAGGGTGCGAAGTCGAGTAAGCATATCGTGATGATTTCCTGAGTCTTGGTGTTGGGTAGCTGGTTTGGTGAGAAACTAGCGTTTAAGGATCATTGTATTCAATAAATTCGTCCCCAGGCTTCGCCGTGGGACGGAATGTATCAGTGGCTCTTGAAATGGGAGAGCGAGGCTCCTGCCGAGCTTGTGACGGCCACGGATCGGCAGGAGCCTCACCCTCCCGAGTAATGAATTGCTTGGGTAAAGTCAATGAATGCGGGCTACGGTGATGCGAGAAACCAATAGTGAAGCGAGAGATAAAGTCACTCTCGGCAAGAGTGACCCACGGTGAGACACACCTGCCGGTGTGCCTCTCTAACGCCGCACTCCATCCTAGTCTAACGGTTTTTGGCAGTGTCGATGAGCTGAGCAATGAGCGGCAATAGTTGCTTCTTGCGACTCACTACATTGTCAAGCTGGTACAGGTTGCGATCTAGCTGTGGGTAGTTTATTTCGTCCCATTCATCGGACTCATGGCTTAGCAAGAGCAACGAGCCATTGCTGACAACGTCCGTAATCAGCAGGGCCGAAAAATCCAACCGCTGAGACGCCGAGAATTGCTCGAGCGCGGTGCGCAATTCATCTTTTCGATCCCAGAAGAGATCGAATCCAATTTCTTCGATCTGTGAGATGGAAAACCGTTGACCGTGCTCTGTGAATTCTTTGCAGTCTTCTCGAATGACTTCGGCTGGTGTGCATGTTCTCAACGCAGAGCCAATCTCGAAGAACTCCTTTGCGAAGTCGACCAAGTTGACTTCGGAAATCGGCTCAAGCCATTTCAGAATTTCGCGGTCGAAGTCGGTGGTTGTTGGCGATCGCAAATACAACGTATCGGAGATGATGCCGGATGCCATGCAGAGCGCAATGCCGGGTCGTGGCGTTAGTCCGGCAGCTCGGAACTGACGAGCAACCAGAGTGCAAGTCGACCCGACCGGCTCGTTGATGAATCGAATCGGTTGTGTCGACTTGAGACCGCCGCCAAGTCGGTGGTGATCGAGAACCTCTAGGATGTCTGCCTCTTCGGCCCCATTGACCGCTTGACTTAGTTCGTTGTGGTCGACAAGGATCAGCTTCGGTTTTGGAATGTTAACCAAGTCAGACTTGGAGAGTACCCCGACCAACAATCCGGCATCGGTAACGACAGGGAAAATCGGTTCGTTCGATTGCTCCACAATCACTCGAGCTTCGTCGACTGGCCTTTTCGCGGAGAGTGAGACGAAGTGGGTGTCGATGGCGGAATCGATGAACTGCGCCGACTTGATACGCATCGTTGTCGTCGCGGTATCGAATGGACTTTGAATCACAGCAACGTTTCTAGCTTGAGCGAGTTGCACGAGGCCAGGGGAAAGAACATAGCCTCCAGTCACAACCAGAGCCCGAACACCATGTTCGATGGCGGGCAGTTGGATGGTCGGTCTGTCGCCGCTGACCACGATCAGTTTTTCGGCTGGGAACTTTTGCATCCGTTCGGTAAAACCGCCTGCGCTCATGGCACCGACCATGACCAGCAATTCATCTTTTTGGCTAGGGTTCAAGGAGTGCTGAAATTTGCCGCCGAGGATTTCGCAAATCTTCTGCAAGCTCGTCGCCACGGTTCGGGTCTTTAGTGGGTCGCTGTCGTCGCGAAAGATCAGGTCCATTAGCTGTAGGAGTGAGAGAACGCCTACAACTTTGCCCGCATCGTCCACGATTGGGATAGCGCGAAGCTCGTGGGCCTTCATTCGGTTGTAAACCTCAAAGAACACATCGCCATAACGAGCGGTCTTTACATCGTGTTTGCAGACATCTTCCACTTCGGGCCGAACATCCATCACGATCTTGGGCGCTGGAATTTTAGCCCGCCGCAAAACATGTTCCGTCCGTTTGTTGGGCGTGCCGCAGCAAGCAGCAATGGCGTCTGGACGGCTCGTCTGCTGCAAAAGATCCGCATAGGCGATGGCGGAACAAATGGCATCGGTGTCAGGATTGCGATGGCCAAAAACAAGTACGCTCATAGGGAATTTGCTGTGGAGGCGGGTGGGGGTTGATAAGCAACTCTATAGTAGCACACCTTCTATCATCAGGAGGAGTTCTAAAGTCTGCTTTCGCCGAGTTTACGGGAGTCACTAATGTCGCAGGCGCAAGGTAGCAGGCACATTCCATGTGCCGTCCGCCAAGAACTCCAAATTGCCCAAAGTCCGCAAGGGCTTTCGTGGGACGGCACGCGGAGATTAACTGCTACTTTCGAATCCGAATGCCCCCTATTGCCAATTACGAGGCCAACGACGAACATTTTAGGTTGAGGGTTCGTCTTTTGTCTTGGCGAATCAATTCATCCTCTATTTCCCCACTTGCAGTTCGTCAACCGTCTGCATTGGGTGCTAGGAAGCGGTAAGATGCTGGAAATTCAACTGCCCGACGGAACGATAGTTTCTCATCCGGACGACGCAACTCCTCTATCAGTTGCTGAAAAAATCGGCTCGAGACTCGCAAAAGCAGTCATCGCAGCCAAAATCGGTGATTTGATCGTCGATGCGACCCGACCCTTGAAATCCTTTGCGAATGGCACCCCTATTCCATTGCGATTGTTAACGGAAAAGGACCCAGAAGCTCTGGATGTTCTGCGTCACTCGTCCGCGCACGTCATGGCACGTGCGATTATGAGACTCTATCCGAATGTTTCGCTAGCGTTCGGCCCCACGATTACCAACGGCTTCTACTACGATTTTGATTTACCACAAAAATTAAACGAAGATGACTTCGCCAAAATTGAGGCCGAAATGGCCAAGATCATTGAACTGGCAGAGCCTTTCGAGCAGTTTTCTTTGGATCGCACTCAGTCTGTAGAACTTTGTCGCGACATGAAGCAGACTCTCAAAGTTGAGCATATCGAAACGGGCCTGGCTTCCCACGAATCGCTTGGTTTCTATCGTCAGGGTGAATTTGTTGACTTGTGCCGAGGCCCGCATATTCCGGATGCCGGACGCATCAAAGCCTTCAAAGTCATGAGCATCGCAGGAGCCTACTGGAAAGGTGATGCGGACGGGCTGCAATTGCAACGCGTCTACGGTACGGCTTGGTTTAGTCCCAAGGACATGCAAGCTCACCTGGAACAAGTCGAAGAGGCCAAGAAACGAGATCACCGCGTTATTGGAAAGCGGCTTGGACTCTTTCAGATCTCCAGCGAAGTCGGGCCAGGAATGTGCCTTTGGCTTCCCAAGGGAGCGAGGATCCGAAGTCTGTTGGAAGATTTCCTGCGAAAGGAAATGCTCAAACGTGGATATGAGCCGGTATACAGCCCGCACTTGGGTCGCGTCGAACTATACGAGACCAGCGGTCACTTTCCCTATTACCGCGACAGTCAATTCCCACCCTTGTTTGTGAATGACGGAGGGGCTCTGGTCGATGGCTGGATTCGACGGCTCGAATCAAAAGAAGGATTGCCGGTCGCGCACGAACAAGCGTTTATGCAAGCTGCTGAAGTCCTCGGTTGTGAAATCAAGGAGTATAAGGTCGAGCAATCAGTAGCCGAACGAACTGCGGTGCTCCAAACATGGCAACGCTTGCACGAACGCTACCTGGTCAAGCCGATGAACTGCCCGCACCACGCTCAGATTTTCAAAGCGATGCCTCGATCGTACAAACAATTGCCGTTGCGATTGTTTGAGTTCGGCACCGTGTATCGCTTCGAACAAACAGGTGAACTCAACGGAATGTTGCGTGTCCGCGGACTAACCCAGGACGACGCGCACATCTTCTGCACGCAAGATCAAGTGGAGCAGGAATTCCGAAATACGATCGAACTTACTCGCATGGTCTTGGAGTCGGTTGGGCTCAAGGACTATCGGGTTCAGCTTTCGCTGCGAGATCCCAAGAGCGACAAGTACGTTGGCAGCGAGGAAAACTGGCAAAAAGCCGAAGCTGCTTTGCGACGCGTGCTCGAAGAATCGGGCCTGAACTTCCAAGCTGCCGAGGGAGAAGCGGCCTTTTATGGCCCAAAGGCGGACTTCATGGTTCGAGATTGCATTGGTCGACAATGGCAGTTGGGTACGGTTCAATTGGATTATAATTTGCCGGAGCGGTTCCAGTTGGAATACATTGGTTCGGATAACAAAACGCACCGACCGGTCATGATCCACCGCGCTCCCTTCGGCTCGATGGAACGATTTGTCGGTATGCTCACCGAGCACTTTGCTGGGGCATTTCCGATGTGGCTGGCTCCAGAACAAGTGCGAATTTGCCCATTGAGCGAAAAGTCCAATGACTATGCGTTGGAACTTGAAAAGCAGTTTTTGGATGCTGGATTCCGTGTGACGGTCGATCTTCGCGGCGCCAAGGTTCAAGCAAAGATCCGAGACGCTCAAGTGGAATTGATTCCCTACATGGCAGTCGTTGGACCGCGAGAAGCAGAAACGCGATCAATCGCTTTAAGAGACCGAATCGAAGGGGAACTTGGCACAAAACCAGTCGCCGAAGTACTATCGATGCTGGCCGAAGAAGTGAATCAACGCCGCATTCGTTTTGCCGTTCAAAAAGAGACCAACGAACCGGAACAACCGAAAGTAACCGAGACAGCAAGTCATGAGTACTAAGCAACCGATGGCTGAACGCAGCGCCACACAAATTGTTGCGGACGAATTCATGATCGCTCGCGCTAAAATCCTAGAACTTGCGGCAACGCTCGATCGTATCGAGCGTGCTTCTGGCAGCGTCGACGATTCAAAGAATATGCAGCTACTCGTCCAGGGGATGCATATTTTGATTGACGACCAAGTCGAAAAAGCCAAGCGAGTCCAATTGTTAATGAGCCGTGACTACGACCCCAACTGGCAAAATCTTATGTCGATCACAAAGAAGGGGGGCTAGTCCGATGGATTACATCGATCCTCATTTGCACATGGTCTCACGCACGACCGATGACTACGAAACACTCGCTAGAATGGGCTGCGTGGCCATTAGTGAGCCTGCCTTCTGGGCCGGCTTTGACCGAGGTAGTGTCGAGAGTTTTCGCGATTATTTTAGGCAACTTACCGACTTTGAACCCAAGCGTGCAGCTCAATACGGAATCGCTCACTACACTTGGCTTTGCATCAACGCCAAGGAAGCGGAAAACGTGTCGTTGTCGCGCGAAGTCATCGCGATGATTCCTGAGTTCCTCGAATGCAAAAACGTTTTGGGAATCGGCGAAATTGGACTTAACAAGAACACACGCAACGAGGCGACGATCTTCCTCGAGCATGTCGACTTGGCCGTGAAGTACAAGCAACAGATATTGATCCATACACCGCATCTCGAGGACAAGTACCAAGGGACGCGGATGATTTTGGACATGCTGATGGGTGACTCTAGAATCGACCGATCGCGAGTATTGGTGGATCACGTTGAGGAGCATACAATTGAGCATGTGCTCGAGAACGGTTTCTGGGCTGGGATGACGTTGTATCCTGTTAGCAAATGCACGCCACAAAGGGCTGCAGACATGATCGAGCGTTATGGCCCAGAGCGGTTAATGGCAAACTCAGCCGGTGACTGGGGGCCGAGCAAGCCGACGGCGATTCCCGATCTCATCATGGAACTAAAAAAACGGGGACATTCGCGCGAGCTGATTCAGCGAGTGGTGTATGAAAACCCAAAAACGTTTTTCGCGCAGAGCAAGCCGTTCCCTCATTAGATTCAAAACGCTGGTGTACCGCCTTCAGGCGGAATAGTTGATGTACCGCCTTCAGGCGGAAAGAGGCCTTA
>CANHVO010000335.1 GCA_947463915.1 Planctomycetaceae bacterium
CGTGATGCAGTCCGCCAACAAGGTAGAACTCAGAAGTGCCCTTTTGTGGGAACCATCCGGTAGAAACTTCCCAGCGTTGATTGCCAATGCACCGATTGACGATCTGACGACTAAAACTGCTCTTAGTGAGGTGACCATCGGAATCAACACGAACCCGGCCTCGACGCCGTACCAAGGAGTATCCGATACAGACGCAACGGATACGCAACCAAGCCAAATCATGGGTGCCATCGTGTCGACCGGCAATATCGTTCTCGATGGAGTTTCAACATTGTCTGGCCCGGTTTACTCGGGCAGCACCATAAACGTGACCTCAGATAACCTGAACATCGATTTTCAATCTGACATGATTTTAAACCCGCCTCCGGGATTCTTTGCGGCTACGCCTAAAATGCGATTGATTACTAGTTCGGTGCACACCGTGCCTTAGCACGACGCGCAAGCTAGTGACATTGGACAGTTCATTCACTAGTGTCGTTTTCTCTCATTGACCTTGATCAAAAAACTTGTGTTTATGGATGTGGGATAGGCTTCCAGCCTGTCAACCGCAGTACCGACAGGCTGGAAGCCTATCCCACGTTAACTAAGTATCGCAACACTAGCTTGCGCGTCGTGCTAGGTGTTTTGAGCCCAGCGGTTCTCCTGTGAGCGGTGATTCGGCTATGGATTGCCAAACGTCGGCTGATTCGTTCCTAGATCGATTGCCCCAGAGTTCTGCGGAAGCTCGTTCGATTGCTGAGGGAATACGTATTGGCTATTCCCATAAATCGGGGTTCCTTGGCCAATGTTTTGAGTTTCCACGCGGACCGGAGTCGTGACTGCAGGTACTGGTTCGGTTTTCTTTCGTCGAAGCCAATTCCAAGAACGCGGCCTAGTGGATGCATCTGGCAATTCACCTTCCCAAGCTCGTCGATCGATAGGATTCAGATTTCGGTCCAATAAAGGGGTCGAAGCTTGAGCATGGTCTTCTTCTGACGCAAAAGAGCAATACTCGCCAGGTCGGGCGATACGCGGCAAAAGAGTGATAATGATTTCGTTGCGTTCTTTCAATACTTCTCGATTTTGAAAGAGCTTCCCAACGACCCACAGGTCACCCAAGAATGGGATCTTGTTTTGGCCGTTATTGCTAGTCTCTTTGATCAGGCCGCCGATCACAATGGCTTGACCATTTTCTAACAGCGCAGTCGTCTCAACTTGAGTGAGCTCTTTTTCTGGAAGCTTCGAAGTGGGGTTGATACGTCCTGTAGAAACGGAGGGTGCGACCGTCATCAAAACTTGGCCTTCTTCCGTGATGATTGGAGTCACGGTGAGCACCACACCGAATTCGAGGAAAGCGACGCTCTGCAATGTGCTGGTGTTCGTGGCGGTTGTAAGAAGGTAACCAATTTCACCACCTACGGAAATCCTCGCTTTTTGACCATTCACGACGGCGACTTTCGGTGAAGCCAACGTCTTGGTATCGCTCGTGGACTTTAGCAAGTCGATTAGACTGGTAAGGTCCCCCCCCTCGACCCTCATCATCGAGGTGGGTGGAGTGCCTGAAGCTAGACCCATCGTGCCAATTGTGACGTTGGCACGATTGACTCGTGCAAGTTGGCTAAAGTTGACTCCATGCTTATTGTTATCCTTCAGTGTAACTTGAAGAATATTCGCTTCGACAACGACCTGACGGGGCATGATATCGACTTGAGCGATGTAATTTGCGATTCGGTCCAGATAGGTTGGTAGATCCTCGACAACGAGTTGTTCGTGAGCGCTGCGCTGTTCGTCAACCGTTACCTTGTTGGTAAATGTTTGGCCAAGCGGAGACATGAGTCCTTTGATAACCTTTTCAACGTCGTCCGCCAAAACGTAGTTCAACGTAAAGACTCGCACCATCCGACCTTGGACGGATGGTGACATTTTTCGTTCATTTGCCATGCTTGAGATGGTGATGATGTTGTTTTGGCGTACCCACGTATAACCGTGAACGGCTAGGATCGCGTCCAATGCATCATTTAGTCTGACGTTGGTAAGCGTAACGTTGACTCTTTGATTCACTTCTTCGCCGGTTACTATGTTGAGTCCTTGTTGTTGGGCGATCATAGAAAGGACTGTCGATAGGGGGGCGTCGCGGGTTACCAAGGTTACTTGGTCGAGATTGCTTTGCAGTTGGACGCGATTATCAAAATCTTGAGCAATAGGCGCCAAGGGGATGGTTTGCTGTTTTACTTGTTCGTAAGTATTGGGATAGGTTTGGCCAGCAGAGGAAGACGGAGGGGGCAAGAATTGGTAGGGGATTTGTTGCGTTGGCAAGGAGTCTTGGGCTTTGGCGTCGCTGGTGATCCAAAGACTCAATGCAAAAAAGCAAAGCACCAACCAGGCCCGAAACGAATAGCCTTTGTTTCTAATGGTCGGTTGGATGGAGAACATGACAAGCCGATCTAGATGAACTTGAATTCCGAGAAGCGAAGTATTGGAATTGGCGGAAGAACGACTTTCACTTGATCGGTCGGAAGCCTTGGATGCGGCCACGGGGAGCTAGGCCCTCGACGTCGACGGGCAGATCCAATTGATTTACCGAGACGTTTCCTGCAGCATCATAAGCTTCGATTCTCAAGTAAATCGTTGGAGGTAGACCAGGGTCCGCTGCCCATACATAGCGACCATTGTTTCTTGCCCCTGAGACAATGTTGGTCCATGGTCCGCTGGGTGCCTGAGAGTATTGCAGAGTGATTGGTCGATCGGTGAAGAAGTCGTCTTCGGCGCGATACTCGATCACCATGGAGCCCGACTCTTTACCTTTGCCGTATAACGCGCTAACCACTTTGACTTTTGGACTTTGCACGTCGACATGGATCCAGGCGTCAGCGTTGTCGCCGTTGCGTGGCCGATTGGATGCTAGGCCGTTCGCGCCGACAATCACCATTCGGAAACCGAAGAGTCCCTCCGTTTCAACTTCAATATCAAACGGACTTTCTCGATCTGGGTCTTGGCCCCACATGCTCCACGTTTGACCTTGGTCGGGTGTGCCCCAAAGTTCGACGGCAGCAACTGGCGAGTCCGGGTCGTTGTCGATGTGGTAGTCGAGACTGAATGCTTTGCTGTTGCTATAGAGTCTTTGGATATCGCGATTGAATGGCGTCTGGCCTGGAATGCGATTGATTTTGGGTTCCAGTTGCATTGCATTATTTGGCGATGGTGTCAGCAAGTCCTGGTCAGATTTAAGAACCGACTCGGTTCGTTTGCCGGCCAAGCTCATGGGATTGGATGACCTGAGTTTTTCGAGATCTTCGTCGCTCAAAGTTCGGACTGGCAGTTTGCTCGGCCGCACGTTTGTCTCAGGAAAGGCACTGTTCTCTGGAACGAATCTGTTCATGCCTTCGGAGCGAGCGGTAAATTGTCTGCTTCCGATCTCCTCTTGCGAGGCTCTATTCGCAGTCTGCTGTTGTGCAATCAATTTGCTTTGTATTTCGATCAATTGGTCTTTTGCAGCAAGCTGGCTGGAGATCATTGGATCGAGTTTCGGTGTGGCACGAGTCGGTCCAAGCACTTCTACTTTTGGGAAGGAATCGCTTTCGCTATCCGAGACGCCGCTGCCGATGGCTTGGTTGGGGCGAATCGCGTTCGAGTTATCGCGAGCTTTGCCGCTTGCGAGTTGTAGTCCAGCGCCTCTGCTGGCGGAGCGAGGCAGTTGTGGAAGGCGGGTGATTTCGAGGGGATTGCCCGCTTTGTCCTTGGCAATGAGTCTCACTACGAGTTGACGAGTTCCGTTCGGGATGGTCCACGATCCGGTGCCAAAGAGTTCGGCTGGATTTTGGCCAGAGCTCAACTCGATTGGGATATCGCGCCACTGCAACAGCTCTTCGGTCTGATAAGCGAGCTGGATCGTGGAAGCTTCCAGAGCAAGGTCAGCGATTTCGAATTCCGCTTGCATGACACCGCGTTGATCGATATCCACTACAAGTTTGCCCTCGGGTTTTTTTGTGTCTACCAAGATGCGCAATGGTTCGCCAGGATTGTCAAAGGTGCGACCTTGACTGTCCAGCGTCTTGAGTCGGAACTGATATTCTCCATCCGACTTTGCGTTGAATTGAAATTGTTTCGTTCGAACGTCGGCGCTAGAGTCCAGCCGCCAAGACCTGCCCCCGTTTTCCGAAACCTCTAACTGGATTTCTCGCGGAGCTTGTCCAGCCACATCGACATTGAATGGGATGACGAAGTCCAAGCGGGGCCAGTAGACCAAATTATCATCGCCGGCTGAACCAGCTCGATCGGATTGGGCGAGTACTGTTGTTGACTGCGATGCACACAAGGCAAGCATGACGATAGAGGATCGACGATACCATCGCCAACCTCTGTTTTCGCGTTTATGGATGTTTGCGTTGGACCGGCACGCTGCTTTTTGGAACTGTTTGCTAGTCATGAGCGGCTACCGTTTTTGAGTTCCATTGAGTTCGTTTGCAACGTGTTCAGGGCCATTGTCTTCGAGCAATCGAGAATAGAACGTGCTGTTTTTGGTAAACTCATCGTAGTTTTCTTTCGTTTCGAAAAGGAACACGCGATTGGTACCTTCTTGAATGCATCCGAACTCGCACTTACCATCGTGCAATGTTCCTTCCTTGCACAAGTGGACGATATCGAACCCGCTTAGGCATGGAGTGTATCGATCGGGATCGCTTAAAAGTGTTTGTCTTGCGCGTTCGGATGCACAGTGGTAGACGCGACCACGATGGCGAACGGCACACGACTTACGTCCCTCGACCCAACCATTGAAATTGGCATTAGGTTTGCCCAAAGACTCGATTAAAGTGACTGGGCAGAAGCCTCCGAGTCCGACTGTCTCGGCATAGACTCTCTGAGTCGCGGAAGCATCAATTTCTTGAGGAGTAACTTCGCGTTGAGGAGTGCGCGTCGGTTGTGGCTGTTCGGGTTTCAGGGCTTGGGGGAGTTGAGCGCTGGTACGTTGTGAGCTAACGGGCTGAACAGAAATCGGTTTTTCCGGCAACTGTCTTTCAGGAGCTTGGCTCACAGGCACCGGATTGGTCGGCACTTGATTGACGGTTTGAGAAGGAGCTGGATTGCTAATTGGACTTGGAGCCGAGACAGGCGCTTGTGCGACCGCGTTTGGGTTTGCTACAGGAACGCTTCGCGAGACGACCGGTGATTGTGGCTCAGGAGCCGCTGGGACGATGATGGGCTGTTGAGTGATGTATGGATTTTCGATAACTCGAGAGTTGGGTAACGAAACTCTTGGGGTAACTGCCGATGGGCCATTCGGCTTTTGAGTTTCCGATTGTTGGGACCAAGCGGCAGCTTGAGTTCGGATGGGGTGGCCAGCGCTTCCGGCGTAGACAGGTTTTTCGCTGTGAATCTGTGGTGTGTGAGCTGCTAACGCTTTGTCTTGGCGTCTCTCTGAGGATTTTGCCATGGCGTTGCGTTCCACAGTCCAGTCGCGATGTCGTAGGGCGACGCGCTCGATGGTTTTGCAGTAGACCGCGGGATCCGCATTGCTGACCCCCCGATAGATTTCGTCACCGTTTGGAAACAAGTAGATGTCGGTTGGCCAGCGAGTCACTTGATACTTTTGAGCCAGGTCGCGTCGTCGGTCCGCGTTGACTTTGACTGCGACGAGGTGCTCGTTCATTTTGGAAACGAGCGCTGGATCATGAAAGGTCTTTTTGTCGAGGAGTTTGCAGGGAGGGCAGTAGTCGCCATAGAAATGCAGAAGCACGATGCTATTCGTAGTTGCTGCCCGCTGAATTGCGGCTTCGTATTCTTCTGTCCAGTTGATTTCTCGTTCGATGGCGAATGTCGCTTGCGACGCCAGGAGTTGGAAAGCTAATACTAGAGTCGCGATTAGTGCTTTTGGCATGAATTGACCAATGAATAACGGATTGACCATGGTATGACCCCAAGTACGCCCTAGTACGCGCAGACGGATTCTGTCGGAAATGACGGTTGGTCTGCTGTTTCCTTCGCATCGGTTGCAACGATTGCGTAAGTTAAAGGGAACTTAAGAAAAGGATAAAAAAGTGGGATTGTCCTAGTTAGGGCTGTTTGTCGCTTGACATGGGGTTGGCTTGATGCCAAACTTGAGCTCAAAGCGAGGGATTTGACGGATCGATTTGATAGCTTCATCCGTTGACCGGCACTGAAAAGTGTCTCGTGAAATCCTCCCGCAGTCGCCAAGTGTCATCCACGGAAAGTATTCGGTTGCACACGTTTGTGTAATCTTCCTCCCGATAGTCCACTTGATCGAACGGTAATCGTACCGAACTTTCATGCGGCGGATGGCATAGCAGATTTCTGCTAGCAAAAGACCAATTTGCGATTCCCTTCGGAGTCAAATTCCGCAGTCATTGCGTTTTGCCTCCTTGGATTCGATCCTTTCGTATCGGCAAGGACATGTTGATCGAGCATTGACGCTCGTTTCGCGCCACTCCTCCCGATTAGTGTTTGATTTGTGAGCCTCTAATCCACAGCTCCTACTTTTCACCGGAACCACCAATTGGATTGGGGGTCGAAAAGCGGAAGCGCATTTGTTCCTGTTTGGATGTTGCATTTATGCCCAAGAAGAAGCGATTTCGTTCTCATTTCCAAGGTGACAGTCAAGGCCCAACGGGTGGCGGTGGCACCGCTCCTCGCCCCCGACTGAAGAAGCCACGACGGCGATACGGCCCTAACTACCAACAGGCATTTGCAAGGCCCGAAGATGAGCCAGGTGCCGAAGGGGCTGTGAACGAGGATGGCGAACCGATTTCCACCGAAGAAGGGGAAGCCCCACCGGAGGAGCCAGGCCAAGAGTTCTACGGCCTATTGGAAATGCACCCGAATGGATATGGCTTCTTGAGGTCTCCCTCGAACAACTACTCTCGCGAACGTACCGACCCGTTCGTTCCCGGAACGATGATCGAAAAGTTCCGATTGCGACAGGGGCTCAAAATACGAGCGATCATGCAGCAGACTCGGCGCTCGCAGGGGCCACGAGTGAAAGAGATTCTCGACGTCGAAGGAATGAAGCCGGAAGACTACGTCAATGTCAAGGTCTTTGACACACTCACCGCCGTCAATCCAGAACGCTGGTTGAAACTCGAAATCGGCGCTCAACCGATCACCAATCGAGTCATCGATTTGCTCGCTCCTCTTGGACGCGGCCAACGCGCATTGATCGTATCGCCGCCACGATCCGGCAAAACGATCATGTTGCAGTCGATTTCAAAGGGGATCGCGATCAACTATCCAGAGGTTGAACTCATCGTTTTGCTGATTGACGAGCGACCAGAAGAAGTGACCGATATGCGACGCAACATCGAGCGAGGTGAAGTCATCTCGAGTAGTCTCGATGAAGATGTCGATTCGCACGTTCGACTTAGCCAACTGGTAATCGATCGATGCCGACGTCTCGCGGAAATGGGCAAAGATGTGTTCTTGCTGATGGATTCGATTACCCGTCTAGCTCGTGCATTCAATAAGTGGGTTGGCAATAGCGGAGCGACGATGTCTGGCGGTGTGAACATCAAGGCCATGGACATTCCAAAGAAACTCTTTGCTACTGCTCGATGCTTTGCTGAAGGTGGTTCGTTGACGATCGTAGGAACGGCTCTGGTCGATACGGGGTCGCGAATGGATGAGCTGATTTTCCAAGAGTTCAAGGGGACGGGAAATATGGAACTCGTTCTTGACCGCAAGCTTGCCGAAAGACGCGTTTGGCCAGCGATCGACATCACTCAGTCCGGAACTCGACGAGAAGAGTTGCTGCATGATCCTGATACGTACCATTCGGTTACGATGATCCGCCGCACGCTCAACTCAATGCATCCTGTTGAAGCGATGGAGCAGTTGACCAAGCAACTGTCCCGGTTCCAGAGCAATCAAGAGTTTTTGAAGTTGATTGCTAACGCAAAAATCATGGACTAACGCGACGTCAACGCTAGGGGCGTGGGTTAGTCTTGCTTTGTCTGTAGCGAAAGTCGTCAAGACTTTCGTCGATTTTGCAGGAAGCACCGAAACTCTGTAACGAGTTTC
>CANHVO010000336.1 GCA_947463915.1 Planctomycetaceae bacterium
GCCAGCCATGGCGAACATTTCGCCACGAAAATACTCTGACCGAAAGTCCGCATTCTTTTCGCGATGCAGATACTCTTCGGGCATGCTAGGTGCTTCGGGAGAGCGAGGCTCCTGCCGAGCTTGTTAAGCAAAGGTTCGGCAGGAGCCTCACCCTCCCGAGCAATGAATTGACTGGGAAACTCGGTTGTTTAGTCGAGCGGCTTACTGCCCCTTCCTCAACAACCCTGGTTTGGCATCCAAGTCCAGCGTGTCAAACTGCCCAAGCTTGATCTTTTCCCAAGCGAGCGCACCCATTACTGCATTGTCGGTACATAACTCCGGTGCAGCGATGTGCAATTCGATCTTTTGTCGATTGCAAGCTTGCGTCAACTGACTACGAAATTCACGATTCGCGGCGACACCTCCACCAACGCATAGCCGTTTCACTCCAAACTTTTTCACCGCTTGCAGGCTCTTTCCAACCAAGCAATCGACGATGGCCTGTTGAAACGAGGCCGCGATATTCGCTCGCAATTCGGGCGCTAACGCCAAAGCGTTCCAGCTTTGCTTACCGGTTCCCGCGATGCGATAGCGAACCGCAGTTTTCAAGCCGGAGAAGCTAAAGTCCAATCGTGTTTTATCGTCGAGCAGAGGCCGAGGAAACGGAATCGACTTTGGGTCTCCGTGTTCAGCCAATTTGGAAAGAGCTGGACCGCCTGGAAATGGCAATCCAAGCATCACAGCAACTTTGTCAAACGCCTCACCTGCGGCATCGTCGATCGTTCCTGCAATGTAGTTCCAATCGGTGGGCGAAATGCAATGATACAAACTGGTGTGACCACCGCTGACGACAAAGCCAACGCATGGAAAAATGCTATCTTGTAGTCCCATGCCACAAGCGTAGATGTGAGCTTGAACGTGGTTGATACCCACAATCGGTTTGCGCCATGCCAGCGCCAACCCCTTGGCCGCAGACAGGCCGACCAGTAGTGAACCGGGCAGTCCGGGATGGGTCGCAACCGCGATGGCCGCCAAGTCATCCGGTGATGTATTCGATTGTTGCATGGCGGTATCGATGACCGGAAGGATGCGTTCGAGATGCGCTCGAGCCGCAATCTCAGGCACGACACCTTGGAATTGTTCGTGAAGTTCCGTTTGCGTAGCAATGCACTCGCCGAGGATCTTGCCATCCTCAGTGATCACGGCAGCCGCGGTTTCGTCGCAGGTCGATTCGATAGCTAATAGGCAACGTGTCATAGTGAGCATCTTGGAAATTGATATTGGCTTGGAGCGAGAACTATGTTGTCTCGTTGACGTTCTAGAATCCGGGTCGTTTATGCGCAATCGTCGCGGAGCGACGATTGCGAAAATGTCGCCCTTCGCTCCGCGAAGATAGCGTGCGGCAAGTGCGATTATCTATCAGCAACACAAAACGGCCTAAGTAGTTAACAAAAGTGCTCTAGTCCTTGAATCTACTGCGCAGCAAGTGAAGTGTTCTGGCTTTGTCGGAAGGGGGCAGTGAATCGGTCAGAGGTTCAACAATCCCAAGTGCGCCGCGCAATCGCTCGAAGCTCGGTTCATCGACCACGACCAAGGCCTCGAGCCAGTCTTCCAAACTGGTAAAGTCAAACTGGAGGACTTCGGCGGCTCGCAGGGCATTTTGAACTTGAGAGCCCTGTCCATGCGCTCGCAAAAACCGCAAAAGCTCGGATGTTTTCGGGATTCGACCACGTCTTAACACATCGATGGACCGAAGTTGCCCCGGTTTGGAATAATCTGCAAAACGATCCGCGATCAACGATAGAGACGTGTCGGTTCGGCACCGGGCCAATCCGACGGAGGCGGCGTCGGCGATCGCGGACTCGCCATGGTCCAACAGATCGACGAACCATGCCTCATAGCCAACCATTCGGTACCGTGTGGCAAGCTCCAGGCAGACATGGGACACATGATCCATCGTGCGTTCTTGTGAATCAATTCGGCCCTGCAAGTCCAATCGAAGCGACTCAAATGCTGCCTTCAACACGTCGTCTGCCCGCCCCTGCAAAAATTGACTTTCGAGCACTTCGTACAGATTCACAATGCTGCCTGGGTTTTGGGTCAATGTCTCGGCCAAGTCCGAAAACTCGCGATCGATCCAACCGCAACGTGCATGCATCTTCTGGTCATTGACGCGAAAAAAGATTTTCGATTGCAGTTTGAGTTCGTGAATGGCTTCGACATGGTTTACGAAAGTCACTGGCGGTGCAACCGAAATCGCTTCGATGAGTTTTCCTGCGCATCGACAGACTCGATCGGTTAAAGGTCTACCAACCGACATTCGCTGAGCACGTTCGATGCATTCGCTGACCAACTCGGTGGGGATCGCGAAGTGGGTGAGTAGTGGGAACTCGGGAAACGCGTCTTGCGCACCGTATCGATCCCATGCGGCGAAGATTTGCGGCAGCCACCGAGCGTCCGTGGAAAAGCTGCCGCTGAGCAACTCCAGCGATGCCGATCGCACGCCTACCGATTCGTGGTTCAAGAGCCCGATTAGGGTTGAGTCGCTAAGAGTCATGATTCCCCACGTCGATCCAACGCTGCTGGGCAGCACTTTTCAATATCGCTTCGCACATCAAAATCTCTCGATGACCATCTTCAAAGGTTGGGTAAGCGGCGAATGCTGTCTGGCTGCCGGTTTCGTACGATTCAATAGCCGAATAAAAAGAACGAAACAATTGCTTGAAGGTATCCGGAAAGCCTTCGTTGTGGCCACCAGGATATTGGGCATGGGCTCTTGCAGATTCGGATAGCAACCCAGGATCGCGAAGCAACGATTCGTTCGCCGTGTCGCGGTTTCCGATCCATAACTCGTCGGGCCGCTGACTATTCCAAGCCATACTCTGCTTAGAGCCAGCAAGTTCCCAGCGAATGCAGTTCTTCTGTCCTGCGGTCACTTGTGAGACGTGCATGATGCCTCGAGCTCCATTGCGAAATCGGAGCAGAACGCCGCCATAGTCTTCGGTATCGACAGGCACATCGACGAGACGTTGCACTTCGCGATTCACTTTACTCGAAAACGTTTCGACACCTCCGACTGGCCGTTGTCGAATCGGGTAGACGGTTTGCAAGTCGGCACAGACCGATTGGATCTCCAGATGACTGATGGCTTGGACTAGGTCGAGCCAGTGTGTGCCGATGTCCGCAAGTGCGCGAAGCGGCCCACCCTCTTGCGCTAAGACACGCCAGTTGAAGTCGGTTGGCTTGTGTAGCCAATCTTGCACGTAGCTACCTGAAATGTGGAACACATCGCCGATGTCCCCGCGTTTGACGCGTTCGGCGGCTTCGATGCAAATCGGGTAAAAGCGTACGTTGTAATTCACGCCGGTCATAACTCTCGCAAGCTTGGCGCGTCGAACCAGTTCGCCACTTTCCTGGGAGTTCATCGCCAACGGCTTTTCGCAAAGAACATGCTTGCCCGCGTCAAGGCACTGAATGGTCTGTTCGAAATGGAATCGGTTGGGACTCGTCAGATGGACTACGTCGACTTCGGGGTCATTGACCAATTCACTGATGTTTCGATAAGCTTTTTTGATACCGAACAAGTTGGCGGCGCGTTGCGACTTTTCAAGGCTTGTTCCGAGCACGCCGTGGACTTGGACTCCAGCTCGGATCAATCCCTCAATATGAACTGGGCCAATGAATCCGGTACCAACGACAGCTGCTTTTGATCGAAACATGTGTTTTCTAGGGCTGTGGCAAAGCAACAGGGATAAGATACGTCAGCCTACAAAATACCCGACACCCCCGTCTTGCAGGAAGGGGTGGTGTTGGTCGGTTTTCGGACAGGCAACCGTCGCTCAAGGGGCTTGTTGATTTAATACTTGTTCAATTGCACTTCGTTTAACAGCCCCCTAGCCGTACGGAAACCGAAACCACGAATCTGTCACGTGCCGGCTAGCCAAACCCATCACATTGATTTCTTGGCGTTGACTCCTATGGCAGCGATGGCGGCGACGACATTGATCATGGCGCAGCCGACGAAAGCCGCGGTCCAGCCAATCTTCGATTCAGAAAAGGAGCCAACAATTCCGCCCAGAATAACCGGAGATAAAGCGGCACCAAAATTGCCCCACATATTTGACCAGCCCAATACCGAGCCGACATGCTTGCCCCCCACGTCTTGCGCATACGACCAGCATGCCGCGATGCCAAGATCGGTTGCAAAGCCAACGACCACCAAGCAAATCGTCGCTTGTATGGAATTCGTGACATATGAACACCCTAGAAAACCAAAAGCGACCAAGATTCTGGACGCGCACATCGCAATAGCTCGTCCCCACCTCAATCCCATCGACCGAGTCATCACATCGGTAAACAAACCGCCAAGCAGCAGCCCGAAAACGCCAGCTAGCAAAGGCAAGCTTACGAGCCATCCTTGCGCCGATGCAGACGCGCCATGCACGTCCTTCAAATACTGCGGCATCTTGGTCCCCAAAAAGGCCCAGCCGAAATTGGAAGCAAACTGCACGAAGCAATTCAGCCACAGCGGAATCGATGTCAGCATCGCCATAAAGGGAATCGCAGTTCTTACGTTCGTCTTGCTTGGCGCAGGGACATCGCCTTGAATCAAATCGCGTTCGCTTTGATTCACGTTTGGATGTTGAGCTGGCGAATCGCGAAAGAACCAAACAAACAAGATAGCGATCGCGATCCCAGCCAATCCATAAAACATCATGACAGGCCGCCAGCTAGCCGTTGCTGCGACCGCATCGCTAGAAGCGCCCCACCATTGGTCACCGAGCGTCCACCATAGCATAAGCTGCATCGTCAGAATGGGGGCCGCGGCACCACCCAAACGTCCTCCGACAGCAACAACGGAACTTGCAAACCCACGACTTCCAATCGGCATCCAACGACTTACGATGCCAGCAGCAACGGGATACGCTCCTGCTTCAAACAGACCGCAGCTGAGCCGAAGGATTAGAATCGCCGTCCAACTGCCTGCGATCCCCATGAGACCAGTGCTCAGTGACCATAAGACGATGTACGCCGAAAGCATCCATCGCGCACCGTAACGATCACCCAGCCATCCCGCTGGAAGCTGACCAAGCGCATAAGCCCAAAAAAAAGCGCCTAACAGTACATCTAGGTTTGCGTTTGAGATACCAAGGTCTGCAGACACTTCTTTCCATGCAGTCGCAAAGCACATTCGATCGAGATACAACAGCACTGCGACCAACATCGCCAATCCAATCATCCCGAACCGTACTCGAGTCGCTTTGGAGGGAGCCTGGGAATACGTGCTAGCTGAAGCCATTTCCTAAGAGTCGTTTCAATGCGAGGAGGGGCAGACTCGATGATTCGTAGCCTGTGTGGATTGGTAGGTTTTGCGTTTTGAGCTAGCTTAACTAATGCTGCTTCGAAAAGATATCAGAGAGCGACTTTCCGTTCTCATGTCATCTTTTTGCGATCGGAAGACCTAGATCTACCGTAGGATGGGACCATTGTCCCGTCTGTCTATTCGTTCGGGACAATTCGTTCGGGACAATGGTCCCAAACTACAACTAGTGGATTTCATCCTGCCGCTCGCCCTAGTAGAATGAAAGGCGCCCTTTCAACCTTTTGCTTTATCCTTATTTTGCATCTCCTAGGCCATCGACCATGCAAGCCAAGAACGTTGCCGAAAACCGACCTTTGAGCAGTTTGGACGACTGGGAAGACGATCTCCTGCGTCGATATCCGGAGCCAACTACGGCAGCCAACGCGTCATTTCGCAACTACGATGCTGAGGCAAAGCCGGGCGTAAGCGAGTTCTATCGGTTGAACCACCAATTCCAAACTCTAGAGTTCGTCAAAAGCAAGCGCGAGCAATATCTCTCGCTCAGCAAACGGCGCATGAGCATTTGGGAGGCGATGGAGTACCTCAACACCCTGGTCGATGACAGCGATCCCGATATCGACCTGCCTCAAATCGAACATTTATTGCAAACCGCCGAAGCGATTCGCCAGGCTGGTCGACCTCGCTGGTACATCCTCACAGGCCTCATTCACGACCTTGGAAAGATCTTGTGTTTATGGGACGAACCTCAGTGGGCAGTCGTTGGGGATACATTTCCAGTGGGATGTCGGTATTCCGAGAAGATCGTCTTTTACGATGCCTTTCAAGCCAACGAAGACTTCCGAAACCAAAGATATCAGAGCGAATTGGGTATCTATGAGGCGGGTTGCGGGCTAGATCAAGTCATGATGTCCTGGGGCCATGACGAGTACTTGTACCATGTGGTCAAGGACTACCTGCCATTGCCTGGGCTATATATGATCCGATATCACTCGTGTTATCCGATCCACCGCGAAAGAGAGTATCAAGCGCTTTTAAATGATCGCGACCGCGAGATGTTCGCGTGGGTCAACGACTTCAATCAGTACGATCTTTATACCAAGCGAGACGAGCGGATGAATGTCGCATCCTTGCGGCCATTCTACGAGGAATTGATCGCTGAGTATTTCCCAAGCGAGCTCTGCTGGTAAGGGACTTATGGTAAGGGACTTATTGAATCGTTCGTTTAACAGTCAGCCGTAGGCGTACTTAGCTGACTTTGACAGTACGCAATCGTCGCGGAGCGACGAGCGACAATGTCTCCCCTCGTTCCGCGAAGGTTGCGTGCGGCAAGTGCTCTAGGCAAACTTTTCTGGGAGCAGCGCCAAGGAGTGGACTCATTTCGGCCTAGTTTGTTTCGCTGGGGATTTAGGCAAGCAACAAAAAAGGAACAAGACCACGAAAAACGCGAAGCTGGTTTGGTACGAACCTCGATGGTCGTATGCGCCGAAGATGTGGCAATCGCTAAGGCGTATTCTGAATCTTGCCTCGCTTTTGCGGATTACGACTTTAACCCTCGTTGTATCGGTCGCGATAATCGCAGGTTTCAGATGGGCGTTTCCTCTGATGGCGTTTCCGAATCTTTGGCCTTTGCTGTTTAAACTACCTGCCCTGTTTCTTTTGTTGATAGTTCAGCTCGCGGTTCTGACTTACTTCCAACCGAGAGTTACGATCAGCAAGAGCAAGATCATCCTACAGCATGGCCAGTCTGCTTTTCTTATTGACCCTCGATCCGTAACCGCTACTTATTTGGCTTTCCACCGAGAAAACCGCATTCGGTTACGGATTTGCTACGTCAAAAAAAAGAAACGCAAATCGCGAACTATCGGAATCCCACCAGCGACAGACTTTGCAATACTGGCAACACTTTTGCCGATCGAACCTGTCGTGCACGATGCCAGAAATCGTCAGATCGGATTGTGATTACCTTCGAAGCCCCACGGCTTCGCAGAGGTCCAGGGCCGCAAGTGGGCGGGTGCACGCGAAGACTTCGCCAGCGTCGCAGCCTGCTGCGGCTCCTGCCGCTACCGCTAAGCCTCGAACGCGATCGAACACATGCGATTTGGCGGGCGGAAACTGGGTAGCGTAGCAGGCGATGCTTGCCAATTTCTTTTCGAGCGTCTTCGAGATGTCGACGGTAATCTGACTATCAAAGCCCACGATGGCTGCGGGCTCGAATTGCAACCGAAAGTACAGTTGGCGTTCGATCGTGTGGACAGGCAGCCCGTCGAAAATGTCATCCCATTTGGTGAGCCGGGAATAGAATACGGCTGCGTCCGTGATCTGCATTGCTTGAAAGTGGTCCGGCGATGCCATCGGCGTCTTGTTGCCGAAGCCGATCACCATTCTTGGTCGGTAGCGTCGGAACTCTTTTGCGAGCGCTACGCGTTCATCGAATCCATCCATCAATCGCCGATTGGTGAAGTCCAATATTTTTCGCACATGTACCCCGAGGACGTTTGCGGCTGCCATGGCCTCGGCGCGTCGAACGTCAGGTGATGGGCTTAATGGCGTGGGCTCGCCATCGGTCAAGTCGATAATACCAACACGGTAACCTTGTTCGACGAGGGATGCGATGGTACCGCCACATGCGATTTCGACATCATCTGGATGCGCTCCGACAACAATCACATCCAATCGTTCTGCTCGTTCAATCATCGCGAA
>CANHVO010000337.1 GCA_947463915.1 Planctomycetaceae bacterium
ACCGGCAAAGCAGGATTCATCGGCGATGGTGGCCCAGCGCTGGAAGCTCAGCTTGACAATCCATTCGGAGTCGTTCGTGGACCTGACGACTGCATCTGGTTTTGCGAATACTCTGGGCAACGCATTCGTCGCATTCGTCAAGACGGCAAAATCGAGACGATGGCTGGCAACGGTACCAAAGGTTACTCAGGTGACGGTGGGCCAGCTTTGAATGCCACTTTCAATTTGCCACACGAAATTCGTTTCGATAAAGCAGGAAACCTCTACGTCGTCGACATGATGAACCATGTCGTTCGGAAAGTCGATCCAAAGACGGGCCTCATCTCTACCTTCGTCGGGACGGGCACGATGGGATATTCGGGCGATGGCGATTTCGCGAACAAAGCGCAATTGAACAAACCCCACAGCATTCAATTCGGACCCGATGGGCAGCTCTATGTGTGCGATATCGGCAACCACGTCATTCGATCCGTCGACATGACTACCCTTCGCATTTCGACCTTCGCAGGAACGGGGAAAGCGGGTGTGACTCCGGACGGCTCTGCTACTGCAACGCCGCTCAATGGCCCCAGGTCTATCGATTTCGATAGCCAAGGCAGCTTATGGTTAGCAACTCGCGAAGGGAATCAAGTTTTCCGAATGGACTTAAAGGCCAATCGCATTTTTCACATGGCTGGGACTGGCAAAAGTGGCTTCGACGGCAATGGTGGACCCGCAAAAGACGCAACTCTCAAGGGGCCTAAGGGGATCGCAATCGACAGTCAAGGCAATGTCTGGTTAGCTGACACGGAAAGCCACAGCGTTCGCATGATCAATGCTAAAACAGGAAACCTAGAACTCATCGCAGGCACTGGCAAATCCGGTGACGGCCCGGACGGCGCCCCGTTGCAATGCAATCTTGCGAGACTACATGGCATCTTTGTTGACTCGGACGATTCCGTCTACATTGGCGATAGCGAGGCCCACAAGATACGCGTCTTACGCAAAAGTGTACGACGATCCGAGCCGTGATTTGACTCCATCTCGCTAAGGCACCAGCCAAGTCCCTAATAATCTATCGTGCAGTCCTCGCCGTGGTGATATCAGCGCAAGAACGATGTAAAGCAGCGGCAGATACAACAGCAATTGACTTACTACGAGAATGAGGCCTGTCAAATCCGGCCGATAGATATCTGCCCATGAAAGGATTCCTAACAAAACCAGAATCGGAATCCAAGTGATTCCCGCTCTTGCGCAATGCAGCCAGATCGAGGCGGGCCTACCACGACCATCCACGAGTCGTATTCCAATCAATCGCATCGGAAGTCCTCCTCGGGACAATGTCACCCAAAGCACTACGGCTATCGATGGTACGAGCGGAATCCAAAAGCGAGTTGACGCTGCTCTTGAACCAAAATGCAACACCTCTTGGTTCAACGCATTCTTTGCCGTTCTCATAAGGGCGCTCGCATCGAGCTTCGGCGATTTGGAATGGTTAACAGCATCCAAAGCAAAAGTGTCT
Organism: Planctomycetaceae bacterium; assembly: GCA_947463915.1. Classification (GTDB taxonomy): domain Bacteria; phylum Planctomycetota; class Planctomycetia; order Pirellulales; family Pirellulaceae; genus JBKCUI01. The sequence continues at coordinate 1,502 of CANHVO010000337.1, forward strand.
TGATCTCGAAGTTGAAAAACAATCGATTGCGAACTCTCTAACGGATCGAACGCCCGATCGACTTCTTCCAGCTTACGTCCGATGTCTGAGGCGACGACCATTCGTTGCTTGTATGTCTCTTGCAATCTAATTTGGAATTGTTTTGCGACTTTGGCGAGTTCTTCTTGGTCAATACGAGACACATCCGATGCAGGAAGGCTATTCGTAAACTTGTGGTAGGCTGCCGGATCACCAACCACAAATTGGAGGGCTTGATTTCGAAAAAGCTCGTCTCGCAAGTGGCGCAGGCCGACTTGGTTTCCAATACGCGACAAGGTAACCATCGCGCCAAAGAACAGACTCATTGAGACAATCGCAATTCCAACGGCAGAGAGTTTTGTGAAAACACCGATCTCAACGGGGCGATCCAAGCTTTCTCGCAGACTCGAGGCTGCAGCCCCAATCGCCGGCCGCTTTGCCATCGAATCGCTTAAGGAATCCAAAAGGGTTCGTGCATGTAGCGGGACGATCGCATCGACTCGGCACGGAGCAGCGTGGAGTGGAAAACTTCGGCCTATGAGAAGTTGTCTCGCTGATTCTCTCAGAACCGCGACCTCTTGGTCCGTGCAAATAGCTTCGCTGGTGCCTCCCTCTCGCTCGAGATTGCCTTTGCCACCGTCCATCCCAATTTCTTTAGTACTCTGCGACTCGCTAACAATGCCCAATGGCAAATCGAGTAGACAGGTCCTACCTCGGACATCCATCCATACTTGATCAAGCGAGCGAAGCGGAATCGAGGTTCCATCCAATCTGCTGTTTTCGAACTCCCGAAGCAACTGCTCGAGAACTCTCGAGACAGTACTCCAATCGCGGCACTCACCTGGTACCGCCCAATGCTTTAATGGTGCTCCTGTCGGCGCGAGGAATGCATCCCATCGAGAATCCGATTCGACTCCGCCGTTAATCCATCTAAGTCTGGCCGTGCGATCACAGCGTTGTCGCGATTCGGCCAAAGCGGGAGCGGATGCAGGGCGAAGCAAAAGCCAAATCTTTCGATCTAAGTTATTGTCCTCGGCGAGCAGGATTTCCGACTCTGTGGATTTGCCCAGTGACCCCAGCACCATGTACGGCCCGATCGTCACAGGGGTCGTTGTCGTGGGCAAAAGCGAAGGTGTCCATTGCGACGCAACGCCAAGCATCACATTGCGTTTGCGAGCAAAAACACTAAGGACGACCATCGTTCCGCTAATAAGGTCATGACAAGCGAAGAGTCCTCGTGTGAATGCTAATGGCGTAAGCAAAACGAAATAGGAAACAATGAAACCAATCGTCTGGTAGAGGTGAAAGGTAAGCGAGTCCGACCGATCTAAGAGCCAATAGCAAATCAGGTCAGAAGCCGTTCCAACCAGCAGCGTATAAACAAAAGCCCGTAGAGCGATTCTTGCAATAGGTGCTGTGTTCGTCGTTTTACGATCGACGACCCGCAGGCCGAGGAGCAGCTTGCCAACCGTTCCGCCCCACGTGGCCTCACAAACGAAGCAATAAAGAAAGGTCGGCAATGTGGCGACCAGCAAATAGAAGGGCAACGACGGAACGATGTATTGCTCACGATTATCAAGCGTGGCGAGGGAATAGAGGGCTGCAAGAAGACCGAGGATCAAAAAGTCGATTCCGTATGCAGCTGCTCGCAAACCAAACTGCGCAATGAGTGGTGTCGAACCTGAAAATGGTCGGAGTGCAGCAATTAATTCTCGAACCGTACCGAATCGCTCGCTTCGATTGCGTTTGAGCCCCTTCAAAAGAACGAATTCCAACGCGGGGGGAATTTCTGGATTCAAGTAACGAGGTGGTAAGGGATCTTCGGATACGATCTTCGCGATCACGGCAGTGGGCGATGAACTATCAAAGGGGGCTTGCCCGGTAAGCAAAAAGTAGAGAGTCGCGCAAACCGAATAGATATCGGTACGAACATCCAGGTTGTCCCCCCGTATTTGCTCCGGTGATGCGTACAGTGGTGTCCCGACAAAGGTGCCGGTTCTTGTCAGCGAACTATCATCGAGAATTGATCGCGCCAGACCGAAGTCGCCTAGCTTCACTCGTCCATTCGGTTCGAGATAGCAGTTAGCAGGCTTGATGTCCCGATGGATCATCCCGTGTTCATGCGCTTCCTCGAGCCCTTCTAGCACATCCAGGATCTTTGCCATCGCATCGGGAACCGAGAGTGTTTTCTCGTTGCCCGCCATATCTTTAAGCGTCCGCCCGGTCATCAACTCCATCACGATGAACGGGATACCGTTTATTTCGTCGGCAGCCTTAACGAAGACGCAACGGGGATGGTTGATCGCGCTTGCGATCGCCCCCTCTTGCTTAAAGCGTGTCAGCGCTTCGGCTGTTGCGTTCCACTTCTTCGAGAGCACCTTTATGGCAACGCGATGCGAGGACAAGTCCTCGGCTTCGTACACTTCACCCATGCCACCCACGCCGAGGCATTGAATCAGCCGATAACCGGCCAACTCGATTGTAGCCTTGCGATTGGACGATATGGAACCTCGATCCACCGAACTGCTTGAGAGATTTGGATTCGGTGCAAAGGCGGCGGTCTCCTCAAGGTCCCGATTCCCGAACAGGCTTTCGTCCCGAACAAACGCCAACAATTCGTCTCGTATGTCGTCGAAGCGGTCGAGCCATTCCGCTTCGGCGAAGGGCGTGCGATTGTCTTTGCTTTCGAGATACTCAGCGATCGCTGTATCGACTCGAAGTTGGCGTTGGTCGTTCACTTCTTATTCACTTGGGGCTGATTCTGAGTTGAAATAACTGCTCTAGAAAGTAAGGTTTTTAGCACGAAGAGCAAGCAAGTAAATTGGTCCATTTGGCACGACGCGCAAGCTAGTGAATTTGTCTATAAAGCACGACTCGCAAGCTAATGAATTAGTCTATTACAACAACTTATTCCCAAAGTCGGTCGCATTGGAGCGAGCAAGTGATTCTCGCAAGTTCGCTAAACCCCGTTTCAAAAGGCCTGCAACGGCGACGTTGGTTTTGTCTATAGCGGCGGCGATCTCGGCGATCGACATGGCTTGGGTGTAACGCATGAGGATGGCGTCCCGTTGAGTTGCTGGCAACGCCTCGATCGCGATGGCAAGTTGGATGGAGCGTTGTTCGTTTGCAAAATGGTGGCTCGGCGTAGACTGGTCAGCAATGAGTAAGCCCTCCAACCCAAGGGCCGATTCCTCCATAGATCTAGGCGCACGGATTTCACGGGCCACATCTCGAGATAGCCGCGAATGCCGCCGAACGGCGTCGATCATATTGTAGTTTAACAGCGAACGAAGCCAGCCTGCTAACGTTTGGGCGTTGGAACCGCGGAAGTCTGACTGCTTTCGAAACGCCTCCAGCAGCGTATCTTGAACGACATCCGATGCCTCAATCCTGCCTTGCAGCGACCTCGGAATCTGCCCCCTAGCCAAGACCAAAAGATAGGGGCGAAATTTCTGAACTTCGGATTCGAATTCAACGGGGTCTGCCATCAATCTAACCAACCAGAATGAAGGAACTCACCATTTCTGTAGTGGGCCTAAGGCTACGACATATTAATGGACATCGACGACGCGAGGACCAAGTACTTCGAATCGAGGTGTTACCCCAAGTCCCGGCAAATCGCTTGCTCGCATGAAGCCGTGGTCGCGTTGCGGAGCGCCGGTCGCAGTACTAACCGTCACATAACTATTGAAGTCCGTACTGGTAAAGCGATATTCCTCCGGAGTGCTATGGGCCAAATGGGCGATAGCTGCGGTGGTGATATCGCCCCCCCAACTGTCTTCGAGCGTCATAGCAATTCCCATGGAAACGCAAAGATCACGGGCTTGTTTGGTTTTGGTCAAACCACCCAGCTTGCTGATCTTTAGGTTTACGACGTCCATGGCCAAATCCGCCTTGCAACGCAACAGCATTTCTAAGCTATCGATGTTCTCATCGAGAACAAACGGATGATCTGTGTGTCGGCGGACAGCTAGACATTCTTCGTAGGTCAGACACGGTTGCTCAATATAGACATCGACGTTCTTCACAGCCCGCACGACACGCATGGCTTCGTGCTGTGTCCAACCCGTGTTCGCATCCGCAACCAATCGCTCGTTCGGAGAGAGCATGGCGCGCACTGCATGGATTCGTTCGATATCGGTATCCGGATCGCCACCTACTTTCAATTGAAACCTCGTGTAGCCCTCTGCACGATAGCCAGCAACTTTTCTCGCCATGGTTTCCGCTGACTCTTGCGAGATTGCTCGGTAGAGCCGGACGCTTTCACCAAATCGGCCACCCATTAGAACACAAACAGGCAGCCCTGAAACTTGGCCGAGAATATCCCAACACGCGATATCGATTCCCGATTTCACGTACGGGTGGCCTTTTAACGCTGCGTCCATGCGATGGTTCAGCTTCGCGAGCTCACACGGGTCAAAACCAATCAAATGTGGTCCAAGCTCTCGTAGTCCGGCGCGAACACCTTCGGCGTAGGCAGGCAAGTAAAATGGTCCTAGCGGACAGACTTCGCCATATCCGATCAGACCGGTGTCCGTCTCGACTCCGACAATCGTACTGTCAAAAACCGAGACCGATTTGCCGCCCGACCATTTGTAAGTTCCTTCATGCAAAGGCAACTCGACACGATGCGCGAATATTCGAACAATCTTCATTACTTTGATTCCAACGGATGAAACGTGAAAGGTTGCGTGAATTGTACTTGGAACTTCAACGGCCGGGACAAAGGTTGCAATAATTGTCGTTTTCGCAATTCGTCGTTTAACAGTCAGCCGAAGGCGTACTCAGTTAATTGACCGTACGCCTTCGGCTGACTGTTTAACGAAATGCAGGGTAAGGTGAGGCTCCTGCCGATGTGGGATGGGACCATTGTCCCGACCATTAAACTAGTCGGCTAAACAAGTTCGGGACAATGTTCCCAAACTACTCCTACACTCCAACCATGCAGTTGAGCTTACAGGTTTCGGCTCCAGCTTTCGTCACCCAACGAACGAAGATAATCGATCACCTCCTCCAACTCGGTGGTCACCGCTCCGGGCACTCTGCCTCCTCGGTCGCACTCCGAAAGAAGCAGTAGGTCCTGATAGCTTTCGTTCTCTCGCAAACGTCGATGGGCGCGAGAGCCGATCGTCCCATCGAAAATCTTGTGAGCCTCCATGTGATTGGCGATCAGCCACTGAGTCCGCTCCGTAATCAATCCTTCCAACGCTTCCAAGCCGGACTCCACGTGCGCGGTCGAATCGATTCCTTTCCCGATATCGTGGAGCAACGCGGCAAGCAAAAACTCTTCATCGTAGGGCATCGCATCGCAAGCGAGGTCAAAAACCTGCAAGCTGTGGTAGAGAACATCTCCTTCCGGATGATACTTCGGATGCTGCTTCACGTTTTCGAGCGGCAGCAGCAAACTGTAGAAGACTTGATAGGGATCCGGCGTTTCGTTCATTTCCGACAGTGTCCGTTCGGTGTCGATTTCAGGATACTCACGCTTGAGCAATTCTTCCAATTCGTGCATGCTGGCGCGTTCGATGAGTTTTCCTGTGATCGAACTCTTGAAGCCGTAGCTTCGCATGTTTTCTTTGTAGATGGTCAACTCGATGCAGTACGACTCTCGAACATGAATGTGCGTGTAGGTCGTATGCACTCCGTCCTTGCGAACTTGCTTGCGTTCGATCTCGTATGGAATGCATTCGTCATCAAAGCAGGCCGCGACCGCTTCGATGCTGTCGGAAAAGACATGGATGTCGATGTCGGAGCCTTGACGAACATGCCCCGTGAGTACGCTGCCAATAAGTTTCGGATGAAACTTGCCGATCAAACGCATAACCCGAAGCGCTGTCAATCGCATGTCCCGCAATGCATCAAGCCGATCGGGCCCCTCGTGCATTCTGGCGAAAGACTGGACCGCGTCGCGTATCTCCGAGTTGGTTGGCAAGTCGGCTGGTTTGACCCAGCCTTGGCAGAGTCGACGCGAAGCTTTTTGTTTGGCGCGATAGTATTCGGACTCTTCGTGAAGATAAAGCAGTCTCGCTGCCTCGTGGGCGATTGCTCGCCTCAATTTCGAAGGATTCATCAGATGCACCGCAGCGAATGGCTGGTTGATCGGCGCTTTCACAACGTGTTGAACAAGATTTGAAATCGTTTCGGGGTTTCACCGACGCTCAAACTATGGCAAGGCGTTTCGAAAAAGTCAAGACGGAAGGTCGGTTTGCATATAAAGCTCTCTGGCTCAGGCCGCGACGGGCGGGCTTGTCCCGCCGACGTTGCAAATACTTGGTGTGCTAACCGGCCAAGCGCGCGCTGATCGCGTTTTAGCGCACCAAGCACTTTGCGAACGTTGGGCTCAAGGCCCAAGTTCGCTGAGGCCGATGCACGGGAGGTTTGTGAATCAAGTACAATTTTACGAACACGCTCCGTCCGT
>CANHVO010000338.1 GCA_947463915.1 Planctomycetaceae bacterium
CCGCAGAACAAAAAAGCCACGACTTGAAGGTGCAATTGGAATGCGATTGTGGTCTGCACTTCCGAAACGATTGAGGACAATCGTTTTACACTCGCCCCTGGCGGTGCGACGAATCCGGAGGTATCATTTCATCACGCGGCCCATTAGAACACCAAAGCGGTGTCCGGTCGGGACGAGCCCGAATGGCGTTGAATTAAGTCTGTAATCGTAGCGGAAGTTGTAAAACTCCCGGCAGTTCAAAAAAGCCACGACTTGAAGGTGCAATTGGAATGCGATTGTGGTCTGCACTTCCGAAACGATTGAGGACAATCGTTTTACACTCGCCCCTGGCGGTGCGACGAAACCGGAGGTGTGATCCGGTCGGGACGAGCCCGAGCCGGACAAAAAGATAGATATCAATAGGCATCGTCGGCAAAAGTGACGAGCGACAATTCGCACCTCCCTTTTCAACGCATGAATACTCAATCTTGATACTTTCTTGATATGGAGTCGCGGTGTCTTTTCACTCTATTGACAGGAAAGATGTTCTAATTGGCTTCCTGTTGAGACTCGGCATCGAGTCTGAATCGACCCCTTTTTATTTCGGATGAAGTTCCCTAGAACGACTTATGACTGTTCACAAAACGGATATCGAGACAGAGATTCCAAACGCTCCCATCAACGAATCCGAACCGCATTTAGCAGAAGTTTCCGTTTGGCATCGCATTCGTCAGGCGACAGGAACTGTTTATGGCGACATCGGTACGTCGGTCCTTTACACGGTCATGGAAATTACGCGTGAGACCGTATTCTTAAAGCATCATCATTTGGGGCATGAGCAAGCCGCTGCTTTGGTTCTTGCCGGCGGTGATTTGCTGACGCGGAGTGAGATTCTTGGCGGTCTGAGTTTGGTCATTTGGGCGCTCATCTTTCTAACGATCAAGTATGACTTGATCATCATGCGAGCGGACCATCGCGGTGAAGGAGGGACGTTTGCGCTATGGAGCCTTTTGCAAGGCTATACAGGCAAGCTCCTGCTTGGATCGCTCGTTAGCTTTCTGGTGGTTTGCGCAGCGGCATTGTTGGCTGCGGATGGAATCATCACACCTCCGATCAGCATGCTAGGAGCGTTTGAACCTCTCGGTCAAATACCTTCTGTTATAGCAACGCTGGTGTGTTTGTTCTTTCTGTTCAAGATGCAGTGGCGAGGAACGAGCCGAGTTGGCGGGATATTCGGTTGTTTCATGATCCTCGTTTGGTTTCCTTGGATCGCCATCAAAGGATTGCCTTGGATTGTTGCGAATCCCGATGTGTTTCTCGCGTTCAACCCTATGTACGCGATTCAGTTTTTGTTGAGTTTTCCTTGGGTCGGTGCGCTTGTCGTGTTAGGCGTGGTTGTCTTGGCGATCACGGGTGGCGAGGCCAAATACGCTGACTTAGGACATTTCTCGCGTGCCAGCAAGGTACCCGTGCTGGAAGGTCAGAGCGTGGCACCGGCCGACTCGGGGCGCGTGCCTGTGATGCTTTCGTGGTTCATTATCGTGTTGCCGAGTCTTTTGATTTGCTATGCGGGTCAGTCCGCTTACATGCTTGGGAAAGGGGTTCCGCCCAGAGCCAACACGTTCTATGCCATTACGCCGAAAACCAACATTGAGTGGTTGGATACCGTCATCGGATATTGCGATATGACTGTTGCTGCGATGGCTGCCATTATTGCGTCTCAAGCGTTGATCACGGGGATGTTTTCTATTGTCAAACAAGCGACCGCGTTGGGATTTGTTCCTCGCTTTCAAGTGTTTCATACGGATGAGCATGGAGAAGGCCAGGTGTATATTCCGGCTGTCAATTGGGCTCTTTTTCTAGGCTGTATTTGGGTCACGATCGTCTTCCAAACATCGGGAAACTTGGCCGCCGCCTATGGTGTTGCCGTGACAGGAACGATGGGCATTACGACTTTGATTTTTGGCTATGTGGCTTTTTATCGCTGGCGTTGGCATGTTGGTTTGGTATTGGCGTTGTGCGTGCCTATCTTTGTCGTGGACATCCTTTTCTTTGCGAGCAATTTGCTCAAGATTGCGAACGGTGGTTATGTTCCCGTACTCATTGCGGCTGTCTTGGTCACGGCCATGATGATTTGGCAGTGGGGACGGCGCTCGCTGGCCAGCGCGTTTTACGATTTTGGGGTTCGGGAGGGGAAGAAGATCGAGTGGCTGGTTGCCCTCCGCGAAAAAGTGGACGAGATAGAACTTGCAATCCAGGAGAATTTGCCTGCGGCTCGGCAGCTTATTCAGGGGAGTCGCAGGCTGGTTGAGAGCGATCGCGCTGCCGTGTTCCTCTGTTCTCGTCCAATAGAATCCAGTGAATCATTTGTGCCCGTTGTGCTTCGTGTTTTCTTGAAGAAGTATGGTGTGTTGCCGGCACGGGTTGTTTTGCTGCACGTCAACCAGATGAGCGTTGCCAGTATTCAAGAAGAAGGGCGATATGTCGTGAAGAAGCTGGGGAACGACATCCATTCGGTGGTGGTCAACTACGGTTACATGGAGCATCCGGACGTTCGCAATGTTCTAAAAGAACTTCAACGGAAAAAGCTCCTTCCGATCGCGTCGGAGCGGTGGATCATCGAGGTGGGAGAAGAAGAGATCATCGTCGATCGCAATCTTGGGTTTTTCAAGAAGATCGTCGTCGTCACTTTTGGTTGGATTTTGCGACTTTCGACGCCAGCGCACAAGTATTTGGGCTTGGTGTACGACGCCGCGGTGTCCAAGGAAATTGTTCCGGTTGTGTTTAGTCCGTCGGGAGTTAAGGTTTCGCTTCCAGAATTAGAACTGATCCAAAAACCCGAGTAGGAATTGCTTTTTGGCTTAGATTGTGAGATTCGTCGAGAATTCGAAACCGGCGGGTATTTCGCACTGCGAAAATTTGCCGATCCGCTAAACTGGTAGCGGTGCATTTGTGCGTCGTTCTCGAAACTCAAGTTCAATAGCAAGTCCATGGAAATCAAGCGAAACCCAACTCGCAGCGTCAAAATCGGCTCCATTTCAGTCGGTGCAAACCATCCGATCGCTGTCCAAAGCATGACGGCGACCCACACGACCAATATTGATGCGACGGTCGAACTGGTGAACGATTTGCAACGGGCGGGAGCCGATGTTGTTCGAATTGCCGTCGACAGCGACAAAGACGCAGAGGCGCTAGCTGAAATTCGCAAGCAAACGACAGCTAACTTGTCCGTGGATCTGCAGGAGAATTATCGGCTGGTCGAGAAGGTAGCACCGCATGTGGACAAGGTGCGTTACAACCCAGGCCACCTTTACCATCATGAAAAGCAACGACCTTGGCAGGACAAGGTGAAGTTTTTAGCTGACACTGCGGGCGCAAACAATTGTGCTCTGCGAGTTGGGGTGAACTGCGGCAGCGTTGACCCGGGACAGAAAGAATTGTTCGACCACAGCGACTCGATTAGCCCAATGTTGGCTTCGGCGTTTGAGCATTGTGAGTTGCTGGATGCGATTGGCTTCTCGCGATTCGTCGTTTCCCTCAAGGATAGCGACCCGACCAAAGTCGTCGAAGTCAACAAACGTTTTGCTGAAAAGCGACCGGATGTCCCTCTCCATTTAGGAGTGACGGAAGCTGGGCTTCCACCGGATGGCATCATCAAAACACGGATTGCGTTTGAGCAACTGATTGGACGTGGGATCGGCGATACGATTCGCGTAAGCTTGACCGTTCCCAACTCCAAAAAGTCGATGGAGATTGAATCGGGACGGCAGATTATCGACGACATTCGAAATGGCCGACTTCGATCGGTTGTTGCACTTGATCCGTCGAAGCTGAATATCATCTCGTGCCCAAGTTGTTCGCGAGTCGAGAACGAGGCCTTCGTGGAATTAGCGCAGGATGTCAAGGAGATGACGAAGTACGCCAAGGACTATGCCATTACGATTGCGGTGATGGGTTGCCGCGTGAATGGTCCGGGCGAAACCGATGATGCCGATCTCGGTCTTTGGTGCGGACCTGCGAAAGTCAATCTAAAACGCGGTGGCGAACCGATCGGTGCATTCGGTTACGATGAGATATTGCCAAAGCTGCGTCAGGAGTTGGATCAGTTGATCGAAGCCAAAAAGCTAACCGTTGGATAGACACGAGCCCTGCGGTTTGTGCTTTGATTTTGGTAACCCGACGCGTTAGCGAGGGATTGCGGATGCCTGCTCGCTTACGCTTCGGGTTTTCGAATTGCAGACGGCACATGGAATGTGCCTGCTACGATGAATTGCCTCTCAATTTGACTATAAGAACGTAATAAAACATGGAAGAGCGTAGACAGAGTGTCGCGGATGCAACGACTTGGGTCGTCAAGGTTGGCTCGCGTTCGTTGACCGATGACAATGGACAGCTTGATCGCGTTCAGGTAGCAAATTTAGCCAGGCAGTTGCTCGTTTTGGTCGAAATGGGCAAGCGAGTTGTGTTGGTATCAAGTGGTGCGGTCGCAAGTGGCGTTGGCAAGCTTGGGCTACCCTGTCGGCCGACAGATCTTGCAACTCTACAAGCGGTAGCAGCGATCGGACAAACTCATTTGATTCAGGTTTATGAGCAGACATTTGCAGAGCATGGTCGTCATGCTGCGCAGATTCTGTTGACCGCCTCGGAGTTAGATGACCGCGTCGCGTATCTCAATGTTCGCAATACTTTGCGCCGGCTTCTTGAGATGGGGGCCATTCCGATCATTAACGAGAACGATACGGTTGCGGTCGATGAGTTGAAGACGACGTTTGGAGATAACGATCGTCTTGCTGGAATGGTGGCTGGTTTGCTTGAGGGGAGTGTCCTCGCGATTCTAAGCGATGTGCGAGGGCTGTTTGATCGGGACCCTCGCGATCCAGAGGCTCGCGTTGTTTCGACGGTGGAACGCATCGACGAATCGGTCGAAGACATGGTTCGCGATCGAAAGACCGGGGTGAGCAAAGGCGGAATGGCCAGCAAACTGACGACGGCCAAGTTCGTAACCAACAGTGGCCAATCCGTCATCATCGCTTGGGGACGCGAACCGAATGTGCTGATTCAATTGGCTCAAGGCGAAGCGACCGGGACGCTTTTCTTGCCGCAGTCCAAAACGCTGACACCGCGCAAGCGATGGATCGGATTCTCAGCTCAGCCAGCGGGGCAGCTGGTGGTCGATGATGGGGCGGCGAAAGCCATGTGCATTGACGGCCGAAGCTTGCTGGCGATCGGTGTGCGTGACGTGAGTGGGGACTTTGGCAAAGGGGACATCGTCTCAATCGTTAATCTGCAATCGACCGAGGTTGCGCGCGGGCTGATCAATTACAGCTCGACACAGGTCCGGCAGATTCGTGGCTGTCGTTCGGATCGGATCGAGCAGATCCTAGGCCAGTGTCCTTACGAAGAGGTTATTCATCGGGACAATCTGGCTGTGATGTAATTTGTTTTTGAACGAGCGGCAGGCTGAAAACGATAAAAGAGGCAAAGGCTTCTAGCCTGTGAGAAAGCATTTTCACATGCTGGAAGCCTATGGCACCTTAAGTCGCCCAAATCGGCAACAAGTCCAAGACGAAGTCTGGCAGGACGTCTTCGCCCGAGAGGGACGCAGGTTCAGCCAATACCTCTATCTCCCGATTCGGACGATAGATATACACCTGGCGCTCATACGGATCGATAAGCCAGCCTAGTCGAACTCCATTCGCTCTATAGTCGATCATTTTTTGATTGAGGTCCTTCATGCGATCGGATCGCGAACGCAATTCGATTACGAAGTCTGGACAAATGGGAGCGAATGCTTCCCGGTCTTCCTTCGATAAAGCTTCCCAACGTTCCGTTGCGATCCAGGAAGCGTCCGGACCGCGTTTCGAACCGTCCGGGAATGTGAAGAGTACGGATGCCGAAAAAGCTTTCCCATGATTCGTTCGAGTCCACTTCTGTAACTGAAAGGAAATCTCGATTTCGCGATTGGAGCCTTCGCTCCCGACTGGCGACACAATGACAATCTGCCCGTTTGGATTCTGCTCGACCGATAAATCGGGATTCAAGGCCACGAACTCTTCAAACGACTCCGCTACGCGAAACGTAGTCGGTGGAATCCAATACGATTCGGGTTCTTCGTGAACAAGTTGGTTCGATGTGTTTCTCATCTTTTTATTCATAGACAAAAGCTTACTCGTTGCCTTGCGTCCTTTCAACAATATCCATGGGCTGGCCTAAGTCCAAACTGCGTAAAGAACCAACGCGAGCATAGCCGTGCCACAGATGGTTTTGAGTAGTGTCCCCAGTAGCTTGCCCCAGAGAGCGCCCCAGCCGATTCGTATGCTGGCATCCCAGTCTTTTCCGCTCCATCGTTCGCCAGCGACGGCTCCGCCAAAAGCCCCTACGCCACCGAAGAGAACTGCTGCAATGAGGCTGCCAACAATTGGGACAGGTACTCCGATGAAAACCCCGGCTACCGCTCCGACCACCGATCCTACGATCGCCAACGCACCGCCGCGTCTTGACCCGCCAAGTTGCTTAACACCTGCTGCTCCAGCAACAAATTCAGCGACTTCTCCGGCGATCGCCAACAAGACAATCGCGGCCACGGTAGGAGAATGGATGTCGATGTGAACAGAGTCATTCACAAGATAGGCAAGTGCGACCGCCAGCAAAGCCAACCCCCAATTGCCCGGCAAACCGAGTAAGGTCCCGATCCAAAGCACGGAAGCAATGAGGGATACGATGCTAGCAATGAAGATGTTCAACGGTTCTTTTCCTGGCAGGAATTACGATGCTTTTGTTGGTTTTGCTTGGCTAGTCATGACTCGGGAGGGTGAGGCTCCTGCCGAACCTTTTACGCCGCTGGCTCGGCAGGAGCCTCGCCCTCCCTTAGGTTTTAAGGGACTTGGCATCGCAAAGATGCCTGTTTCACAGTGGAGTCAATTCGACGGATTCCTTTCGTTCTTTGAAATTATGAAGTTCTTTCGCGGATATTGGCGAGCCGCGCCAAAATGGGTTATGCTAAGTTCCCGGATGACCTTCAGTGTTTCGGTTTCTAAGCGATCACCCACCGGGAGGAGTCAGGATGAGCGAGAGCTCTACGTTGGATTGTAGTGTTTTGGTACTCAATCGTTTCTACATGGCAGTGCGTGTCATTGATGTCCGTCGAGCAATGACCCTCCTATATCGGGGGTGTGCGGAAGTCATCGTCATTGAAGATGAGCAGTATGCCAATTATGACTTTGAGAATTGGTGCGAACTGTCCGATTTGCATGCGTTGGAAAAGCAGGAGGGAGAGGATTTCATTCGAACTCCAACCCGTGAGCTTCAAGTACCGCGTATTGTACGATTGGTGCTTTACGACCGAGTGCCGAAGTCCACTGTGCGCTTCAATCGCAAGACACTCTTTGCGCGTGATGGCTACCGTTGTCAGTATTGTGCCCAGACGCGTCCGATGAGCCAACTGAGTTTGGATCACGTGGTACCGCGCTCGCAAGGTGGCAGAACGACTTGGGAGAATGTGGTTTGTTCGTGCACTTCATGCAACAGCAAGAAGGGCGGCCGCACGCCACTGCAAGCCTCAATGAAGCTGCTGACAACCCCGGTTCGCCCACACACGAATCCAGGTATGGCAATCACGTTGAACGACCCTCGCTATGTGTCTTGGAAGACCTTCCTGCCGAGTTCGGTAAGCAACTAAAACGGAAAATCGTAATCCCTGGAAAGCCTACGGCGACGCCGTAGCGAGGGCAGCGACTGGTGGGCTTGTCCCGCCGAAGTCGCGAATGCTTGGCGTGCTACACGGCGGCGAGGGAGCGATGATCTTTTAGCACACCAAGCATGTTGCGAACTGGGGCACAAGGCCCAAGTTCGCGAGGGCAGCGACTGGTGGGCTTGTCCCACCGAAGTCGCAAATGCTTGGCGTGCTACAC
>CANHVO010000339.1 GCA_947463915.1 Planctomycetaceae bacterium
GGGCTTGTAGCAAAGTGTAAAACGATTGTCCTCAATCGTTTCTGCGCTGCCAGACCACAATCGAAACGAATTGCAAACAGCAATTCGCTTCATGGCCGATTGGCTGAAATGAGCTTAAAGTGACCGCCAAGCGAAAGAGACAAAAGCTTTACACTTCTACGCCGTGGGCTTGTAGCAAAGTGTAAAACGATTGTCCTCAATCGTTTCTGGGCTGCCAGACCACGATCGAAACGAATTGCAGACAGCAAATCGCTTCGTGGCCGATTGGCTGAAATGAGCTTAAAGTGCCCGCCAAGCGATTGAGACAATCGCTTTACACTTTTTCGCCGTGGGCTTGTAGCAAAGTGTAAAACGACTGTCCTCAATCGTTTCTGGGCTGCCGAACCACGATCGAAACCAATTGCAGACAGCAAATCGCTTCGTGGCCGATTGGCTGAAATGAGCCTAAAGTGCCCGCCAAGCGATTGAGACAATCGCTTTACTCTGGGCTTGTAGCAAGCAGTGACAAGGGCAATACTTGATCCGAAAACGTAGCCGGTTTTGGAACCGGTCAACGGCATCTTTTTACTGAGGCCCACAATGCTTGGTTCACGTTCGCTTGTTTTTTTTGCGGCAGTTTCTTGCCTCATCGCAGTGGGCATTGGAGCCATGGGGTCGCACTCTCTCCCGAAACGGTTACAAGACGCCGGACTTAACGAAGTCCAGGTCCAAAAGAAAATTGGACAATGCGAGATTGCCGTGAAGTATCAAATGTACCACTCGCTCGCGGTCCTTTCACTTGGCCTTTGCCCAGCCACGGCCACCCGTAAATCCTGGAAATTCGCTGGCGGCCTTTTTTTTGTCGGCATAGGATTGTTTTCGGGGGGCCTCTACAGCATGGTCTTTTTCGACCAAATCGGCCACTGGAGCATTGTCCCTCTCGGAGGGGCTACGATGATGCTAAGTTGGCCAATAGTAGCAATTGGGGCGATTTTCCCTAACAAATCTTTGAATGGTACTGGCAAACTCCCCACCTAGATTCAATACTAAAGTGAGCGTTGGACAGAAAACTACCGTAGCTGGATTCGCCAGAATTCAGAACGTACTGAATTCTGGCGAATCCAGCTACGATTCGTGGTATGGTCATTCCGCCGCTCGAAAAAAGAGTCGTGTCTTTTACAGATACCACCAGCAAACTAACAGTGAGAGCCAAAAATGCGCAGCCTAAAGCAATTTTCCAAATCGATCGCCAAATGGACTTTAGCCTTGGGAAGCTTAGCGATTGGAAGCACAGCCCTAGAGTCTCAGGCCTTGGCTCATCACCCCTTTCACCGCCATCACCATGGATGGGGTTTGCATTACTACAGCGGCTTCGGCGGGTACAGCAGTTTTTACTCGTCTTACTCGTACTATCCATCGTGCCGTATTTTTCCAAGATACTACTCGGTCAGCTACTACACGCCGACGTATTTCGCTCCAGTTTACTACACGCCAACCTACTACGCTCCAACCTACTACGCGCCGACCTATTTCGCTCCTACTTATTATGAGCCAACGTGTTATACAAACTCCTGGAGCGGAGTCCAGCAAAACATGGGCTTCCCTATCGCCAGCACGAACACAACTCGAACTTTCCAAAACACTTCGTTTGCCGCCAACAAAACGGTTAGCAATGCATTGGCCATGCAAACCCGCGGCGATCAATCGCGATTCCTCGATGGTATTCCCGTGGCCAAGATGGATACGGTCCGAGAGACTGTCGAAAACGTGAAAGCCGAGGCACACGACCAAGGCATCCACTTGGTCTCAAATAAGCCCGCTATTCTGCAACCGTATTCGCCCGTATGGACCAA
This sequence comes from Planctomycetaceae bacterium, assembly GCA_947463915.1. Classification (GTDB taxonomy): domain Bacteria; phylum Planctomycetota; class Planctomycetia; order Pirellulales; family Pirellulaceae; genus JBKCUI01. The sequence goes on from CANHVO010000339.1 coordinate 1,833, forward strand.
GGCCGCTGTCGGACTCGTTGACGACATGGTCGCCCGTGGTGATCTCGATGACGCGTACACATCCTGCAAAAGCATGGAACGCATCACTCAGCAAAAGGGTGCCGGCGTCTACTTGCGACAAGCGTTGCTCAGCTTTTTTTCTGTCGAAGTTGACGCAGCCAAGAAACCTTCGTCCGATGACGTTCTCAAACTTCTCGAGCTAGCTTGCGAGGGAGGCAGCATGCTTCAGCCGAGCGAACTTGCCAAGGATTCACTCCAGGAATACTTCGCTGCTTGCACAGTCGACGTCAATCGATCGCTTGATCATTTGTCCAAATCTGTTTTGGAGTCTTCCAACCAGTCTGGACAAGATCTTTTGCTATTGGCTGCGTTGCTCAAGCTTGAAGGGCAAGATGATCGTGCGAAATTGTTTGCCTCCGCAGTTCAAGAGCAAGCTTCTAAGTCGAATGCGATCCGATGGAATGCGATTTTGAACGTTTGCCTGAACTAGTTTCGGGAAATGCAATTCAAAGTGGGACGCCTCTGCCGGATGCGTCCTGTTGCTGCCCCACGATTCGTAGCTGGATTCGCCAGAATTCAGAACGACTGAATTCAGAACGCCAGATTTCAGAACGACTGAATTCTGGCGAATCCAGCTACGGTAGTTTTCCACATACTACTCGCCTGTTTCACGCAAACAAAACGACTCCACATCTTTAATGCCCTCAGACGAAATTACACCCGATCGCGGACGACATGCCGTGGTCGCGATCATCATCGAGGAATCCCGTTTCTTAGTGATTCGACGATCCGAATTTGTTAGAGCACCAGGCTTGCTCTGTTTCCCCGGTGGCGGAATCGAAGCTGGAGAAGATTTCGAGACGGCAGTAAAGCGAGAAGCCTACGAGGAGCTCGGCTTGAACGTGGACGTCGTCAAGCATCTCTGGAGCTCAAAGACTCTTTGGGGTACGAAGCTGGAATGGCTCGTATGCACCCGGGCTGTCCATCAAGAGCCAAGCCCTAACCTCGAAGAAGTATCCGAAATACATTGGCTGGAAGAGGCCGAACTTCGCAAAAGGAAAGACTTGCTTGGTAGCCTTCCGGATTTCTTTTCGGCAAAAGACCGAGGCGTTTTTGTTTTGGATTGAGGAGTGGGGCTTTTGCGACGAAAAGTCGGTCTCGCAGCACGCTACCTTCGCGGAGCGAAGGGCGACATTGTCGCTCGTCGCTCCGCGACGATTGCGTACACGCGACTGGGAAACTGTTTCGAGAAGCTATTTTCGCGATTTCAACCACCACCACACCCAAAAGCAAGCCGATAGTAAATCGTTACATACAGCAAAAGCGAAGGCGGAATCGTCTTGGACTCATTGTACGTGCAAATGACCCGGCCAATGGCGTTCGACTTAATCGTCGCGATCAATTCAGACGAAGACCTAAGAACCGAGCCGCGTTTGAGGTGAATGAGTTTGTAGGAACTGGAGTCGTAGAAAACATTCCAATGATACAAAGACTGGTGAATCTCGCCAATTTTCCCGAGTTGGTCTGAAAATAATGTCGAACCCGTATTCGATCCACATTTTAATTTGAACAGGCAACCATCAAAGAACCATGACGTTGGTAAGAACATCGGGCAACACACTTCAACGTCATCACAATTCGGACACATCACGGTGTACTGTGCCCCTTTGCTCCAAGAATCGCATTTAAACTTCAGGACTATTTGCTTCACGTAACTTCGAATTCCGTTGGTCCATCCTTCACGAAAACGGCGGTGCCTACCGTCGGAACTCGATGGAGTCGATGTTCATCAGCCCACCACCACCTTTTTCATTCTTGAACACGAAATACAAATCGTGCTTGCCTTCTTGCCTCTCCAGCATCATCGCTAGCTCGGAAAACGCTTCCCAGTCGCCATTCACCGCGACGTCAACTCGGCCAATAAGCTCACCATCGTCTTTGTCGCGATGCACTTCGATGAAGCCACCCTGGCCAGCGCTCGCGACGCGAAGAACGATCTGGTTCACTTTGGTTAGCGTAATACCATTGAGCCGCAGGATCGCCCCGCTTTCAATGGCTCCGACAAACGCTTTGCCTTGAGCCCGATCGGAATTCAAAACCTTGGCTTTGCTGATTGTGTCGACTTGCTCCGCTTGAACAACGCGGCTTCGGAGTCGAACCGTCTGCGAGCCGGTTAACGCAGGAATCAGGCCACGGCCCAAGTCGGTGTAGAACGCTTCGAGTTGAACACCACTTGAATCGCCCGTCACCTCGATTGTGTTGTTCAAGCCGCCCACCGTTTTTGAATTCGCGTCGGCTTGGATCGAATAAACATAGCGCACCATTTCGCTGACTTGTTCCGGCGTATGCTGAGCATGCGGAAGCATCGCGACCTTGCCCCAGACGCCGGTTGAACCTTCTCTGACCCGTTTGATCGACGCTTCTAAAGCACCCGGGACATCACGATACTTTTTCGCGACTTCCGTAAACATGGGTCCCACGAGCGCTCGATCGACGGCATGGCAATTGAAGCAATCGCTTTTCCGCATTAAGTCCAAGCCGACCGGAACCGGCTTGCTGTTTGTTTGTCCCAACGTAAGCGGGCTGACTTGAACAAAGGTCCTACTCGGAGCCGACAGCTCAATCGTTTCGAGATTCCTCGCATCAGCGTTGTCAAAGTCGCTCGTACCATCCTCAATGTCATCGATTTGCAGACTGTAGGTAATCTTTTCGCCAGGCGTAAAGAAATCGCCATCGTTGGGGGACAAGAATTTCACTTCGGGCCGGGCGTTTCCGACGATGACGGGAAACGTAGCCACATCCGATGCTCCCGTGGGATCTTTGACTTCGAGCGACACGGTGTACGAGCCTGGCTCATCGATGATGGCTTCAGCCAATGCCGATTCGGACAACACTTTTTCTGTGCGCTCATCGCCAGCGGTGCGAGTTAGCTTCCACCGGTATTTGAGCGAATCTCCGTCTTTGTCGAATGAGCCTTCCGACGTCATTCTGATTTTGAGCGGCTCTTTGCCGATGTTGTTTTCGACCACGGCTTTCGCAACCGGTGTTCGATTTCCACGTGCGTACTCGATGCGATGCAAGGCTGCTTCGGCATTGACGCCCCACGTTTCGCCATACTCGATGATGTACAAACGACCTGATTTGTCAAACTCGAGATGGATAGGTCGCGTGATTTTGGCTTCGGGTAAGAACCTCTCAAGTTTTTGGATGTTCGAATCCTTGTCCAAATGCACCGCCATGATCCAGTTTCGCGACCATTCGAATGCGAACAGAGTTGCGTCATAAGCATCGGGGAATTTGCTATCGGACTTCAGTTTGGGATCAAAGTAATAGACGGGACCAGCGCATGCCGTCCGCCCACCCGTCCCGACCTCTGGAAACTCTTTGGATTCACCCGCCGGATAATAAATAAATGGTGGCTGAAGTGGTGGCAAGTCCTTTGCGCCGGTGTTGTTCACAGAGTGATTGGTTGGGTGAGCCGGGTCTTGCGGTTCACCGATTTTTCCGGTCGTAAAGTCGACAATGTTATAAGGACGATTAGGGCCGATGAAGCATGGCCAGCCGAAGTTGCCCGCAGTCCGCGCTTGATTGACTTCGTCGTAGCCTTTCGGACCACGCGGACCATCGCCACCCGCGTCCGGACCGACATCACCCCAATACAAAAACCCTGTCTTCTGATCCACGCTGATCCGCCATGGATTGCGACATCCCATCACGTAAATTTCAGGATGCCCAACCGATCCATCCTTGGGGAACAGATTGCCATCCGGAATGGAATAGCCCTCGGTTGGGTTCGGCCGAATGCGAAGCACTTTGCCGTTGTAGCTCTTGGTGTTGCCGGCCGTTCGCAAACCATCCCAAGGTTCACGGTTGGGTCGCTGATCGGTTGGAGCGTAACCTTCGGAGTCATTGAACGGATTGGTGTTGTCACCGGTTCCAACGTAAAGACAGCCATCTGGACCAAACGTCATCGAACCCGCATGGTGGCAGCATTCGCGACGCTGTTCTTCGAAACGAAACAGCTTCTGCTCAGAAGCCAAGTCCAAGGTGTCGTTCTTAAATCGAAAGCGGCTTAGTTGCTGACCTGGAAAGCTGGGTGGAGAGTATTGCAGATAGACCCAACCATTCTCGGAAAACTTGGGATCAAGACAAATCCCGATCAGCCCGTTTTCTTGTTCGGTTGTCACTTCAATTTTGGCAATCACCTTGGTTGTTTTGGTCGCTGGGTCAATCAATTTCACATTGCCAGCGAGTTCGATCAAAAAGATCCGGCCATCGGGAGCATTGGCCATCTGCATCGGCTGGACCAAACCTGTAGCAATTGTGACCTTTTCAAATCGAGTTGGATCAACGTCTTCGGCTATGCAGGCTGGAGCTGTCCAGAGCGGAAAGGTAACGAGCAGCGAAAGCGAAGCGAGGCAAGGAAGTGACTTTTGATGGAACCGATTCATGGTGTTTTTCTTAGGTTAATGGCGAAGGCCGTGGAGCATTTTTGGCAATAATATGTAGCAGATTTCGTGAGAAATCTGCGTTCAAGAACCATTCGATTGCATCAGGTTTCTCACGAAACCTGCTACCCAATAATCTCTTTGACGACTCGAGCTGGGCGTTTATTCGTGATGATTTGCTCTTGGCCGCTGTGGATGTATAACGTCTCTTCATGCTTCAAACCAAATTGATTGAGTACGGTAGCTTGGAAGTCGTTCGGTGTTACGACATTCTCGACCGCTCGGTGCCCGAACTCATCGGTCTTACCGAAAGTCATACCCGGTTTGAATCCACCACCGGCCATCCAAATGCTGAAGCCTTGTCCATTGTGATCGCGGCCGGCCTTCTCAGGCGAGCCATGTTCTTGCGTCACAGGCAGTCGTCCGATCTCGCCACCCCAGTGCACAATGGTTGAGTCGAGCATGCCGCGTTGCTTGAGATCCTTGACCAAGGCCGCTGCAGGCTTATCCGTCTTCTTGCAAATCGATTTTAGCCCGTTCACAATCCCGCTGTGATTGTCCCACGGTTGTCCACTGTGAAACAATTGGACGAAGCGAACACCACGCTCGACCAAACGTCGCGCGATCAAGCAACGAGTGCCGTACTCTTTCGTTTCGGGATTATCCAGACCATACATCTGATGCGTTGCAGCTGTTTCTTTTTCGATGTCGAGCGCCTCGGCGGCGGCTGTCTGCATGCGGGCCGCCAGTTCATAGCTCGCGATCCTCGCTTCCAACTCCGATTCACCGGGGTGCGATTCAAGATGTCGGCGATTCAAATCCTGCAAGAACGCAAGATTCTGCTCTTGGAACTTGCCTCGGATATGCGGCGGTGGCTCAAGATTGAGAATGCGAGGCTCCTTGGGTCGAAGGACAGTCCCTTGAAACATAGCCGGCATGAAGCCGTTGGCCCAATTGGTTACGCCATCCACTGGAAGCCCGCCCGGATCCGTTAACACCATGTAAGCTGGCAAGTTCTGCGACTCGGAGCCCAAGGCATAAACCAGCCACGAGCCCAGCGTTGGTCGTCCCAACACACCCGGTATTCCGCCATGGAAATAGCGAATCGAAACTTCGTGCCCATTCGCGCCGGTATGCATGCTGCGGATGAGGCACATGTCGTCCACAATCTCTGCGGTGTGAGGCAGCAGTTCGGAAAGCTCTGTCCCACATTGACCATGGGCCTTGAACTGAAAGGGGCTTCCGAAAAGCTTCTTGCTCGCCTCGTTCACAAAGCTAAAGTGGATATCCTCTTTGTAGTCGGTGCCACTGTACTTCGTTAGCTCCGGCTTGGGGTCGGTCAAGTCCATGTGCGATGGACCACCGTGTTGGAACAACGAGATCATCGCTTTTGCCTTGGGCTCGAAATGCGGCTTTCGAGGGAGCAAGTCATTGTGCGGTTTGGCAAGTGCAATGGCCTTCGGTTTCTTGCCCTGCTCTTGCTGCAACAGCCAAGTGAGCGCAATGGAGCCAATCCCCATCGCGTTCTCGGCCAAAAATTGTCGGCGACTAAAGAGTCCCATGATTGATCTGCCCCTAATCGACGTAAACGAATTCGCTTGAGTTTA
>CANHVO010000340.1 GCA_947463915.1 Planctomycetaceae bacterium
CAATTACGGTTTTGGGGAGCGGGGCCGGAGATAAGTCGACTTCGACATCGACCGGCATGGCTTCGATGCCAAGCAGCGAATAGGTTTTTAACTTGGCGAGCACGGGCGTGAATCCTTGTTGTATGAACCGCTAGATTGGGGCTAATGTTATACCAAGGTCCAAGTCCGTTTTGGTAAGTGTGAGGAAAATCGAATTTTCGGTAAACCGTCAAAAAACCAAGCGTTTTCTCCAATTCCCAACACCGGCACCGCGCCCGAAGGGCGAAAAAGCGTCGCACAATTGTCCTCAATTGTTGCCGAACAGAAAGTCCACACTTCCACACAGTAAATCCAAACTAGCGAACGAGGGCCTTGAGCCCAAATTCGCAACGTGCTTGGTGTGCTAACCGATCGTTGTACCACCGATCGTTGTACCACCGATCGTTGTACCACCGATCGTTGTACCACCGATCGTTGTACCACCGATCAAGACGCTTCTGAACGATTCTTGCGAGCACATTTACGAATTTCGCGCCAGTACTCATCGGCAATGTCCTCATCTATGGTAACAGGCCCACCACCTGCCCAATGTCGGTCTTGGCCGTTCCTCTTGGGGCCGGAAATCCAGTACTCGTCGCCGGACTCCGAATCGAAATAATTCCCTGCAATACCCTGGCCCGCAGACGAGTGGAACGATTTACCTCGATAGTAGATGGTTCGTCTTGAATGCGAAAATGTCGCGCGGCCAATTCTCGCAGGCCCAAAATCTGCGTACCCCGTTTTTTGCTCGATGTACAAGATTCGAGTCATTTTTCCCGCCATTGCAACTCGTCCTGATTCAAGAAATAGAATGTTTTGCGACAGAGAGACAATGGATGCCAAAGATGGTTCGCTAAAACCGAAGGGTAGCGATTTTGGAAATGTGCTTGCTCTGGTTATGAGAGCAAGCGACATTTCCGCAAAATGCTCGAAAAAGTCAGGCAGGTTCTGACTACCGAAGAGGTCGACAAAATCGTAAGCAGTTTAGAGGATTAAAGGCAGCGAAGGGATTCGCAAGTCAGGCCTGCTAAGGGCACCAGATGGCAAGCCGTCCGGTGAGGGGACATCGTTTAACAGTCAGCCGTAGGCGTACTGCGAAAAGAATTCGGTACGCCTACGGCAGACCGTTAAACGACTAAATCAAATTGAACTTAACCCAGCTCGGGAAACGACTCGCGGCCAGCGATTCGGCTGATGAGTGTTTTGGAACGCAGGAGGAAATCGGACTTGTAGTTTGCGACTTGCTGTTCAGTGATGCCGAGTAGTTCGGAAGTGTCTTTGTTGCTCATTCCGGCGACAAAGAGTAGTTCGATGCACATCAGTTTGAGCCAGTCCGATTTGGCTTGCCATTTGTCGATTTGGTCTTTTAATGCCTCGACCAAAGCGAGTTCTTCGGTGTCGCGACGTTCGACCGATTGAGCGAGACTGCTCACAGCCCGATGAGCACCAGGAACTTGCTGTGCACCGTCACTGGAGTCGTCGCCAGTATAAAAAGCCATAGTATGGCGACGTCCCTCGCGGCGAAGATGGTCGGTCAGTTTGTACGCCGCGATCGAGAACAGGTAGCTCTCCAAAGGCCGTTGGCAATCGAAATTCGGCAAACTGTTTAAGAAGCCCACAAAGGTTTCTTGGACGATATCCTCGGCATGCGAACGATCGATGAGCCGTGAGCCAACGAAGGCCAAAAGTCGACCTTCGAAACGGTCGATCAGTTGCTGCCAAGCGTCGGTGTTGCCGGCCCGAATACTATCGACAAGGAGTTTTTCGGGTGAATTTTGGTTGGAGGAATCTTCGCTCATGCCTTGAGTTTAGCTTTTTCACGGCGTGCTAACAGCCCAACTGCCCCGGACAGGAGCGTTATCGCACAGACTCCTAAACCACCGAAAACACCCACTTTCCTCGTGCGTTGTTCCCGCACGGTTTGCTTTTCCCATTCCCGAATCTTGGCAAGTTGCTCCGAAGAAATGTGAAGTCCAATCCATAACTGATGGTAGGAGCCGGCGGGGCGATCTTGGATGTTGTCGAAAACTTGGCCTTTCTTGACCCAATACTTTTCAACGTATTCCTGGGTTAATTCTGGCAGGCTATGAGCTTGGGCGATTTGCAAAACATTTTTGTCCAAATAGTCTCGAACTTCGGACATCATTCTGGATTTCAGATCCTCTCGGCACTGTTCCAGGTCGGCCATAAAGGTGCTGCTGATAGCAAAGCTAAGCTCTTCACCAAGAACCAGGCCGTTTTTGACCCACTCAGGGGTGCTCCCATTCAAGACAGGGATCGGCATCGTATCAATGTACTTTCCCACTTCGTCCGCAGAAGGGATGTCACCTGCAACTGTGTCGAAAGACTCACTGCCATCGACTTCGGCTTTTGCCGGAACTGGTGTGCTTGGGATAGCAGGCGTTTCTGGTGGAGAAGATATCGATGTGTCTGGCGGTTCCTGCGGTGATTTCGGCATGGCACTCATCAAAGGGGACGCATTCGTCACTGCCTTTAACGCTTCGATGTTACTCATATCTAACTTTTCGAATTCGGACTCTATTTTTTTGATCGCCGAGTATGCTTCCTCTAGCCTTTTGTAAAGCAACGAGATGGTCTTACCTCTTCGCGCTGCTTCTCCCTCATGCTTTGCATCGCCATCTTGCTTTGCATCGCCATCGACTTTTGCTTCTTCAGATTGCTTCGCAACTTCATTCTGTTCCACCACAGGAGTCGGCGGAGTTGAAGTCTCTTCCGATTGGGCGACAGCCATGGCTGCAAGGCCAACCATTGCGGTCAGTTGCAAAATGACGATCGAAAGGGTAGTGCGCATGATGTTCTCTATTCCGGTTCGTATTTGAATTGCCATTCGATTGCGGTCGCACTCTTAGCATGGACCACTTCTTACTCATTACCCTCGTTCCAAGGCTCTGCCTTGGGACGCACAGCCAAGGAACTTCCGGTTTTTGGCACTAACTTACGTTATCTGTTTGTTCTGCTTGAAATCCATCCAGGGCGATGACATTTGCAATGAGAAGGATGTGACACCAGCCAGGATGAAGCACCATGGGGCAGGGAAGTAGAAAAAGCCTTGCACCAGGGCAGCCATCGCAACGCTCCAGGCAATGGACCAAGCGCTGAAGCGACTTTTGCGAAGGATATCCGATTGTCGCCACCACCGAACCATCCACATCAGCGAACCAAAGTAAGCGATGTGACCGGCAAGCAGAGGCACCGAGTTTTGGTCGTAAAACCCTTTCCAGCTCTTATTCCACATAACATTGCCATCGTTGATCACGACAAAGTTCTGGCTAGTTGCAATGTCAGACCATGGAACCATGAGGAATTCGCTCAAGGAGTAGCTTCCTACACCGAGGAGCACGCCGGCCGTTAGTTGAACGAACCGAAAGACGATTGAGTCCTCGTCTCTCGATTCCCAGCGTCGAGCCAAAAACAACACGGTCCAAGTCATCGCCAGGGACATGATGCTGACCCAAGCGATGCCACTGACGAGTGGGTTCGCATTTCCGTCGTATCGAGCTATCGTCAGCATACCGCCGCATACGGCGAGGACTGCAGTCACAATTCCTGAAACGGTCCAGCTTCGGGTGTATTCGTGACTTCGAGTCCAAAAGCCTCGCTTCTTGAGATCGTTTCGCTGTTCGGTTTGCCAATTGCGTAGTGCAACTCGATAGGGAATGGGTGTGGGCTTTAGCGCCGCTGGCGGTGCATTTTGATAGTGAACCGTCGGCTGAACCATCGCAGGTGATGTTCGCACGGGCTGATCGTATCGTGCGTATTGAGGCCTCGCCCCAGTCGCATTTGCAGGGATCGGCTTGTTCGCTCCTCCAAGCAAATACCAGACGACGTAATAGCACACGTAAGCGCCCAAAAACAAAAACATCATCGGAGCGATCCAAGCCGAATTCATCAGCAGGAAAATGATCGACACTGCGATCGCAACTCCACGTCCACCCGGTGGTAGGCTCCTGAAGAATGTTTGGGCTTCACCAACGGCTTGATGGATCGCTCGAGCGACGGGTTCCCTGTAGAGACTATCGGTGATGTTGTCGCGGTTTCGGCCGTTGCGATACTTCCAAGGATCTGATTTGCCTTGGACAGGGGGCGAGCCCGCTACGGTTGCGTCGAAGCTTCCGATCGGTCTTGCGATCGGTATCTCGGTTGCCCTGCTTGCGGTTCTTGCTGGTTGCAATAATGGCGGAACATTCACGTCGACAGCATTGGTCACTTTGATCGCCAAGCCACTCGCATCGAGCCCCCATCCAAGGGCTGTTAGCATTTCGCGGCAATCTCGGAAACGAGAGGTCGGATTCTTAGCCATCGACTTCTGAATCACATAAGCGAACGGTTGTGGGACCTGGGACAAATCAGGATCAGCAGTCAAGTGTTTGAGAATGATCTCCTGGCTGCTCTCACCGTCAAAAGGTACGGTTCCGGTCAAGAGCTCATAGAGGATGATTCCCAATGAGTAGATGTCGATCTCTTTGCCGTATTCCCCTTTGCCGATTTCGGGAGCCATATAGTGAAAGGTGCCAACGCTTTCGGTTTGGCCACCACGACGCGATGCGCTGATGTACTTAGAAAGTCCATAGTCACCGATCTTGATCAAGCCGCCATCGGTAAAGACATTGGCGGGCTTGAGGTCGCGGTGCACGATTCCTTGATCGTGAAGGTATGCAACCCCAGCGGCCAGCTGAGCAAACCACTGCATCGTTTCAGCGGCGGGCATCCCTTGTGGCGCTTTGTCCATTAAGTCGCGCAGCGAATCGCCGTCGATGTACTCCATCACGATCCACCCCTGTTCGATTTTGTCGAACTTGATGTCGTAGATGGCAACTAAGTTTGGATGTCGGAGGTTTAGGCAATGTCGAACGCCACGGACTTCAACTTCCAAGTTCTTTTGAATACGCTTGAGAGCGACTTCCTTGCCCGAGTCACTCTCGGCGAAATAGACTTCGCCGAAGCCGCCTGAGCCGACGCCGCGTTTGATCTTGTAGCCATCGAGTGGAGTATCGCCGCTGCCGTATTGGAATTTCATCGAAACACCGATGGGTTCTGATCTGCTGAGTTCGTTGGAATGGTTACCAAGGGGCAAGCCCTCGGTGGGATTTTTAGCCAAAATTTCTCGTGGTCGGCGTCGGAGCATTGTAAACATTATCTTCTCTCCGTCACCTTTTCCACAAACGCGGACATATCTAATTCGCGTGAAACCTTGGAATTGCCTAATTTACTCTGGTATGACTTTCGTTTCAGCCCGCAAAAACTTGGTAGCATTATTCGAGTGTCATCGAAATTTCATCGCCTCGGATCCTCTGGCCTTGAACCAATGGAAAGGGGGCGCGTACCAGCTTGCCGTCGATCTGGATGTTGGCTTGCTCGCTGACGCGACACATCCATTCTTTGCCATTGCGAAACAACACGACTTTGGTCGTCCAGTCTGGACAAACCACGTGCGAGTTTAACTCTGGGCCCAAGACGCAGGATTCTCCCATCAGCAAAGCCGCAGAGAGGAGCGGCTGCCATCGCGTATGCCCAATCAATTCCAATCGAGCCGAACCGCTCAATTGCGTGGGCTTCACATAGCGAAGCTCAATCCGTGAGCCAAGCGAGATGATCGATCCATCACAAAGCACGACGGCGCGATCTATTTCGGTACCGTTCACGTGGACGCTTTGCAACGGCTGAACCAAATGGTCTTCGCCATGCCTGCGGATCACGGCTGCGCGCCGGCTTAAATCCCCACGTATTGCCAAGTCAACTTGATTGCCTGGAAAAGCCTGTCCGATCGTGACTTCGTTTTGATCGCAAATCGCATAGCTTCCAACTCCATCGATCCAAAGGATTTTCGGTTGAGGCATAGCGATTGTCGGGGCAGAAGAGGAAACGGGTCTTGCGAGATGGCTCATCATACTATCATCCTCTCGTTTTGACCCTAACAAATAACAATGTAGAAATAGGCGAATACGATTTCCTCCCCTCGCCCCTTAAGGGAAGGATGTAGAGCATTTGTAGCGAAACTCGTCAAGAGTTTCGGCCTTTGAGGCGATGCAACCGAAAGTCTTGACGACTTTCGCTACAGAAAAACCTTCACCCCCAGCCCCTCTCCCCTTTAAGGGAGGAGGGGAGCAAAGTGAAGGAGCTCCGGAGTGCCCTTTGAGCGACTATCGGTTATCCACGATGGCCTTTACATCACCTTGAGCTTGACTGAAGTAGACCGAAATCTGGTCGACCAAGTCGGAGGGTGTGTCATCGTCGGAAACGGGAATCCCAACAGTCGTATCAAACGTATCAGCCATTCGTTCCTCGACATCAATTCGAGTTCCGATTTCCGCTACGGTCTGACGAACGGCACTGACTCGGCTATCGTTTACTGAAAACTTGCTGCTGGTCTTGGCGACTTCGACCATGGTCAATCGAGCCTGAAGATTCTCAACTTCAACTTCGAGCTGTCGCTTTGCTGCAAGCATTTCATCCAATTTGCGTCGAGCACCTTCCAGGTTCTTTTCGCGGGCGGCCAAAATCTTTTCGACTTTCTCGGCGGTCGCTTCTTGCGTCTGATAGCTCTTGAATCGACCGGACAAGTCCTTCTTGACTTGATCCATGTCCCATGCTTTACCACCATAAGTGACGAACTTAGCACCGCTCTGGACGTCGTCCTTGAGCTTCAAGATATCGTGCTTTGATTTTTCGAGCGACGCATTCTTAGCTTGAACTTCGCGTTGCAAGCGAGCTACTTCGACTTCTTCGCGAGCAATCACTTTGAGATTGCTTGCAATTTCAGGCTTCAAGTCGTTGATCAAGTCACGTGCTCGGCTGATTTCGACATCGAGAGGAATCTGTTCCTTGATCGTGTCTCGCAGGTTGTGATAACCCGTTCGAATGTAGCTGACGCCCGATGTGCCGAACAAGAGAGCGCCAGAGCCAACAACAATTGCAGATCCCAACAAAACTTTCTTTAGCATGGTATTTCCCCCAAAAGCTGATGAAACAGAGTCGGGAAACCCCCGCTCTGCCGCTCCCATTCATCACGCCGTTTTCAAGTCTGGAGTACCCTTTGTAAACCAGCAAACCTTGGAAAACCAACCGAATATGAGGGGCACGGACAAAGAAAGATTCGAGGCCTGTGACTGAATCTTGGAAGATTTTTGGTTTTTTAGGTAACGTCCGGGATTTCCGAAAAACCGGATCACTTACTCGAAGCAATCTTGACTCAAAGTTCCAATTTTCTTAATTCCCATCGGTTTGGAGAAAGTTCTGAACTTCCCTCAACTCGATTATGCTGTCCCCAACTCACCACCACCCTCAAAAAAACAATGTCGGGAGATCGACGTTCCTGAGGAGCCTGTGCGCTGTGGCTCGGCAGGACTCTCACCCTCCCGAAATTGCAAGCACTTGGCCGTTTCGCCCGCTTGTGGCGCTGTGCCTGTTGGCAGCGGTGTGTTCTGCAGGCTGCCGGCAACGAGCGTTCACCGAGCTCTATGTTGAGAACATGGCCAGCGAAATCCGAATGCTCGAAGACCGCATCTATGAATACGATGCTGCGTACATGGAAAAAGACTCTGAGTACGAGTCGATGCGTCACGAAGTAGAACTCAAGAAAAGGGAAATCGCCGAGCTGCAACGGCAGCTCAATTCCACACAACCTCACTCAAATTCAACGCCCAAGAGTCCGTCATTGAGACTCAAAGACAATCAGCCCCGCACGCCTGCCGAAGCGGCCCCTAAAAACACCTACGAGCTTCCTCCCAAAACAGATTCAAACTCGAGCAAGTCCGAAACGATCATCGATCCACCTGTGGTTTCGCGAACGCCTGTTGCGCCACCAGCCAATACGAACAAGA
>CANHVO010000341.1 GCA_947463915.1 Planctomycetaceae bacterium
AGCGCCGGTTGTCGAGAAACCAGCACCGGTTGTCGAGCCAGCACCTGTTGCCGAAAATCCAGCACCGGTTGTCGAAAAGCCAGCACCTGTTGCCGAACCGGCACCGGTTGTTGAACCGCCTGTTGTTGAACCGCCTGTTGTTGAACCGCCTGTTGTTGAGGAGCCAGCGCCTGTTGTCGAAAAACCGGCACCAGTTGTGGAGACGCCAGCAGAAGTAATTGAGAATCCTGCTGAAACGAATCCATTTGGCGAACCACCGGTCAAGGATCCGGCACCTGTTGCGCCTGCGGACAGTGATCCGTTTGGGGGTGCGCCTGAGGCCACAAAACCGGCTGAGCCTGAGATGCCAGCTGATGCAGCACCGAAGTCCGATGTCGAGGACTTGTTCGGCGAAAAACCGGCACCAACCGAGCCGGCGCCAACCGAGCCGGCAGCTCCGAAGGAAGCCTCAGTGGACGACTTGTTCGGCGCGGATCCAAAGCCAGCCGTTGCCGAGCCTGAGGTGCCCGCTGAAGTCAAAGCCACAGAGCCTGGAATCGACGATTTGTTCAATTCGGAACCGAAGGCTGCCGTAGAGGCTCCGTCGACCGACGCGCCAGCTGAGCCAAAGCCAGCTGATGCTTCCATCGATGAATTGTTCGGACCGGAATCCAAAGCCGATGTGCCTGCCCCAGCCAAAGCTGCGACAACGGAACCAGGTATCGACGACTTGTTTGGTGGCGAATCAAAACCAGCTGTTGGTGACGCGCCTGCAAAGCCGGTGGCTGATGCTGGTATTGACGAGCTCTTTGATTCCAAGCCCGCTGTTCCTGCGACTCCTGCGCCGGTCGACTCGTCGATTGATGATTTATTTGGAAAGCCGATCGCTACCGATGTCCAGTCTGAACCTGCGGCAGCAACCGGTTCCGACGATAGCTTCATCGACTCTTTGTTCGGTAAGGCAGCCGCCACTCCAGAGCCTGCTTCGACAGAACCTGCTCCGACAGAACCTGCAAAGAAGCCAGTTGATGAGCCAGCGACCAAGGACACAAAGGCTCCTGTTGATGAGCTGGACGCTTTGTTTGGTCTTGGGGCAAACACTCGATCATCTGATTTTAATGGCGCTGAGTTTCGCCAATGGGTCGACAACAGTGGTGCCTATCAGGTCAAGGCTCGTTTGGCAGTCATCTACGCTGACAAAGTTAAGCTGATGAAGGAAAACGGCAAGTTTACGACCGTTCCTCTCTCTCGATTGAGCGAAGCCGATTTCGGATACGTCAATTGGGTGGCGTCTACTTTGACCAAAGGCTCAGCTGCAAGACTTGTTAAAACCGAAGTTCAGCCTGAGGATTCGGATGTTGCTCGATAGAGTAAAGGATTGAAAAAGTCCTAACCGAAAAACAAAAAGGCCGGCCTTAGGGACCGGCCTTTTTCGTTGGTAGATCGACTCTGTTTGCTTTGCTTTTTTGCAGAGAGAGTGGCACCTTTTTTTTCTTAGAGTGGCACCTTTAAACAAATCGCTCTTGTTTGCAAGGCGTTTTGGCTGCGATCTTATCCGATTCGAATGAAGGGCTGTTCGGTGGATGCGTGGGTAGACGCCGATCGCTCGCGTTTTTCGCGAAGCTCGTCAAGAGTTTTGGTGGTTTAGGCAATGCAGCCGGAAGTCTTGGCGGCTTTCGCTAAGCAAAAGACGTGGGGCGGTGATTCGCCTTCGAAAGAGGTGGAGTAGAAAAGCCTGGGAGGTGCGTAAGCCGGGTCCTGTTCGCTTTCGCGTTGCGATCATTTATCTAGCACCACAATTGCTTGTGGCGTCGAGCGATCAACCCGAACGCGCGAGATTGCGAGCCGCAATCTATGTGCCAGCAAGCCGGCACATGTCGTTCTGTTTGTTCTTGCTCCAGGTGGGGTTTACCTAGCAGCCCAAGTCGCCCTGGGCTCTGGTGGGCTCTTACCCCACCGTTTCACCCTTACTGAGCGAGCTCAGCGGTTTGCTTTCTGTTGCACTTTCCCTAGTCTTGCGACTGGTCGACGTTATCGACCACCTTGCTCTGCGGAGCCCGGACTTTCCTCTTTGCTTTTACGCAAAGCGATCGCATGCACCTCCCGGGCTGCCAGGAGCATACCTTAATCGCGTCGCGGACGGGAGAGGCAATTCGCTTCGGGGGTTCCGCCGTTGGTGTTCAGATGGTTGGGATTAAGCGACTTCTGGTTCGCTAGAATCGACGATGTCGCTTGCTGTTGTTTTTGTTCCAGCTGAACCGGGGCGGCGTCCTCGTCGTTTCTGTGTCGATGAAGGGATCATCGAGAGGTCGACTTTTTGGAGCAAGCGGGAGATGCAGAGTTTGTTAACGCTAACCGCCAATGCATTGGCTTCATCGCAAATGGAATCGTGAAGGCTCTTTGGGATTCGCACGGTGATCATTCGCTGTTGCTCGTGAGGGTCGTTCTCGGGTAGATCGCGAGACCGAAGGACTGTTAGCATCTCCATGACCTTGCAGTGTTCGTCGCTAGCTTCGTATTCCCGGGCTTCTTCGGCGTCTGTGAAGAGCGCTCGGGAGACACCGTCGCCGCCAAGCGTCTCGCGGTAGAATGCGGTCCAGGTGGGTGCGACCCCAAAGAGTTCTGTTGCTGTTTCGAAAACTAGCCGGCACTTTTCGCTTGTAGGAAGCGAGCAATCTCGTTTTGCCTTCAGCTCCAATGCGACGGAGTTAAACACTTTCATTTCGGCCGCGAGTTTTTCGCCGGCTTCGTCTGCTGCCTTGTCGCGAATGCGGGACGAGGCGGTCTTTGCGGCTGGGCGACCTTCGGCGGGCATTTGCCATTGTTCGGTTGGTTGCGAAAAGGAAGTGTTGTTTTCGAAGTTCATAAGATCGGGTCCTGTTTCTTGGCGATTGCTGGGGGCACTACGTCGGATTGCAGCTAAGTTCAGTCATCCGACTCGCCTGCATCCTTCGCGATCGGTTTCGCTCGCCGGGAGTGTCGCACTCTCGCGTCGAAGCGGTCCAATAATCGGTTAGCTGTCAATCGGTTCTTTGTAAAATGAATGACAGCAAGGACTTGCATCGATTTGATAGCAATGCTTAAAATGCAGGCATTACCTCGCAAGAGGGGGTGGTTGGCGTGCTGCCTGTTAATTGGGCATGGTCTGCTTTCGCAAATACCAAGTGTCCTGTCTGGTTGTGTTTGGCTTTTTGTCGTTATCGGGCATTTTCAAAACCCATCTTGGTTTGACGGCTGGCCTTTGGTACCGTCCTGGCATCGCAGTTCGAGGATGGGCTGTGGCTTAATGAAGTAAAAGCGATCGTTCTTGTAAGGAAGCTTTCCTAATGTCCAGCATTGAATCTGATCAGTCATGCGTCCACATTCGCTGGATGATTCGCCGCGATATGCCTTCGGTGCTTGCCATTGAGGGGCAGAGCTTTGAGTTCCCTTGGACGGAAGAGGAGTTCATTCGTTGTCTGCGACAAAGAGATTGCATTGGAATGGTTGCGGAACGAAATGAGGAGGTTGCGGGGTTCATGATCTATGAGCTGCACAAAACCCGAATCCACATCCTGTCTTTTGCGGTGCATCCCGACTTCCGGCGTCAAATGGTCGGAACTGCAATGGTTGAAAAGCTTGTGTCGAAACTGGCGTATCAACGTCGTAACCGAATCGTGCTCGAAGTTCGAGAAACAAACTTGGCGGCTCAGCTTTTCTTTCGACAGCTTGGCTTTCGTGCTACGGGGGTCCTTAAGTCCTTTTATGAAGACACTCCTGAAGACGCATTTTTGATGCAATATCGTCAAGCCGAAGAAGCCGCGTTCGACGACGCCCAGAAGCGAATTGCTAGCTGATGAGTAGGCCGCCGAAGAAACTCTTCCAAGCCAAGCGATTTGTCATCGAAGAAGTTTACGAATTGCTGCCGGACGGTAGTCATTTAGTCCGAAACATCGTGCGGCATCCTGGAGCTGTGGTTATTCTGCCGTTGGTCGATGCGGATCATGTCTGCTTGATTCGCACGTATCGAGTCGCGATTGATCGTTGGCATTTGGAATTGCCAGCTGGGACACTCGATAAGTCCCTTAGTCCGCTTGAAACGGCAATCCTGGAATTGCAGGAGGAGACGGGCTTTCGAGCAAAGTCGCTCACGCATATTCATAATTTTGCGATGTCGCCAGGGATCCTAGACGAGAAAATGCACTTCTATGTTGCCGAGGGGTTAACGCTCGGCGAGGCAGCCAGGGAAGCGGGTGAACAGATCGACAACGCGATTCTGTCCTGGGCGGAAGTAGACCGACAACTGAGAGACAAGAAAATTACGGATGCCAAAACCATTGCGTGCCTGTTGTGGTTTATGCGATATGGGAAGCACGCGTAGTTGAGTGCGTTGGCAAATAGTACTCGCTTTCGATTATGTTTCTGTAGCGGCAGGGCGCGAGCTCTCCGGTTTCGCGGCATTTGCAGGTGCTCACCAGTCCTTTTGGCGGGGGGCCGGCGGGGAATTGTCGGAATCCGCAGGGAAGCTAATTGATTGTGCTTCTAACGTGTCCTACATTCTGGAGCGGGTTATAATGGTTGCGGTGCTTTGGGCGTATAATCGGATTAACCGAAACGTTTCGTCCTGTGACCGTTTCAAATTAGTGACGCGGACTGCCTAGCTGTGCCTCAAAACTCATCGGAAATCATAGAAGGAATCATTCCGCCGCCGGCAGTAGGGCACTCGTCGCCTCTTTCGAGTCCTCCTCCGCTTGTTTCTCCTCCTCCATTTGTTCCTTCGCAAAAGACGAGAAACGCACCTCCACAGCCTCCGCCATCGATTGCGGTCCCGCCGGCTGTTGTGAATACAACAAAGGGAAAATCGGTCGAACTTGATTCGCTAAACTTCTTCAACCCGAATCCCGTTTCCGCGTCTGGCAATCCATACTCACAGTCTAGTTATCGCGGCTCGGGCGAAAATGTGGACGAGTCCGAGCCAAAAGAGCCTGGCTCGATGCTTGAGCGTTTGCTCCCTTACACGCTTCGTGAGACACCGTCGTGGTTGATTAGTCTTACGGTTCACGTCGCCATCATCCTTTTGCTGGCATTGATTCCACTTAGTGAACGTATCCGAAGTTCCATTTCTGTGTTTGCTGGGATGGGCGAACTTGAAGAAGCCGGCCAAGAAATGGCGTCCTTTGACTTGTCTTCCGATGCGTCTGCGTTGGAAGCCAGTGAAGCCATGGCGAACCTGCCTGACCTCGTGTCTACGGAATTGGTTGTTCCAGACTTTAAGCCGAGCCTAACGCAATCGGATATCGTTATACCAATGTCGCTCAGCAGTGGCTTGCGAGGTCGAACCGGGGAAATGAAAGGTGCTTTGCTCCGCAAGTTCGGAGGTACCCAGGGCACAGAGGATGCAGTGGAAGCGGGCTTGAAATGGTTAGAACGCAATCAGCGTTCTGACGGTTCTTGGAGCCTAGTTGGTCCATACAACGATGGCGGCGTGACTGAGAACAAGCCGGCAGCGACAGCTATGGCATTGCTGGCTTTCATGGGGGCAGGCAACACGCACAAGTCTGGTCTTTACAAAGAAAATATTCGCAAAGGTATCGAAGCCATCAAACGACTTCAGGACAAAGAAGGTTTCTTTGCTTCTCAGGCCGTTGGCAATCAACGTACTTATGCTCAAGCGCAATGCACCATTGCAATCTGTGAACTCTATGGCATGTCTGGAGACGAAGAGCTTCGCGAAGCAGCCCAAAAGGCTGTTCGTTATGCCCAAAAATCGCAAAATAAGTTGGGTGGATGGCGTTACGATCCGCCGCGTGATGGCGCCGATACGTGCGTGACAGGTTGGTATGTCATGGCGCTAATCAGTGCGAGAATGGCTGGATTGGATGTCGAAAGCGAATCGCTGGAGAGAGTCCATGGGTTTCTGGATACCGTACAGAGGCTGGGTAGGACAACCAAACCTGATTCTCAGGGAGAGCGATACGCCTATCAATCCTATAACATCGCTATTCCATCCATGACGGCCGAGGGGATGCTCTGTCGATTGTATTTGGGATGGAACACCAAGGATCCTCGAATTGAAAGCGGTGCAACTTTTCTAAATTCTCAGCCGATGTCGACGGACAATGGACGCATTTCCTATTACTATTGGTACTACGCGACAACGACACTGCACCATATTGGTGGTAGCCAATGGACTCAATGGAACGAAGCGATGAAGCAGGTTTTGCCAGATATGCAAATTGGCTCGGGAAAAGAGCGTGGTAGTTGGCCACCGGGTGGAGATCCGCACGAGGGGGCTGGAGGGCGGCTGTATGCTACCTGTTTTGCTTTGTATTGTTTGGAGTCTTATTATCGGCATCTACCACTAAGTGACATGGCTCCGAAACAATGAGTAAAAGTACTGTGCCCAAGAATGCGGTTAGCAAAAGCAGCCTATCATCGCTCGATGACTGGGTGGATTCCAACGAGCCGGGTGTCAAGACCGTGGACGCGATTGGGATTTTGGAAACGCTTGGCTGGACTGCCGCCATTGTTGCTTTAGATAAGATGAGCAAAGCGGCCGAATTGATTGTGCTTCAAGCGGAATGGAACGATATGCTTGGTTCTGTGATCAAGATCGCAGGGTCAACGAGCCACGTGCAGGCCGCTCTCGATGTCGGTCTTGAAACCGCCAACCAAATGCATCCGAAATCCAATCCCACGTCGGCTTCGAAATCGATGGTGCGATTGATCAATCGACCAGATGAGCAGGCGCTTCGAGCGATCTTGAGCCCCGACGAATACAATGTTTTGATTGAGCAGTCCGTCGTAAAGCGGCCGCGAGTTATTGTTCACGAATCCACTTCCTCAGACCCCTCTTCAGAGAAATTAAATATGGCATCGAATAGCCAGGCCCTCGGATTTATTGAAACTCAAGGCTTCACGGCCGTTTTTGAGGCGATCGATACCGCTTGCAAAGCGGCCGCCGTGGAAGTTGTTGGAAAAGAAAAGCTCGGCGGTGGCTACGTCACAGTCGTCATTCGAGGTGATGTTGCAGCTGTCAGCGCAGCGATCGAGGCGGCAAAGCCACGTGTCGAAGGACTTGGAAAACTGATCGCCTGCCACGTGATCGCTAGGCCATCCGAAGCGGCCCTCGGGCTCTTGCCAAAGTAGTGTCGAACAATTGTCACAATTGTTCTTTATTGCGATGCGCGGGCCCATGTATTTAGCACGACGCGCAAGCTAGTGCATCCATGGTTCAATTCACGAGTTCGCGCGTCGTGCTAAGTTAGTTTTTAGCCTGCCGATCGCCTTGGGGCCAAACTAAGCAGCCCGGCGAGTTTCTGATGGTTTTGATAGACCAGCCAAGCAAAACTGGCCCACGGAGCAGGATTGCTCCAGGTTCCCTAGAGGGCCATACAGTTTTACTTGCCCCTCTTCTTGAAACCACACAAGACTATACCCGGCAAGCGCGAATCGGCGGCCGCAATACGATCCGTTCCGCACGAGCGTGGTTTCCTGAATCGAATTGCCATCGACGGTCACTCGGTCGACAACGATCGCGTGAAGTGAACTGCGTAATGATTCTGCAATGTTCGTCGACATAAAAGTAATTTGTTCCGTTTTGGCTATCGTTGACTAACCGGACTATCGGCACGACCGGCCAATCCCTTGGGGCAATTTTCACCAGACAGTACAGATTCACGATGGACGCAACGCAATGCTAGCGATCCAGCGGAAGGAAAAATGGTATCGAGAAGGTCGGTGAATGCTGCTTTGCTCAAGCAATGCGTTGTTCTTTAGCCAATTCGAGAACTTTCGAAAAATGTTCGCCAATGAATGTCTAATTTTTCGATTGTGAGAGGCCGATGTCAAAGTTTAACGAGCGATGCTAGCGAGG
>CANHVO010000342.1 GCA_947463915.1 Planctomycetaceae bacterium
CAGGGACCGCGATTGCCAATACAATCAACGGTCATCGAGGAAATGATTTACTTGTTGGTAATGGTGGACCTGATGTACTCATCGGCGGTCAGGGTGACGACACGATTAGCATCAGCGATTTGAATCTCTCACGTGTTATCGGTGGCACTGGCTCAGATACATTGCGACTGGTCGGTGCAGCGATGACGCTTGATCTGACAGTTTTGCCAAACAATCGGCTTCATGGAATCGAACGAATCGATCTTACAGGCTCGGGCGACAACGTTTTGACACTCAACCAACGCGAAGTCTTAAACATCTCAGACGAATCAAACACTCTTGCCGTCTTTCGGAACAATGGAAACACGGTCAACATAGGTAGTGGTTGGACTCAGGGCGCTGACGAATCGATTGGTGGGAACGTGTTCAACGTCTTCGTTCAAGGGGCGGCGAAGCTAAAAATACAGGCCAGTCACAACTTTCCCCCTTCGGACATTTCGCTTTCTAGCGTTACCATCGCCGAAAACCTCGCGATTGCAAAAACCATCGGTGATTTTAACACCACGGACCCAGATTCAGGTGATAGCTTTACATACAGTCTAGTAAGCGGAAGTGGGGCAAGCGACAACTCGGCGTTTACCATTAGCGATAACCAGCTCAAGACGAACGCTGTCTTCAACTTTGAAACAAAGGATACCTATAGCATACGCGTGAGAACGACCGACGCTCGTGGCCTTACGTTTGAAAAGATTTTCGTCATCAGAGTGAACGACATCAACGAATCTCCAGGATTGCAGCTGTCCAACTTACTGAGCTCCGTACAAGAATCGAATAACGGAAGTGCCGTTGTAGCCGATATTGGCGTCATCGACGATGCACTTGGAAGCGATGACCTCAGTCTGAGTGGGCCGGATGCGGTCATGTTTGAAATTTCTGACGGCAAACTAAAACTAAGGCCGGGGGAGCTCGATTTTGAAACCCAATCAACGCTTCGAGTTACCGTTTCCGTCGATGACCCAACCGTTGGATCAACGCCAGATCAATCGATCGAGGTTGTTCTCAACATAGCTGACGTCAATGAAGTCCCCGGCTTGTCCTTGAGTAATATCGTCACCTTTGTCCCGGAATCAAACACTGTTGGGATGAATGTAGCTGATTTCGAAATCAATGATGATGCACTCGGAACCAACAATATAAGCGTGACTGGCCCCGATGTAGCGATGTTCGAAGTTTTTGGTGGCAAGCTTAAACTCAAACCCAGCACGCTTGATTTCGAAACCAAGCCGATTTTGCGTGTAACCTTATCGGTGGACGACCCAGCGGTTGGCACATCGCCTGACCAGTCGATCGATGTGGTGTTGAATGTAACGGATGTCAATGAGGCTCCGTCCGAAGTTGTCTTCACCAACATCTCGCTACGGATGGCTGAGGAAATCACTTTGACACAATCAGGCTCTGTCGCCGACGTCTCCGTCACCGACGACGCACTTGGGTCGAATGAGCTTTCTTTGCAAGGCCCGGATGCACAGCATTTTGAGATCGTCAACAATAAGCTTCGAGTGAAATCCGGAACACGATTCGATTTTGAATCGCAATCCGTTTACCGAGTTCAAGTCATCGCCAAGGACCTGTCGTTAACCAGCAGCACGTCAGTCTCCCGCGAGTACGTCTTAAATATCGACAACATCCCTGAAGTAGCTGGCGTGACGATTCTCGATGGTCAAGGTTGGAACGACTCGGTGCGACAGGTTCGGATTCAATTCGATACGATCGTGAATTTGACCAATAGTGCCCTCGAATGGAGCAAAAAGGATGTCGGCGGCGCCCTTGTTCCGTTTGTTGCGCAGACGTCGGTCGTTAATAACCGAACGGTGGCCGATATTCGATTCCAGGGCAGATACGTTGATGCTGTTGGGCTGCTTGATGGCAGTTATGATCTGATGGTGCGGGGTGATCAAGTTTCAGGGGCTTCTACTGGTTTCTTAGGTTTGAGCTATACCGAATCGTTCTTAGCAATTCGCCCCAGGCCCGCATTTGCGATGAACATTAGCTTGGCTTCAACGATTGCGGTCGGGGCGGTGACACCGCTAAGTGTTGAACTGGTGGGCGCGAGTGGGACAGGAATTCGCTACGATATCGACTTGGACGGCGATGGTGACAGTGAGCGGACCGTCTTGGGTGGCGCGTCGATTGTGTTGAATGATGTCGTTTTCGCTCATGGTGGCAGCAGGACCGTTCAAATCACTGCAGTTCGCAATGGGGTGACGTTGGCCCAAGGGAGTGCCGTTGTCGATGTGGTACCCTACACGGTTCGCGGTTCTAGTTGGATTTCGACGCTGGATGTGGATGCGGACGAAACGGTTTCACCTCTGGACGTATTGGGCGTGATTAATTGGCTTAACGACTCAAGTTCGGATCGTCGTTACGCATTGAACTTGGATGTGGACCGCGACGCTTCGATTAGTCCCCTCGATGTGCTGGCAATTATCAACCATATCAACGAGGCGGGGAGCGGCGCGTCACCTAGTCCGTTTGTTTCGTTGGTCATGAACGATACTGGGTCCGCGGACGGGCTTACCTCTAACGTGGGCATCCAAGGTAGAGCCAAAGAGACGAATGCGAAATTGTTTTTGTCGTTGGATGGAGCACCTCGGCGAGAATCAGTTCGGGCGATTGGAGCGGACGGTAGTTTTGATTTGACAGATGAGGCGATTTCGCAATTGTTTGGAAGTTCGCTCGAGGGGGATCATTTAGTCACGATTGGGACCGTGGGAAGCGATGGTGCTTGGCGTGGGATGGATCGTCGCTTTACGAGAACGATTCGCTCGTTGAATACATTCGAGTTGACAACGGCTTTGCAGAATGGTGGTTTGTCTTTGGCGTGGGCTTCCGCGGGAAATGGCTCACGGTATCGAGTCATGCAAAGCATTGACAGTCAGTCGCCGGTTGTACTTGCCGATGGCCTCTCTGCCCTTTCAACCCGCATCGACTTGCCGATGGGAGTCTTTGATCTATTTGTTGAGGCCTTTGACGCATTGGGCAACAGGCAACGCTCGCCGACAGTCCGGGTTCGGATTGTTTAGTGGGAAATAGATAAGAATGGCCCGCGAGGGAAGTGTGGTTAGCCGGTGTTGACATCGAGCCGGATTCTCTCGGAGCAACGAAAAGGAAGCGACCGAACCTCTTGACGAGTTTCGCTACGAGATACTTTGTTTCCCGATTGCACCGGTGGCTTGGTTAAGCATTCTTCATATTCGTTTTAATCGCTGGCAACTAGGACAAGAAATTGCTATTCTGGCGATTCGTTGGGTTTGATTCGCAGTCGCAGCAATGATTGGAGTGCCCGAGGATATCAAAACGGAAGATTTTGATCTCTTGCAACATTGGTGAATTTCAAACGCTACACTTGATGGAACAATTGGTTTGCTTTTCTCTCTCTTTCTGATTGGTGGGTGTCTGATGAAGCGGAAATTTTTGCGGACAGGCTTTACGTTGGTAGAGTTGCTGGTCGTCATTGCGATTATTGGAATTTTGGTTGGTCTTTTGCTTCCTGCAGTGCAAGCGGCTCGCGAGGCAGCTCGACGGATGCAATGCGGCAACAACATGAAGCAACTGGGGTTAGCGATTCACAATCACGAGTCGACTTTCAAGTTCATTCCAGCTTGGGGACGTGTCATTCCGGTTGCGGAATACCCGACTTCGCCTGGTAACCCCTACGCTCAAAGAGCGACCTTCGGCGTTTTGTTCCGGTTGCTACCGTATCTTGAGCAAAGTACGATTTACCAAATTTTCGACTTGAAACGATCGTACATTGATCCCGTCAACATGGCTCCGCCACTTGGAACGGCTTCGATTACGGGATACGCCACGGTTCCTGGTTTTATCTGTCCATCAACCCCAACTAATTTCTCTGACTACGGGCCTTTCTTTGCGCTCAGCGGATTACCGATTTCGCCGACGACGCCTTACATTCTCCCGCGTACGGATTATCGGCCAATACGAGCCATTCGCGGAACTCTCAACCAATGCGTTGGCTTGCCGAATACGACAACCGACAATGCAATGCTTTCTGTTCCATCTGGCAATATTGAAGCAAGGAGCACGGTCCGGTTCAGCGAAGTAACTGACGGACTTTCCAATACCATTTGCTTTGTCGAACAAGCTGGCATGCAGAAGCGATACTTCAAGGGTAGGCCGTTTCCTGGCACGACACTGACTGATAATGGACTCGGCCTCAATTCCTTTTATGGGGACGTCAACATCGCGAGACAGATTCGCGGTCTTAGCGGAGCGGACATTACGAACCCGACTCAGCAAGGCTGTACGGTAATTAACGTTTGGAACGAAGATAACCCCTACTCGTTCCATACTGGCGGCGTGCAAGTAACTCGTGGCGATGGCTCCGTTTTCTTCATGAGTCAAAGTATCAGCAATAACGTTCTAGTTGCTTTCGTTAGCCGAGATGGTGGTGAAAACGTCGATGCTCCGGAATAGTTTTTGAATGGTCTTTCCCAGGGCCGAAGCAGGCAACAGCTTCGGCCTTTTCTTTACGCAAGTAATGGAATCTCGTAAGAGTTCCTGACCTGCCTCCAACTCCAGGAAGTTTTACATTTTCCGCCAACGAGTACAGGCTTTATTCAACGCAATTCAGGGATAAACCCTGCCTGTCATTTCGCGAACGATTGAATCAATGTACCCTTTTTCAGAAACAAAATGACAACTCCATTCCATAACTTTTGCTCTCTTAGCCTAATAGTGTTTTGTGCCTTCATCGCTGGATGTGGCGGTGGCAACAAGATGGTGCAAGTCACTGGCAGTGTTGCTGTTGACGGTAAGCCAGCCGAAGGCGCTACTTTGCTATTCTTCCCAGCCGGTGATGGACCGGTTGCAACAGCGTCTTGCAATGCAGAGGGGAAATACAAAGTCGTGTGCGATGGGGAACCGGGCATACCACAGGGCAACTACTCCGTCGCGATCCTATGGCCTGACCCCTCTGTCAAACCTACGCCGGCACAGAAAATGATGGGAAACTTCGATGGTGGCCCAGATCTCTTGAAGGGAAAGTACGATTCCAAGCAGAAGACGACACTCAAGGCAGAAATCACTGCAAGCACCACTGAGCTAAAAGTATTTGACCTGAAAACGAAGTAACAGGGAGTGTTGGTGTCGGACTTTCAGCATCCTCGCAATGAGTAGCTTTCGTTGCGTAGCGACCCCAGAAGCCTTTGAGGACGCATCGTGTTTTCAAGTTGGTTTTCAGTGGCCCCAGACGAGCCCGGGGCTTGTTGATTCAATACTTTTTCAATTGCACATCGTTTAACAGTCAGCCGTAGGCGTACTTCGCTTCTTTGACAGTACGCCTACGGCTGAATGTTAAATGACGAAATCAACAGGCCTATCGGGCAACGCTGTTTCGCATTCTGCTCAATGTAAATTGGGCTTTTCTGTAGCGAAAGTCGTCAAAACTTTCGGCTGCATTGCATAAACCACCGAAACTCTTGACGAGTTTCGCTACAAAATGCGAAACAACGTTGCCTATCGAGCCGTTCAAATAGGGACGGCCTTTCCGGGCGTGGTAAAGGACATCTTCTCGGTTCCAGGCCCCGTCCGACCGCTTTTAGGGCGCCAGCGACTATACTCTAGCCATAAAATCTTTTCGCTTCGCGTCTGGAGATTGCATCTTGCTTGGTATTCGATATTTGAAAGTAGCTCCCACCACACACGTGCTCCAATACCGACGAGGCAAATTGGTTCGGGACGGTGCTGGTTTGGCCTTCTTCTACTTTGCCCCTTTTTCCGAAATTGCTCTGATCCCACTCGCGAGCACAGACAGCCCGTTTGTTTTCAATGAGGCAACTTCGGATTTCCAAGAAATCGCAGTTCAAGGTCAGTTAACCTATCGAACTTCGGACCCAAAGAAGCTCGCAAGCGTTCTTGATTTTAGCGTCCAAGGACTAAATCGATATCGTAGCGACGATCCCAATAAGTTATCGGAGCGTCTCACCAACGCGGCGCAGATTCTGGCCAGATCGTACATCCAAAAGCGATCGCTCAAGGAGCTGCTCGGAGATGCCGACGGACTTGTGCAGCATGTTCAAGCTAGCTTAGGGCAAGCACCAGTGGTGGCTCAGCTTGGGATCGAAATCCTAGAGTTTCATATCGTCGGTATCAAAGCCACGCCAGAAATGTCCAAAGCCTTGCAGGCGAAGGCACGAGAAGATCTCCTTCGGGAGGCGGATGAAGCGATTTTCGCAAGGCGAAATGCGGCCGTCGATATGGAACGGACCATTCGTGAAAACGAACTGAACACCGAGATCTTGGTTGAAAACAAGAAACGAGAGGTTCGCGAGTCGCAGTTGTCAGCCGACATCTCGATTGAAGAGAGGCGGGCTTCTTTAGTCGACAACAGAGTAGCCAACGACCGCAAAGAAGCGGAGTCCAAAGCGTTTGCCTTGCAAGCAACTTTGGAGCCGCTCAAGCAGATCGATTGGCGAATCTTGATGGCAGTGTCTGGAGGGGGAGACGCAGGCCAAAATATTGCGGTCGCGTTCCGCGAATTGGCCGAGAACGCTTCGAAGATTGGCGAACTTAATATTTCTCCCGAACTTTTGTCGTCGCTGACACAGCGCAAGGAGTCGTAGCTGTGATGCGTATCAATCCGTCGATCGTGATTGTGACGCGGACCACGCGGCTCCAAGGACTACGCAGGCGTTGGGGAACAACCGGGCAAGCGGAGTTTCGGCTCAAGACTGCTCAAGCTCTTAACTCGACACAAGAACCGGACGCCGAACAGAACACAAACTGGGGCAAAAGGCGAGGCAAGGCACCCCCTAAAGCTAGCACTCAGGCTAGCTTCAACGAATACGTTACCGAAGATCGAATTTATCATGACGAAGTTTCGCTGCTAGAACGTGAATTGCAATTTGGCTTTCCTGTGAAGGTCATCGACCGGAGTTACGTTCCTAACTACAACTTTTTGGGGTGTGTTGCGGTGGTTGTCGTCGGCCAGGATGGATTGGTCGCGAACGTTGCGAAGTACGTAAACGATACGCCCATTGTTGCCGTCAACCCGGATCCAAGTCGTATAGATGGCCTGTTGATGCCGTTTCGGGCTGCTCAAGCAGTCAAAGCAGTCAGGCAAGTATTGGACGGCCGTTTTGCCTCAGTCAAGGTTACCATGATCGATGCTCACTTGAACGACGGCCAACAAATGCTCGCGTTCAACGATTTGTTCGTAGGTTGCTCATCACATGTTTCGGCTCGCTATGTTTTGGAAGTGGGCGGAAAAACCGAAGCTCAGTCGTCGAGTGGTATGCTCGTTTCAACCGGCGTTGGATCTACCGGCTGGCTTTCCTCAGTCTACAACATGACTTGCGGAATGGCTCAGTTTCTCGGGACTAAGGTTCCTGTTCCTAAACCAATACCTTGGGATGCTCGCGAATTGGTTTGGGCTGTTCGCGAACCTTTCAAGAGCCGTACCAGCAAAACAGGCTTGGTTATGGGGCGAATCGAAGGAGAGGAAAAACTGGTCATCGAGTCGCTCATGCCCGAAAACGGCGTCGTGTTTTCCGATGGTATCGAGTCAGACTATTTGCCGT
The DNA here is from genome assembly GCA_947463915.1 of Planctomycetaceae bacterium. Taxonomy (GTDB): domain Bacteria; phylum Planctomycetota; class Planctomycetia; order Pirellulales; family Pirellulaceae; genus JBKCUI01. Next base: position 7,578 of record CANHVO010000342.1, read on the forward strand.
TTACAAGCGGTTCCATTTTGAGCATCGCTGTGAGTAAACAGCGAGCTACGTTGGTAACACCGGTCGGGCATTGAGCGGACAGGGATCGCAGACACGTTTAACAGTCAGCCGTAGGCGTACTTCGTTTCTTTGACAGTACGCCTACGGCTGACTGTTAAACGAATGATTGAGCGGCACCGCGTTTATAGATCTGCCAACGGTTTTTCGGCATCGCCAAATCTATCGGCCGATACTCCCATGCGATTCATCAGTGAC
>CANHVO010000343.1 GCA_947463915.1 Planctomycetaceae bacterium
ATGGTTTCGCTGCGCTGGTGCTCTTGAATTGCAATTTTGCGAAGCGGGCCAATAATTACCCACCACAAAACAGGGGCACACACCATCGTCAAAAGAAGAGCGTCCAGGATCGCACGTGCACCCTCGCCGATCACTGTTGGGGTAATGAAGGGCAAGACCAACATGACCGCAACTTCGGCCGTAAACACCAGCATCAATACGAGCGTAAGGATCCGCAGGGGTGAACGGAGAATGGTTGAAAGTGCGGAAACTCTACTCGACATGAAAATTCCTGAAGAGGGGCGGCGGCGTATTACTGGGGCGCCTGATATTCTAACTCCCCTTCTCCTCCCTGGAGGAGAAGGGGTTGGGGGATGAGGAGGTGTTCCCAATTTGAGCAGTCCGTTCGGTTTGGTGCGAGAAGTCTGGGGTTCTAACAATTTGCAACAAGTAGCATTTAGCGCACTTCACCAAAGCGCCGTAGTCGCTCAAAGAACGTGCGATGGACTGCCGTCATATTGTAGCCGCCAGCCTCCTCATCCCCCGGCCCCTTCTCCTCCTGGGGAGGAGAAGGGGAGGAAAAGTCACAGAGATTACTATCCAAGCCCGCGAGCCGGCAAAAGGCTGTCTGGACAATAGTCGTTTGCACAACTATATTCAGGGTATGGGGAAAAAAACGGACAAAACGGTCGAATTCGATTCGCTAGAGCAGGAGGTTTACCTCAATCTTTGGCGAACCTACGATCGCTTGCGAGCTTTGGAAGAGGAGGTCTTCGGACCGCGTGGAATTACTTCCCAGCAATACAACGTGCTGCGTTTGCTGGCAGCCCATCACCCGGAACCGGTCCCAACACTCACGATCGCGAATCAGATGATTTCGAAATCACCTGATATCACGCGGATGTTGGACAAGCTTGAGAATGGTTCGTTGATTTTGCGAACGCGTCCAGCCGAAAATCGACGCTTGGTTCTCATCAGCATTACCAAAAACGGACTGGACTTGCTCAATAACATTGCTCTGCCCCTCAAGCAGTGTCATGAAAAACAGCTTGGACACTTGAGTCAGCGGGAGCTCGAGCAACTCGCTTCGCTTCTTCGCGTTGCACGAAAGCCGCATGAGGAAGAAAAGAAGTTATGGTCCTAATCTCGAATAGCATTAACCTATGAATCCGGTCAGCAACGTTCACTTAGCCGTACAGTTTTTCTTTCAAATCGGTGTCATTCTCATTGCATGTCGCATCGTCGGCATGATTGCGAAGTATTTTGGACAACCCCAGGTGGTTGCTGAGATGATTGCAGGCGTATTGCTCGGTCCATCTTTGTTTGGACTGCTGTTGCCCGAGTTGCAAAAGACGATGTTCCCTTGGGACAAGACTCAACTGACTCGAGACACACAGAGCTATCTCTTCCCCGCCTCCCAGTTGGGGCTCGCTCTGTACATGTTTATTGTGGGGTTAGAATTTCGAGTTGACATTGTTCGAAGGCATTTCAAGAGCTCGCTTGCGGTTTCAATGGCAGGCATGATAGCCCCTTTTGTTTTAGGGGCAGGTCTTGGATGGTATTTTTTTCACTACACCGATCTCTTTCCTGAAAGAACGAAGCAGTCAGAAGCCATGCTGTTCTTAGGGGCCTCGATGTGTATCACGGCATTCCCAATGTTGGCTCGCATTATTCACTTCAAGGGATTGGCAGGGACCTTGATGGGAACCGTTGCAATTGGTGCAGGGGCGATTGACGATGCGATGGCTTGGTGTTTGCTCGCGTTGGTGCTAGCAAGTTTCGACTCAAACATGACGGCCGCTTTCTGGAGTATCGGTGGCGGGCTTTTGTTTGTCTTGGTGGCATTCGCGTTGGTACGTCCGTTATTGGATCGGTGCAAACATTGGATGATTGCAGCGGATGAAACGTTGAGCGATACCGGTTTGGTCATCGGGCTGGCTGTGATGGCGTTTGGCGCTTGGTTCACGGACAAGATTCAACTGCATGCGGTCTTCGGTGCGTTTGTGATGGGAGCATGCATGCCAAGGGGAATCATGGCTAGAGACTTAATTATGAGAATTCAGCCGCTCGCCGTTGCGTTGCTTCTGCCGCTCTTTTTTACGTACTCAGGTCTCAACACGGAAATCGGACTTCTCAAAACTCCCTATCTATGGACGATGTGCGGGCTAGTCTTCTTAGCGGCTGTAGCCGGAAAATTTGGCGCCTGCTGGCTGGCTGCCCGCTGGACAGGCCTGCCGAATCGAGAAGCACTAGGAATCGGAACGTTGATGAATGCACGGGGGCTAATGGAGCTTATCATTATCAACATTGGACTTCAACGCGGCGTGATCAGCAAAGAGTTGTTCGCGATCTTAGTCATCATGGCAGTCGTCACAACACTGATGGCGTCACCGCTCTTTGAAGCGTTGGTCGGCTCGAAAAAACCGGCTGGCCAATATGCCTAGCACGACTCGCAAGCTTGTGAAGAGCATAGTAAGCACGTCGTCGAGCATTTTGCCGGTCAATTAGCCATTGGGCTTTAGCCCCAGTTTCCAAAGGTGTTCGAGATTCGTCGAGAACCGCGGCTAGCGCTGATCGGCTAACCAGTTCATTTCGCCCAAAGACTCCTGCTGACATGATTAGAAACACTAGCTTGCGCGTCGTGCTAAGTTGGGGCAAACGAACAAATTAGCCTAAGGCGTAAGCGTCGTTTCGCCAGTCGTGATAGTCCAATACATTGACGAAAGGAAGCAGTTGCTTAAGCTCGATTTTATCGAAACTTCTACAAGGCGTAGTTCGATGGACCAATCTTTCTTCGTTCAACCGCAAATTCGGCTTTCATCTTGCGTCGCAATATCCATCTACGAAAGACGCTTGCCGATTTCAATTCCGACTCGTACTTCGCTTCGATTGAGGCCCGAAGTTCTCCCAGCTTTCGTTGATAATCCTGATGGCTTTCCATTCTCCATGGTCCATCCGGAAGGAAGTTAGATTGATTCAAGCAGCATCTCCAGTTATCGATTGTTTTCAAGTGCGTTGCCAAATCGCAGTGATACTTTTTACTGCCAGGCTCTGCCGGCTCCGCATTGGTTTACCAATTGCTCGACATTCGTCGAGAACCGGGGCTATCGCCCAACGGCTAATTGAACGGAAAACACTTGCGTCCAGTGTAACAGAATTTCTGTGCAATCCCTACTTCAGGATGAGATTTGGCCCGACTACTGAGTTTGCGATCTGAACGATACCGAGCGGCGATGGCAAGAAGGATGCCAACCAGTGAACCAACCTATGACTTCGCAGCGGGACCCCAAACTAAACTAAGTTGCTTAGGGGCGTTTGTTCGAAGGCACTTGTCTTATCCGATTTCGGTGCTATCGTGAAAGTGGTTGAACGCCGACGAGCGCGACGCTCAACCTAAATCGGAAAACTAGACTGAGCATAGCCTGTAACAAACGGGAACTGCGTTGAAAAGTAAGCCGATGTCGTTGCAACCACCCGGTTGCGGCTACATCGGCTTTTTTCGTTTTCAGAGGTCATGAAGCTGACGCTGGCTCAATTGTGGGCACGAAGGTTCAACTCACCAACTTACGAAAGTTCCAAACATGAATCAAAATGCACTACAAGAAAACCAAACACGCGCAACTCCAATCGGACTTACCATGCGTGTTATTGAGTACGATCAGTATGGGGACGCGGACGTTCTCCATGCCGCTGATCATCCCGTTCCGCAACGTTTGCCCGGCCAGCTCATGATCGAGGTGTTGGCGTCTAGCGTGAACCCAATTGACTACCGATTTCGACGTGGCGATATGAAGGGCTTCATTCCGTTCGGCTTCCCAAGAATTCCGGGCTACGACGTGGCAGGGATCGTAGTCGAGACCGATAGCGACAGTTCGTTCGCGGTGGGCGATCGCGTCATAGCGTTCCTTGACCACACACTTGGCGGTGCACTGGCCGACTACGCTGTTTGCGCCGAATTCGTCGCAGCTAGGATTCCAGAATCGATGTCGATGCCCGATGCAGCGTCAATTCCCTTGGCAGGGACCACTGCCCTTCAGTCACTGAGAGACCATGGGAAAATCAAAAGTGGCCAATCCGTTCTCATCAACGGTGCCAGCGGTGGTGTTGGGATGTTCGCCGTACAAATAGCGAAATCTTATGGTTGTCACGTTGACGCGGTCGCGAGCAAACATAACAGAGAGTTTTGCCTGTCGCTTGGAGCGGATCACTTTTACGACTACGATCGAGACGACTTTACGAACTCCGATGAGCGGTGGGACATTATTTTTGATGTATCTGGAAAGGCTCATTACCTCGAATCGCGAGCGGTTTTAAAGGATGGCGGACATTTTATCTCGACGGAACCGAGTCTGAAGGGATTGTTGATGACGATATTGACCTGGCCGCTGTCCAAGTCTGGTCAAATCATGCTAGCCACTCCAGCCGGAGACGATCTTCGAGAATTGATTCGACTCTACGAAGCTGGCAAACTGAAAATCACAATCGATAGCACATTTTCGTTTGAGAAAGCAGCTGATGCACATCGCCGAGTTGAATCGGGAGTTGACCACGGAAAAGTGGTTCTGATCAATTAACATGAGGTAAAATGAACGCTTTTAAGCGGAGGAGCGCGAACCGTCCGGCGTTGCTACCAACACTTCAGACACTTCGTTTCCTTCAAGCTTTTCAACTCGCTTCGCTCTGCAACTAAGCATTTCGGGATGAGTCTTCGAGTGAAACAAACCAATAGCCGTTGGGCGCTAGCCCCGGTTCTCGACGAATGTCGAGCAATTTGAAAACCGGGGCTAGCGCCCATCGGCTAATTGACACGAAAAACACATGCGGATCTGCTTAGCTGAGAGAAATGAACTTTCCAAACCAATGACAAAACTCTTCGAACCACTTCAAATCAAAGATATCACGCTGAGGAATCGAATCGCCGTCTCGCCTATGTGCCAATACTCGTCGGTCGACGGCTTCCCCAACGATTGGCATCTCGTTCACCTTGGATCACGTGCCGTGGGCGGCTCAGGCCTGGTCGTCATGGAAGCTACGGCAGTTTCACCCGAAGGTCGCATCAGTACTGCTGACTGTGGCATTTACGACGACGCGCATATCGAACCATTCGCAAAGATTTCCCGCTTTATCAAGCAAAATCACTCGGTTGCGGGAATTCAAATCGCACATGCAGGTCGCAAGGCGAGCACGAACAAACCCTGGGATGGCAACGAGCAAATTGGACAAGACGAAGGGGGGTGGGACACGATTGCTCCGACTGCAATTGCCTTTGGCGGAAAGCTCGACAAAGTTCCCAAGGAAATGACACTCGACGACATCCGTCGCGTTCAATCAGATTTCGTTTCCGCAGCGAAACGTGCGTTGGCAGCTGACTTCGAATGCTTGGAAATTCACTTTGCTCATGGATACCTTGCCCATGAATTTTATTCTCCTCTGTCGAACAAACGAACCGATCAATATGGAGGAAGCTTCGACAACCGTGTTCGCTTTTTGCTAGAAACCTTCAGTGCAGTTCGTGACGTTTGGCCTTCACGATTGCCGTTGCTCGTTCGACTATCCGTTAACGACTGGATAGAGGGTGGAGTAACGCTCGACCAGTCGATCGAACTCATTCGCCAATTGAAAGCCAAAGGGCTTGACATGATCGACGTAAGCCACGGAATGGTAACGCCAAATGAACAGGTACCTTGGACTGCTGGAATGATGATTGCTCCGGCAGCTCGCATTCGACGCGAAGCCGATATTGCGACGACCACGAGTTGGTTTATCACCGAGCCGAAGCAAGCCGAGGCTGCATTGCAAGCAGGTCATCTAGATGTTGTGATGCTGGCGCGTGAATTGTTGCGTGATCCGTATTGGCCCTATCACGCAGCTAAGGAACTGAGCGACAAAGCGATAAGAAATATTTTGCCAGTGCAATACGCAAGGGCGGTAGAATAGTTTCCCTTGTCGCCTTCTAGGGGAGAGAGACCGGTCTAGGCACCCTCCCGCTGCTCCCGCTGGCTCCCGCTGGGAGGGTCGAGCGTAGCGAGGGGAGGGTGAAGAGCCAACAACTATTGCACAAGTCAGTTCACCCTCCATGTTGCATCTGAACCTATGCGATTGCAAATCGTCGTAAGCGGTTTGGCACTTGTCTTCTGGAGTCTCAGGTCTACAATCACCAAGCTTGATTCGGCGTAGACTTTCGATTCGAAGTTAGTTCACGCCGACCTACCAAATATTCACTCGGATGACTTTACAGATGGTAGCTCTGCCAATGGACAGAGAGACCAGACATCAAGTAAGCCGACGTCGCAAGGCACTTTCAATGGTGGTTTTGCGACGTCGGCTTTTTTTATTGCTAAACGGCAGCTAAGACAACTAGAAACAGAACTAAGATATGGCTTATCAAAGCATCAATCCCAACGATGGAAAACTTCTGAAAACCTTCGTTGGCATTACCGATATCGAGCTCGAATCGATACTTGTTACTGCAAATGCTAGTTTTGAATCCTGGCGTTTTGAGACGTTTGTCCAGCGAGCGAAAGTGGTTGCACGAGCCGCCGCGATCATGCGCGAGCGTATCGAGGAATTGGCTCGCTTGGCGACCCTTGAAATGGGTAAACTCATTGCGGAGGCCCGTGGCGAAGTGTTGCTCAGCGCGGACATACTCGACTACTACGCGAAGAATGCCGAATGCTTCCTTGCCCCAGAACGCCTCTCGCCATCCACGGGTGAAGCTGAGGTTATGAGTACACCGATTGGTGTGCTCTTTGGCGTTCAGCCTTGGAACTTTCCCTACTACCAGCTCGCACGTTTTGCCGCCCCAAATCTGATGGCGGGCAACGTGGTGATGGTCAAGCATTCAAGCAGTGTGCCACAATGCGCCATGGCTTTCGAAAAACTGTGGCAAGATGCAGGCGCGCCCGCAGGCGTCTACAGCAACTTGCTCGTTTCATACGATCAAGTGAACCGAATCATCGATGATCCTCGAGTCAAGGGAGTTGCATTGACCGGCAGTGCGGATGCCGGAATAAGCGTCGCCGCTCGCGCTGGACAGAACTTAAAGAAATCAACGATGGAACTTGGCGGAAGCGATGCCTTCATCGTGCTGGAAGATGCGGAACTTGACAAGTCGGTTGCATGGGCGGTTTGGGCAAAGATGAACAATACGGGGCAATGCTGCATTGCTGCAAAGCGACTGATCGTGGTCGAAGAGTTAGCAGAGCGTTTTCTTGAGAAGTTTCAAGCGGCCATGATGGTCCTCGTACCGGGGGACCCGATGGACAAGACGACGACACTTGGACCTCTGTCCACTGAAGCTGCTTTAGTGCAGCTACTTTCGCAAGTTAATGAAGCTGTGGCCAATGGTGCGACTTTAGTCCTGGGAGGGAAACGCATCGATCGACCGGGTTCATTTATGCAGGCGACAATTCTGACAAACATCAAGCCTGACAATCCCGCCTTCCGTAAGGAATTCTTTGGACCGGTCGCTTTGTTCTTTCGCGTTAAGAATGAGGACGAGGCAGTGGCGCTCGCCAATGACTCGGACTTTGGTTTAGGCGGCTCTGTCTTCACAAAGGACATTTCTCGCGGTAAACGCGTTGCAAATCGAATGGATACCGGAATGGTGTTCATCAACCATCCAACATGGACCGCTACCGACTTACCGTTTGGAGGTATCAAAAATTCAGGGTACGGACGCGAACTCTCCAAAATGGGAATTCAAGAGTTTGTGAATAAGAAACTGATACGCACTGAATCTATCGATGCCCCGGCGTAGTTGGAATTCCACAAGGTATTTAGCTTGAGTCGCAGACGCTAGCCGCGCCAACCGTCTCTAGCAGAA
>CANHVO010000344.1 GCA_947463915.1 Planctomycetaceae bacterium
AGCAAGTGGGCTGACATTTCTCAAAAGCAATTGATCGACGTTCTGGACGCCCTAAAGATGTTTGCCGATCGGTAGATGTACCCCTCACAGCGTGTGCGCTGGTGTACCGGCTTCAGCCGGCTTTTCAACACCCCCGTTCCAAGGGCCTGCCTTGGAACGCACAGGCTTGGAACGCACTGATTTCCAGGCTCCGCCTGGCGTTCTTGGCAGGCGAGCGTTAGCACACCAAGCATATTGCGAACTTGGGCTCAAGGCCCTCGTTCGCTAGTAATGACTCGCCAGGAGCCTTGCCCCCTAGCTCCTCGCCATCCCAATCAAGGACTTGGTTGGTGCAAGGAAATGAAATTGCATCTATAATGGGCCGCTTGCTCATCGCCTGGTAGCAGTTTCCAAACAGCTCCTACATTTCCTTCCACTCATCTTTAGGGTATTCACTATGTCGCAAGTTAATGCGATTCTTAAGTTCATTCCAGTGGTTTTGTTTTCATTGACTGCATCGTTTGCCGCCGCTCAAAGTTCAGCCTCGGATCCATCCGGAACATGGCGATGGAGCTACGAATTCGAGGGAAAATCGCAGGAAGATTCACTTTCACTGAATGTAGATGAGGGCAAAGTAACTGGCACATTTCAAGGCATTCTCGGAAAGCCCACCGTCGTAAAAGATGCGAAGCTAAAGGACAATCAAGTATCCTGTACCGTCGAGTACAAGTATAAGGACCAAACCGTTTCTCTTGAATTCGTAGGCAAAGTTAAGAAAGATGATCTCGAAGGAACCGTTGTTGTCACCACCGAAGCTGGCACTGAGGAGTACCCTTGGACTCCGAAACGCTCCGTCAAAATGGACGATGCCGTCGGACAATGGAATATCGTGATCGATGCAGACGGCAATAAACTTGAGCCATCCATTGTCATCACAAAATCAGGCGATGCATTTCAAGGAAAGTACACCGTTGCCGAAGGAACCGTCGTTGATGTGACCGACCTCAAAATACGCGACAACAAATTAGAGTTTCGCGTTGACGCGACCGTTCAAGGACGAAAGATTCGAGCCGATTATTCGGGTCGTCCATACGGTCATAGCCTGAAGGGGAATATCAAATACGACTTGGATGGCAACGAAGGCGAAATCGACTTCACCGCCAAACGCCAACCAGCCAAGAAGTAAATTGCAAGCGCTGGTGTACCGGCTTTAGCCGGCCTGCGTGCCATACGCCGTTCACCAAGATCACAGAAAGGCGAGCAGCCTGGGCCAATACCTAGCACTACGCGCAAGCTAGTGAATTCACTAGCTTGCGCGTAGTTTCCGTTCTGTCTTTCGCCTTACAACTCTGAGCTCTTCGAAGTTTGGTTGTACTTCTCTGCTTCCGCTTTCGCCAATACATGCGATTGCGGATAGGGATTGGTATAGCCAGGTGTGTCGCCAAAAGCGCTGCCTAGCGCTTTGGCTGCGACAACAGCGGAACCTTGGGGATCGATCGTCGACAATCGGTGGATGGCTTGTGGGATTGGAAACTTCCGATTTGCGGAGGGTTGTAAGTCACCATTTCGCCAAAGCGTTCTTCCTCAACCAAGCGAACCGCGTGCTGGCCGTATTGAGATGCTAGGGCTCGATCAAACGGCGTTGGACTACCGTTACCCCGGAGAATGAATAACCATCTATCCCAAATGGAGCCAAGAGGAACGAAGCCAGAAGTCTTCAGTTCCATCCGGTTTTCAGCACTCGTTTGAGGAAGAAATCTTGTCTTGGCAATAAGACGCAATCATAGAAATGAGCTCTAAGCGGTTGATTGGCTTGGTCGTGTAATCGTTGCAGCCCGCTGCGACGCATTTTTCTCGATCACCGCTCATCGCATGTGCCGTCAATGCAATAATCACTCCTTTGTAGCCATCGGTACGCAATTCTGTTGCAGATTGGTAACCATCGAGCACCGGCATTTGCATATCCATTAGGATTACGTCAAAGGGGAGTCCTAAAGCTTTGGCGGTATGCGTCGCCTCAATCGCCGCTCGTCCGTTTTCCGCGATCGTCACAATTCCGCCTGCTTTTTTCAAGACATGGGAAATCAATCGCTGGTTATCGAAACCATCTTCTGCGAGCAAGATTCTGAGACCATCGAGAGTTGCCGGTGCCGCGCTATCCTTGTTAGACACTGACGTATTGGCAAATGTTTTTTCCAGGACTACGCCAGAATCTATTTTTGGAGCATTGTGAGGCAATACCTGCTCGTCAAAGCTTGAGCCTACGACTTCGGTTGCAGAGATCCATGCCTCAAATCGAGTTCCCACGTTTGGCTTCGAATCGACAATGCGCAGTCCCCCACCAAGTATTTCTGATAGGCGTTTGCTAATGGTAAGCCCAAGTCCCGTGCCACCAAATTTTCGGGACATTGAAGTGTCAGCTTGTGTGAAAGGTTGAAATAGACGTTCCTGTTGCTCAAGCGTCATTCCGATTCCCGTATCAGCCACTTCAAACTCGATCCGTTCACGCCCTAAGGAAGATGCTCGTACGATTAACTGAACAGAACCTTGTTCTGTGAATTTGATCGAATTGCCAACAAGATTTACAAGGATTTGTCGTAGACGCGGTCCATCTGTCAAAACCTCTTTCGGGATAGTCGCTTCAAGTTTGAGTTGAAGCAGAATCCCCTTGGCATCGGCGCGAACCTGCATCAATTGACATACATCTTCGGCGATTCCTTGAAGCGAGCATGGTCGCAGCTCTGGCTCAATTTTGCCCGCTTCGATTTTTGACAAGTCGAGAATGTCATTGATAATCCCAAGCAGATGCTCTCCATTTCTCTTAATTGTCTGAACGGCATCAATGCCAATCTGGTTTAGAGAGATGTCGTTGCTATCGTCGAGAAGCAATTCTGAATAACCAAGAATCGCTGTCATCGGAGTTCGAATTTCGTGACTCATGTTTGCCAGGAACTCACTTTTGGCCTGGTTTGCAGCTTCGGCGTTGCGAGCGGCCTCTGCGAGCTGCTGAGTCCTTTCCTCGACGCGCCTCTCCAATTCATCCCGAGATGCCTGCAGATCTTGGTTGATTTCGTAAAGCTCTCGACTCTTCAGTTCGAGTAGGAGTTCCGCCTGTTTGCGAGCTTGACGTTCTCGCTCAATCCGCCGGAGCAATTGTTCTTGGTCGGACATTGGGGGTAGCCTAATTGCGTTTCAAAATAAAGACAGCCCCCTCGGGCGTTGAGGTCATTTCAATAGAAATGGGCTCCGAGAATCGCTGGACGCTCGCATCAATCAGTCCGTAGGCGAGGTCTTCAAAATGCCGAGCCGAAGTGTAAACCATTTCGAAGTCACCATTGGGCAAGCGCCTGGTCGTGAACTTTGGTAGTTCCGCGTCCGGATATAGCTTGCGTACTTCTACGTGTATGCGCCCATCAACTCGCTCTAGCAATGTGAAAGTGTCAGGCACTCCATCAAAGAATTTCGGATACTTGGTCTCGAATATCTTGTAAAGATGCCTGCCAAATGCTCTGAGCAGTATCGGGATCTCGGTACCAGTTCGTTTTGATAGTTCGGAAACTAATGCTACAAGCTCGTGATGATCGTAGGTACCAACGGACGTGTAAGCTCCTCCGGAACTTAGCGTCACCGAGTCGAGCAGGGTGTCGACCATCTCTGGCGAGTAAACTTCTTCTACCATTTCAATGAACTCAGTAAAAACGACACCCTTCATGATTTCCTCCTTGAAATGGTTATTCGGCCATGGAATTGCCATACTGAACTTAATTGTATCATATTCCAATTCGCGAGATCATTCCGTATTGTCACGGCTTCTAGGTTATGATTAGCCGTTTTCATACTGCCGGTCGCCTCACACGAAACCAAGAAACCAAGAAATCGACTTTCGAATGCCGAACAAGCTCGCTGGCTCCACGAGCCCCTATTTGCTTCAACACCAAAACAACCCTGTGGAATGGCATCCTTGGGGCAACGAGGCTCTTGAAAAGGCTCGATTGGAAAGCAAGCCGATTTTCCTTTCGATCGGTTATGCCGCTTGTCATTGGTGTCATGTGATGGAGCATGAGAGTTTTGAAAACCAGACGATCGCAAACTACCTGAATGAGCATTTTGTCTCAATCAAAGTCGATCGAGAGCAGCGGCCCGATTTGGATCACATCTATATGCAGACCGTGCAGATGCTGACGGGTTCAGGTGGTTGGCCGATGAGTGTTTTCCTAACCCCCGACATGAAGCCTTTTTATGGTGGAACTTACTGGCCCCCTGAACGGCGTTGGGGGCGACCAGGTTTCTTGGATGTACTTCAAGCGATCCTCGACGCTTGGAAGAACAAACGTGAGAGCCTCCTCAAACAAAGCGATGACATCACGAACAATCTGCGAGCGGCCAGAAAGTTCTCGCAGAAACAGTCCGAATCCAGCACGGAGTCCGATCAAGAAATCGAAATCGACGAGTCGCTGCTTTGGAATGCAGACAATTGGCTGATCGAAGTCTTTGATGAAAACTATGGTGGCTTCGGTGGTGCCCCCAAGTTTCCACACGCCATGGACATCCGACTGCTCATCCAACTCCAGACGCGACGTCCCACCGAGCAGCGTCTTCATGTCATCTCGAAAACACTCGACAGCATGGCCGATGGAGGAATTTTCGATCACTTGGGAGGCGGATTCGCGCGCTACAGTGTTGATGAGAAGTGGCTTGTCCCACACTTTGAGAAGATGCTTTACGACAATTCGCTGCTTGCGATGGCTTACCTTGACGGGTTTCTACTCACGGGCAATCCACGCTATCGACAGGTCGTTTGTGATACGCTTGACTACGTGTTGGTAGACTTGACGGACGAGCAAGGTGGCTTCTATTGCACTCGCGATGCAGACAGCGAGGGAGTCGAAGGCAAGTTCTATGTTTGGTCGAGAGAAGAGATTCTCGACATCCTCGGAATGGAACGAGGCGATCGCTTCTGCGAAGCATTCGGAGTGACCTTTGGTGGCAATTTTGAAGGTCAGAATATTCTTCACTATCCTGAGCCGCTGGCTGCAATCGCCAAAAGAATAGGCACGTCACTCGAGGGGATTCAACAGGAGCTAGAACTCGACAAGAAGATGCTACTGGCCGTTCGCGAAAAACGCATTTGGCCAGGCCTTGACGACAAAGTTCTTTGTTCCTGGAATGCGCTGATGATCAGTGCCATGGCCAAAGCCGGTGCTGCCTTTTCTGTTCCTCGGTATCTCGAGGCAGCCGAGTCTGCAGCCAATTTCATCCATGCATCGATGACCAAACCGGATGGCCGCCTTTACCACGCTTGGCGGAATGGCACCACGGAGATTGACGGCTTTTTAGAGGATTACAGCTATCTCGCAGATGCTCTTGTCACTTTGTTTGAATGCACTGGCGATGCAAAGTACATCGACCGCGCATGCTCACTCGTGAAAATGATGGACGATCATTTCCATGATGCTCAAGGAGGCTTTTTCTTTACCGCCTCGGACAGCGAGGCTTTGATCACTCGCTATAAAGACCAGCACGATGGAAGCGTTCCAAGTGGAAATGCGATGGCCGCGACAGCCTTGGTCAAAATTGCTCGCTTGACCGGCGATGCCAGAATGACACAACTCGCAGAGGAGACGATCGAACAAGCGACTTATCTGATGCATCATTCCCCGGGTTCGGTGTGCCAAATGCTGATCGCGCTAGACCATTTACTAGGCCCGAGCACGGAATTGGTTTATGTTGCGAGCACCGCTGAGGGCAAACGTCGGACTGTCGAACATGCGTTCTCCGAACTGAGACCGAGAACTCTCATCGTGCTAAGCATCCTTCTCGATAGCGGCGACAATTCGCTTTCAAGCACGCGTCTTTCGGAACTTGTCGAGGGACGCGAATGCATTGCAGGTGCCGCCGCTGTGTTGTATCAATGCAGTGACGGAACATGCCAAGCACCAATAAAGATATAGGTGTGTTTCATCGATATTCCCCACTGCTGCGCTACGCTGTGAAGTATTTTGTAGCGAAACTCGTCAAGAGTTTCGGTCGCTTAGGCGATGCAGCCGAAAGTCTTGACGACTTTCGCTACACAAAAGCTTGTTTTCAGCAGAGTAAAATGCTTCACTGTGGAAGCTTACGTTTTTGCCTACGAAACGTTCTCTTCGCGACTGTCGCTAGATACATTTTTGGAAAGAGACCTAACCATGATCAAATCAACATATATGCTCGTACTTCGCGTCCTTGGCCTACTTCTATGCCTTAGCCACGGAATGGCTTTCGCGCAGTCAACTCTGGGGATGCAGAAACGCTTTGGCGACGAGATCATGGTTTGCGGCCAACTCTACCGCATTGGAGCCCCCGTCAAACTGTGGCTCGATGCTGGCGGTTTCGATGCTTATCGAACCGACCGCCGCTTTGCCCCGTTCGCCGAACGCAAATGGAAAAGCACCGTAGAGGGCATGCAAGCGGGTAAGATCGATTTTGTGACCAAGCCGCAAGAAACAAGCCCGGATCGGTACGGGCTCCGGTTCGAGAGTTCCATAGAACACCATTTTACACCGGAGCAAACAGAACAAATCCGAGGCGGCGGCTGGAGCTTGGACCTGCTGAAGGATAAAATCGATCAGTTTGTTTTGCACTTCGACGTATGCGGCACGAGCGCTCAATGTTTTGCCGTTTTGCATGACCGAAGAGGGCTAAGCGTGCACTTCATGCTGGATGTGGACGGAACTATCTACCAAACCCTCGACGTCAAGGAACGAGCTTGGCACGCGACCAAGAGCAACGACCGCAGCATCGGAATCGAAATTGCTAACATCGGCGCTTATCCAATCGATGATCGGTCGCAAACCCTCGCTCAATGGTACAAAAGCGATGCTCAGAACCAAACATACTTGATCTTCCCCAAGACCATTCGAGGCCGAGAAGCCTTTGCCGACAAAATGCTCCGGCCAAGAAAAAACGAACCTATCGTTGGCTCCATCCGTGGCAAGCAGTACCAACAATACGACTACACACCCCAGCAGTACGACTCGTTGATCAAGCTCTCCGCCGCACTGTGCGACGCGTTCCCTGCCCTCAAGCCGGACGCCCCAAGAGGCCCCGATGGTAAAATCATCGATAGGACGTTGACGAACGAACAATGGGCGTCGTTTAGCGGTATCCTCGGACACTATCACGTCCAAGAAAACAAAACCGATCCCGGACCAGCTTTGGATTGGGAGTTCTTGCTCTCCGAAACCAAAATGCAAATTCAGAAAATCCAAAAAGAGCGATAAACATAGCTCTTAGCCGTCGGGCGCTAGCCCCGGTTCTCGACGAATGTCGAGCAATTGAAGAACCGGGGGCGAGTGCAAGAAGTCTTAAGTTCCTTCCGGTATTCAGCTGATAGCCCGGAGGGCGGCACATCCTTTGCCGGTGGCGTTAGCCACCGGTTTGCTGGCCGTCCTGCGAAAAGCCCGGAGGGCGACACATCAAATCATGCAAGATGTGTTGCCCTCCGGGCTTTAAGGGCGGTGGAAACTGAGCGTATGTGTTGTTTAGCAACGACTAACTTCTCAGGCTCAAAATGGAACAAATCAGCGAGTCTTCCAAGCAGCGACGATTTGGCCAATCGTGCTGGAAAGCGAATGCGTGATGTCCCAACCTGGATAGTGTTCTCGCATTTTCCGAAGATCGCTATAATAGCAGATATGGTCACCGATGCGATTCTCATCGACATAAGTGAACTTTTGAGCTTTGCCGGTAAACGACTCCGCGATTTTGAATGCTTCCAGAATGGAGCAA
>CANHVO010000345.1 GCA_947463915.1 Planctomycetaceae bacterium
CAAACGATTCTATCGGATGAAGAGTCTACTTCAAGATTTCCAAGTAACCTCGGTTTTGAAGTTGGGAAGTGACACGCGACTGCAATGGTCCAGCAGCGGATCTGGAGCAAGGTACAATGTCTATGCCGCACCGACTGGCTCAACTCCAGTTAAGGTTGGTACGACTACTGCAGCGACGGAAGCCCGACTAACGTTATCTGTGGGATCTTACGATGTCTTTATTGAGTCGACAGATGGAGCTGGCAATCTCAAACGCACTGGCACGATGATTATTCAGATTGTCTAGAGCTGTGACACAAGTCTCGCATACTTACTCAATTTCTAGTTCGACTCAGTCAGGTAGTGAACATGGATGAACAGGATTTACAGGATGAGAACGACTCGCCCCAAGGTAGTTTGCGATACGGCGAGATTACTGAAATAATCCTGGGATGCGCCTTCGAAGTAATCAATGAACTTGGAGCTGGTTTTTTAGAATCGGTCTATGAGAGGGCACTTTCAGTTGCTCTTCAAGAGAAAGGCTTCGTTGTGCAATGCCAACATCCAATCCATGTTCACTTTCGGTACCGAATCGTTGGCGAGTTCTTTGCCGATTTGTTCGTTAACAGTAAGGTGATCGTCGAGTTGAAAGCAGTGAAAGCCATTGCGCCTGAACATCAGGCTCAAATCATCAACTATTTGAAGGCGACTAAGATAGAAGTTGGTCTGCTAATCAACTTTGGCAATCCAAAGCTGGAATTCAAGCGATTCACTCGCAGAACATCTTAGTCTATGGTCGTCCGTTGCTCTGGCTATCCTGTTCATCCTGTGAATCCATGTGGATAGGCTTGCCGCTTGATACGAACTATTGCCGATCTTATTTTGGAAAGCTCGATGTTGTGGGAGTCAAGTGGCTTTCGTGTAGAACAGTACGAAACGGAATTGATTACGCTTACACCTTACCGTCAATCCCTTGTTAGTCATTCGTTCCTTTCGGCCATCTAAAATGCGATATTTTCACCTGATCACGCTCATTGCCTCATTTGCAATCGCGATTTTAGTCCCCACCTCGCTTGAAGCTCAGGAGCGTGCGAAGACAGTCCTGGTTCACTATATGCCGTGGTATGCTTCCAAGCCGATCAGTGGCCAGTGGGGCTGGCATTGGACCATGAATCATTTCAATCCAGAGGTTGCCGCAGCGGATGGTCGTCGTGAAATCGCTTCACATGACTACCCGCTCATCGGTCCTTACGATTCGGGTGATGACGAAGCTTTGGAATGCCAAGTGTTGCAGATGAAATTTGCGGGCATCAACGGTGTCGTCATCGACTGGTATGGAACGGATAACTTTCGCGATTACGGACTGGTTCACAAGAATACACAGCGGCTCATCGAAAAGATAAAGAAGGCAAAGCTTCAGTTCGCGATTTGCTATGAAGACCAGAGTGTTAAGCACATGGTTGAGAATGGGCATGTGGCCAAGTCCGAGGAAACCGCGTCCGCAACGAAGGCTCTGAAATGGCTTTCGGATCATTGTTTCACGGCACCCGAATACGTCACCTCAAATGGGCGTCCGGTTTTGCTCGTGTTTGGACCACAGCATTTTTTGAAGACGGAATTGCAGGGTATCGCAAGCGGATTACCGACGCGTCCTGTCCTGTTTGGTCTACCCCATTTATCGAAGGCAGCTGGAATGGAGGGAGCATTTGGCTGGCCGCCTGTGACGGGAGGAGGAGAGATTTCGCCCGAGGTTTGGAAAGCCTATCTCAAGGATCTTTACGCTCGGGAAACGTTCGTTTCCGTGGCCTTTCCCGGGTTTTATGATATCTATAAAGAAGCCTCGTTGCATGAAAGCTATGGGTACATCGACGACCGGGATGGTAGGACGTTTACGGAAACGCTTTCGCTGGCGAAGAATAGTAAGTCGAAGTTGATTCAAATCGCAACGTGGAATGATTTTGGTGAAGGGACGATGATTGAGCCAACGGAGAAGCATGGCTACCGGTATCTTGAAGAGTTGCAGAAGTCCTTTCCTCAACGCAATCGTTTTACCGTAGAGGATCTTCGGTTGCCGGTTCGGTTATATCAGCTTCAAAAGAAGCTTTTGTCGAACGCATTGCAAGTGAACGAGTTGCGCCTCGCATCCGATTTGTTGTTTGCAGGCAAGTGCGGGGATGCGCAACGTGTCCTCGATGCGGTTGAAAAAGCAAGCGGGAAACAACGTTAGGACCTTGGTAAGTTATGGGGCTTCATTTCGTGTGTTTCGAGTGTTTCGTGGTTCCTTCTCTTGTGTGGTTGTATTCTCGTTCTTAATCTGTCAAACTTCAGCTTCGAAGTTGTTATGAAATTTTTCGATTCTTGAAAGTTATTTTCGCCCGATGTCGGAAGTGAGAGAGTTCAATGAACAATTGCTGCTCGTTCTGCGAGCCGGCGTGCCCATGGCTATTGGCGATTTGTCGACCCGCAACCAAATTGAGGCGTTTGTCGCTAAGCTCACGGACCGATTGAAGTCCACTCAAGGATCAGCAGCTGAAATCGACGAATGGATTGAAAACGATGCGAGTCTACCATCAGACTATCGCAATGCATTAGGTGCGTGGAAGAGTGGCGAACGAACAGTCCAGTCTATGCAATCGCTATTCGAATGCGGTAACGCCGAGTCCGAAATGCGATGGAGCATTACCAAGGTGTTGCTTCCGCTCCTGCTCGTTTTGTGGCTAGTTGCACAAGGAATGACGCTTTTTGTTGGACGAGTTTACCCAGAACTAAAGGATATGTATCAAATAAGCAATTTGAAGCCGTCAGCGAGCTTGCTGTTTCTCGGGACTTTGAATGCATACTCGGGAATTGGCGCCCTCGCTGCGAACGTTTTGATGATATTGATTATTCTCTTGTGGCTGCGAGTTCCGACTTGGCTCGTTTCGATTTTTCCCATGCATCGGACTACGATTCATTCTTTGAGGCGAGCTCAGCAGCTGGAGCGAGAAGCGAGACACGCAAGAGAATTGCTTTTCGAGGCAGATGGAAATGGGAGCGAGCAAACAGCGGCAGGTATTCGGTCCAGTGAACTAACCGCGGCACTTTGCCGGGAGACTTCGGCCTTTGCTTCTCGGCGGTGGTTGCGTTGGTTTCCATTGCTTGCGGGTACGTTTTTGAGTGGCCTTTTGGTCTTCGGCTATGTTTTTTGTTTGTTTTGGCCAATGACCGATTTGCTTCACCAACTTTCCAAGCCCTAGAGAATTCTGATGCTTCGATTCGAGTACCAAGCGATTGCTCCAGACGGCAGTTTTCTAGACGGTGAAGTCTACTCAGAAGACTCAGAGGCCGCGGCATTGGAGCTTCAAAGCCGGGGACTGGATATTCAAAGAATCGGACCAGGAACGATTCCAACTTGGATACAAACCATTGATCGGTGCCTAAGTCAACGAGAAGAGATGATTCGTTGCTTGGAAGATTGGCGATCCCAATCTTGGTTGAAGACGGATAGCCAGCTTACGAATTTGATCTGTCGATTGCGCTCAGGTGCCGGAGCGAATCAATTTGTTACAGACCGGGAATTAGCACCGTTTTTGCCATTGGTTTTGCTGTTTGCTCCTAATCGAAATACCACCACCGAGTTCAACGATTGGATTCAATCGTACCTGAAGCAGTCGAATCGGCAGCGGCTCATATGGAAACTGATTTCGTATCCTGTCATCGTTCCATTGATCTATCTCACCATTCTCGTTGTTATATCCTTTACGATCGTCCCGCAGTTCCGTCGGATGTTTGACGAGTTTCAGCTACGATTGCCTGCTCCTACCCTGCGATTGTTGTGGATTAGTGAGCAGATTTCGGAGTACCCGCTCCGAACGTTGATAGGGTGTGTCGCAATTGCAGGAGCTGTAGCTGGGCTCGTGATGGTCATTCGAATACTGCTGGATCATAGCCAAGATACTCCTTTTTTGGGACACTTTTCGCGGAGCAGCAAGCGGCAGCTCATTGGCATGTCTCGCTTGACCGGAACCTTGGCGGAGTTGTTGCGAATCGAGACCCCGTTGCCAGAGGCCATACGTATCGCGGGTCTAGCAAGCGGTTATCGTTACTTTCGCGAAGAGGCCATGTCCGCTGCTTACGCATTGGATTCGGCTGTGCAATTTGGCATTCGATTGATACCTCGCTGCTTTCCTTCGACACTCATTTTTGCATTGCAAGCAGGCCCCAATAAGCGACCTTCGATCGAATTGATTCAGCAGCTTTCGAAGATTTACGCGGAAAGGCTCGAGCATCGCGCCAAATTTGCGGAGAGTTTTGTGGCTCCTGCGATGACAATTGCTATGGCTTGGCTCATTGGCGGTATTGTGAGCGCATTGATGTTGCCGCTGTTTTCCCTGATAACTTCGTTGAGTGGATAGGGAGGGCAAGGGTACCATGGTTCGACAAACACAATACACGATTGCGACTTCGCCGTTCGGATTGCCTTGGCGAGCAAGTCCATTCTTGCCGATCGAGTCGATGGCTGCTCGGCAGTATTCCTTCTTGCGGATTTTGGCAACCGCACACGCACAGGAGTTACCTATTCCGGCATTGGTCGGTGCCTTTGCGATGGAGCATCGACGCCGCTTCCGATCTCGCCTTATTCGATTCGCCAGGTTGGTGCACTCCGATCCGTGTATTGCTTCAGCCTTGGAGAAAATCCCCGAACTCTTGCCGGATGAAACCGTGACGGCGATACGACTCGGCACCGAATTAGGGACGCTTGCTGAGACCTTTCAGCAATTGCTTGAAACGGAGACACCAACTTCGGACGATGTCCAAGAAAAGTGGAATTCTGTAATCAGTTACGCTCTCGTGTTGATTCCGACGCTTGGGACGATGACCATGGGGCTACTTTATTTTGTCGTCCCAACTTTCAAAAGAATGTTCGATGAATTCGAACTGCGGCTTCCGGCAGCTAGCCAGCTCTACCTTAAATTCGCAGAAATTACTGCCAACTACTTTGCACTGTTTATCAATCTAGGTTTTGTTCTCGCCATCGTTTATTTCTTTACGCCAGTGGGGCTTTTGTGGCGTCGATTTTATCGTCGTTATTTGCCGGGTGGGTTCTCGGCTAGTTCGCGACGAAGTGTATTGCAATTGTTGGCACTCTCGCTTTGCGGGAATGCATCGCTCCAGAACGCGACGTCGTTGCTAGCCAAAATCCATCCAGCACCATTATTGCGATGGCGTTTTCGAATGGCTAACCGCAAAATCGAAGCGGGAGGCGAGCCGTGGGACAGTCTGGCCAATCAGCATCTTGTTACCGTCTCGCAATCGCGAAATCTGTCCGCAATGCAGGATAACGAATTGCGGTCCTGGACATTGCTACGTCTCGCAGGCAGTAAGCGAGCGGGAGAACGGCGACGAGCGTACACCCTGGTTTCGTTGGTCCAGCCGATTTCGATTTTGCTGATCGCTGTCTTTGTGCTTTGGACTTGCATCATGTGTTTCGGACCGCTTGTCTCACTCGTAACGAGCCTATCCTAATGTTCAAACGAAAAAGAGCCCTCGGTTCCGCGAACATTGAAGTACTGGTTGCTGCTTCGCTTGTGCTCGCAGTCATTGGTGTGCTTTCGTCGATGGTGCCACGACTGGGCAATGTTTGGAAGGCCTCGAGAAATAACCAATTGGCGACGCACGAACTTGCGAATCAACTCGAATTGCTTACGGCGATCCCTGAGTCGCAACTTAATCAGGCGCTCGAGAACCTCCACGTATCGTCGGATCTTAAGGACGCCCTGCAAGGTGTCGTTCTAAGCCACCAACTCCTCGACGATTCGAACGGTAGGCGGATCGTTTTGGCCATCGACTGGGAACGAATTGTGGATGCCAAACCGATAACGATGGTTGCTTGGCTTCCCGCTCAGAAAAAGAGTGGCGAGGACCAACTTGAAACCGAAGCAGGAAGTGCGCCATGAGACGAAACGGAATATCGCTAATCGAAACAATGATCGCGGTGTCAGCGAGTAGCCTGATATTTTTGTTGTCTATCGGCGTTCTCCATCAAGCCATGCGGCTTTCGAGCAAGGCCAAAAACCGGACTGACTTTCATCAATCTAATACAAGATTAGCTAAGTGTTTTCGTGATGATGTTCATCAAGCGATCAGCCAAGAAATGGCCGATGATGGTACCTTAAAATTGACATTAAAGGAATCTGGAGTCATTACCTATCGAATGGCCAGCGGCGACGTTACAGCGGTGATTCGGGAAGTAAAAAAATCGAGTGGCGAGAACGTCGAGCAAGACGTCTTTCGGATGCTTGATACGGCCAAGTGCGAGTTCAAAATCGAGGACAGTCCCGACCGGGTCCTACTGCAGGTCGATTCGGAAATTCCAGGCGAAGTTGGATTCAAGCGAGTTGAAATGCGAGTCTCCGCGACGGCAAACCGATGGGCTCGAGTTACTGCAAGAGCAGGAGCGAAGCCATGAGCAAGGCGAGACGCAACCCGCGCCGTGCTGCTATTTTGGTCACGGTGCTCTTAACAATGTTGGTTGTGACATCGATCGTCGGGACGACCATGGTGTTGTCGCTTCGGAGTCAACGAGAATGTCGCGTCGAAAGACAAATGATACAAATCCAATTTCTTTGCGAAGCCGGAGCGCTTCGCGCTTCGGGGAAATTGGCGGCGGAACCCGCTTTTGCAGGTGACCGTTGGCTTCCGGAGTTAGGAGATGGAAGCGATACGATCGCCGAGGTAGTAACGAGGATCGTTCGCGATCCAGATCAGCCGTTGATGATTGAGGTGGTGGCAAGCCTCGAAGCTGGACCCTATTTGCAGCGAGTCCAGCGAACCCGATTATTCCCATTCCGTAACGATACGAACTAGAGGTTTATAATGCAGTTTTCTCGCATTCGAGCACCGTACTTTCCGTCAAGCACGAATCGTCGACGAGCGTTCACGCTTGTCGAATTGCTTGTCGTTATCGCAATCATTGGGGTCTTGGTAGGTTTGTTGCTACCGGCGGTGCAGGCGGCGCGCGAGGCGGCACGCCGATGCATGTGTTCCAACAACATGGGTCAAGTTGGACTGGCCATGCACCACTACGAATTCAATCGCGAGCACTTGCCGCCAGGGGTTACCAACGACACGGGGCCGATTCTGAACCAGGCGGTTGGCAATCACATTGGTTGGGCTGTCCAGATCTTGCCTTACATCGAGCAGATTACCATTTATCGAAACATCAATCAAAAGCTTGGAGCGTACGCGGTCGAGAACCAAGAAGCTCGTGCGGTACGGATCTCGTCTTTTTTATGTCCATCCGATGCACTTGACCAGCGCATCAAGGACCCAGACAACTTTTCGGCGGAGAGTAGCTACGCTGGTTGCTACCACAGTATCGAGGCTCCAATCGATAGTGACAACAATGGGGTGTTGTTCTTGAACAGTCGCATGCGATACAACCAAATTTTGGATGGCTCTTCGAACACGATCCTGCTTGGAGAGAAGATCGCTTTGCCGAACGACCTTGGCTGGATGTCCGGAACGCGAGCAACGCTTCGCAATACAGATGCATTCACCTTACCCAAGCGAACGCGACGTGGAGTCTTGGTCGAAGAAGAAGTGGACGAAAAAACGGTAGGAGGCTTTGGGAGCTTTCATTCGGCGGGGGCGAATTTTGTTTTCGCTGACGGCTCAGTTCGATTCCTATCGGAAGGAATCGACATCGAGCTGTTCCAGAATCTTGGCAACCGAAATGACGGCGCTATGATCGGTGGTGCGAATTACTA
>CANHVO010000346.1 GCA_947463915.1 Planctomycetaceae bacterium
AGGAAACCCAAAGGGACACTGAACTTTTCGAACGAAACCCAAAGGGGAGAACCCCCAAGGGAACACTGAATTTTTTCGGGTGGTCTCTTCGAACTGACGCAGCCCTGTACATTAAGGGGGACCCAGTTGCAGTTAAATGGGTAGGGTTTTTGCAAAAAAGAGCTTTAACTTCGTTAATCGTGCAGCGTTAAGGACACTCGTGTTTAAGCAAGCCAAAAGATGATTCGATTTTTGTGGAAACCCAAAGGGACACTGAACTTTTCGGGTGGTCTCTTCGAACTGCCGCAGCCCTGTTCATTAAGGGGGCCCCAGTTGCAGTTAAATGAAGGAAAACCCAATTAAAAACCCAAAGGGACACGAGGAAAACCCAAAGGGACACGAGGAAAACCCAAAGGGACACAGGAAAACCCAAAGGGGAGAACCCCCAAGGGAACACTGAATTTTTTCGGGTGGTCTCTTCGAACTGACGCAGCCCTGTACATTAAGGGGGCCCCAGTTGCAGTTAAATGGGTAGGGATTTTGCAAAAAAGAGCTTTAACTTCGTTAATCGTGCAGCGTTAAGGACACTCGTGTTTATGCAAGCCAAAAGATGATTCGATTTTTGGGCACCGCAACGAGCTAATTGCGGCTGACGTAGAATCTGCGTCGCGACTTAAGACTGCGAGCTTGCTCGATACTGATTGGTTTTCCAGCCACGTTCTTGAATGTCCGGCCAAAATCCTTGGCCATTCTTGACCACTCTTGAGCGTCTATGCCGAGTCGTTCAAAGACCGGAGGGGCTTGTATTGGAGTTTGCCCACGTTTGCCAGCAACTGTGATGCGTGCTTGCCAATCGAGGATCGTTAGATAATCAGCCTCGGACAACGCTAGAAATCCTTTGTCACTGCAACGTTTCTTGCTGCGACTTGGGTGGGCAGCCAATGGATCATTGACTTCGTCGATTGAAACGGGGCTTAGGAAGGCGTCTGCTCGATGCGATTTGTCTTCTGCTTTGGTCTCACTGCTGGAATCCACGGCATCCTTGAGGGCTTCGATGCGCCGTTGGACGGAGGTATAGTCGCTGGCCTCAAGGGTTTCGGCTAAATCGGCGCGAACGGGATTCAGGTCAACATAGGCGACACCAGCTAGCAGCGACTCTTCGTCCAGGATTCGAACAGCTTTGAATCGACTTTGCCAGAATCTCCCGAGTCCTTCTCCGTCCTCACCATTGGCACGAAGAGCAATGTATTGACAGAGCAGCCTCATCCACCAAGATATGTCGCTAAGACGAGAACGAACGTTTGCCAGCTTGACAGGATCGTTTCGAATTGAGTTCAAGTCCCATTCGGTTGGCTCGACGGGAATCCAACTCTTCTTACCATCTATTTCGCATTTGATCTTTCGCTGAGGGCACAGCGACCACCAACGACGAGCAACTTCGGTGTCATCCCAGGTTTTGACGACGTCTGGTCTTGAGCGAAGCACAAGATGGAAGTGGTTTGACAAACACGAGAAAGCTAGCAAGTCGACCCCGAAGTTAGCAGCTAGTTGCTTGAGTTTGTCTTCGATCCAACGTTTGCGGTGGTCGAAGTTCTTTCCAGTGAATTGGTCATCTCCCATCAAAAAGCAGCGTCTGTTTGTGCGTGCCATGACATGGACTGCTGCGATTTCTGAGGGATCAAAGATTTCCGCTCTAGATAATCTTGCCATGATTCACTCCGTCGAAAAAGTCAAAGAAGACAATAATCGTTCAAAATAGGAAATCCAAAATCGATTTTCAACTACCCACCCCCAAAAATGCTGTGCCCCTTTGTCTTGCCTCCTGTGTCCCTTTGTCTTGGCTCTTTGTCTTGGCTTTTGTCGTGCCCTTGCCCTTCAGAAAATGCTGTGTCCCTTTGTCTTGGCTTTCTTCAGAAAATGCTGTGTCCCTTTGTCTTGCTTTGTCTTGCCCTTCAAAGGGTAGACACTGCATTCGGCAAATTCATTATACGAGGCTTTCAAATGACGTCCCTTCAGGACTATACGCAAAATGTATCCGCTCCCTGGTCATGATGGCGGCTGAAGTCGGTTAGCACACCAAGCGGGTTGCGAACTGGGGCTCAAGGCCCTCGTTCGCGTGGTTTGTAAGCCCCAGCGTTTGATAAAGGGCAAATGCAATGGGGGTGCAATTGGGCACACTAGTTTTGAGTCACGCCAATCGTTGGGGGAAACAACCCCTTCAATCGAAGGAACAATGGCTGAAGGTTTTTTGGTATAAAAGGTGTGTCGATCGCCTTCGTAGATGTAACTGCCGTCTTTGAATAGAAACACATCGTGGAGTTAGCAACCAAACCCCGCAAGACCCACTGGTTGTTGTGCCTTCGTGGCTGCATGATCGCGCTGTTGCTTTCATGGCTAGCGGCCATGTGGCAACTGTCATCAATCCCATGTGGCTATATGAGCTCATGGCTCTATCAATTTGATGATGTCATTTCAGATGATCGGAAATATCTCTTTCGAAACGTCGAGTTCGATACGCCTTCTAACACCACCGACCGATACGGAAACCGCTGGCTACGTATCGATCTTGAAACCGGAGAGACGGAAAAGGCGCCTCCCTATTTCAATCCACACGATCGCGACGCATTTGGGAACTACGTCTCTTGGTGTGAGTGTGTCGATACTGAGGGAAAAGGTAGTCAATGGGAGATTCGGTTCTTTGAGCCGAACCAACTTGAGCTCGTTTCGACAAAAGTTGTCCCAATGCAATTTCCGCCCGCAATTTATGTATTGGGCAAGTACTTTCTCTGTCAACACGACGAGCATTATTTGCTTTATCCCGTCACATACGAGAGCGTTGCCAATCCAAAAGCGTTGGCTATATCTGTGAGTTCAGAAAGCCAGCTAGTCGACTTGCGATTGTTAGTAGACAACACTTTGATAGGTCAAGTCTTTTACCCACGGGCACTAGGACTTTCAGGGTTCGTTGGCAATCGCCACGGAGAGAATTGGTACTCTCGTCTCTCCTCTAACCTTTCGCAATTGCAGTACTTTGACCGGCGTACAGATTTGCCTATTGTTTTGCCCGCCGCTCCCGGAAAAACATATGAACTCTATGATCGCAACCTTAGCCGCGGTCTCCTCCTGGTTCACGAGAGATCGGCGAGCGAGTCGATCGTAATTCAAGAAGTGGATGGAAAGATTCTGAGTGTGATCCCGTTCGCTTACGGTTCAAGCCGCTTTTCCGAAACGGGAAAGCAGGTCATCGTTCCCGGTATGTATGGAGGCATGGCGGGTTTTGTACGCCGCGCGTGTATCTATGATTGTGAATCTGGGCAGCTACAATCGCGGTTCTACGAGTCATGGTTACACGAGTACGCGGGAGAACTATTCCCATTATTATGGTTGGCCATCATCGTCTGGTTCGTTGTATGGATTCGTAGCTCACTTTCTCTCGAAGTCTCGCCCGTTTGGGATACGGCATTTGTTAACCTGTTTGCCTTGAGCGTCGTCTCGTACCAAATCATGGTGTCTCCTGGGGTGATGGATGATGGTGGAAGCGCCTACGTTGTTTTGTTTGGATTAACCGTCGGTTGCTATGTCGGCTGTTGCTCATGGTTGATTACTCGCAAGTCAAACGCACTTCAACGAATGATCGTAGTACTTGCGATTGCTTCCTGGATGCCTATTGCCGCGATCTTCTCAGCAGAAATCAGTAGGGGGCTTCGACTCGTCTATTTCGAAAGCATGATCACAGGAGGATGCTTTATCACCTATTTATTGCTGCAAAGGTTCGTCATTCGCATCAAAACCTCCGATTCGGCAAGTCCTTTTTCTATAAAGCAGTTTTTAACGATAACACTGTTGATTGCATTGCATTGCGCAGGATTCCGAGCCATAAACGGATTGAATCTTTTGGGGACTTGGGCCGATTTTTTCGTGATTGGATTGACCATCACAACAATGAGTATTCTGCTGATTTTGTTTTGCCGACGAGCATGGTGGATACGGTCTCCCGCATGTTTGCTGTTTGGAACATTTCTGGCGATGTCAGGTATCGCGTGTTTGGCCAAAATCCATGGGATAGATATCCGATTCGCATTCAAAGCTGTTTTAGGAGAGGGCTTTGCAGCCATTGGCGTTCAAGGTCGACGGCTTATCCTGGCAATCATCTGGACAACGATTTTCATAAGCGCATGGATCGCGATTTATCATCCTCGCGAAAAGCGAATTGTCCGCGAAACGGATTGAGAAAACCTGTCATGGTGACTGAGTTCGGTTAGCACACCAAGCATGTCGCGAACTGGAACTAAAGGCATCTGCGTTTGCATATGCATTATATTGATATTGCATGCCCTAGGTGCATGGTTGCGATTGTTAAGCTTTTACCTTACGAGAAGACTTTGGTTATACGACGTCAAGCGACACTTTTTGTCCCGCCACCACGCGACGCGGCCATCGAAACGTTTCGGTCTCGCTACAATCCCGTGCAGTATTGCTTGATTCGAGCGCACGTGACATTGTGCCGCGAGGACGAGGTGACGGACTGGGAGCTTTTCGCGGATCGACTCTCGCAGATTGAAGAAATCGACATTTCCTTGAGCTTTGGACAGCCGGTGCGTGATGGCAACTTGGTGACTCTACCGCCCGTTGGTTCAACAGAGTCATTTGACGCGTTTCGGAGGATCGTATTGATTGGACAAAGCAATTCGATTCGGAAACACAATCCGCATATCACGTTAATCCATCCCAGGAATGGGACATGCACGGACCGAATCTTTGACGAAATGAGTTGCGATCTTAGTCCCTTTTCGGTGATTTTTCGTTCGGTAACGTTGATTGAACAAGTGGATAGTGGAGAGTGGAAAAACAACATGACTTTCCCGACGAAGCGACATGAAAAGGGATTGGCGTAAGCAAAATGTTTGGATGGTTTAAGCCAAAATGTCCGGTTGATCCAGAGGCAAAACGATGGATCGAAGAGCGTCTTCATTGGCTGTCGGATCAGTTTGGCCGTGACACCTTTACTCGACGTGCGATCATTTTGCCCACTCGCGATTTCTTTCCCGATCGAATGAATGGGAGTGAGGCAAGCGTTCGAAACTTGCTGGATCAAGTGTGCGGTTACATGGATGTCGATCCGGAGTCGGTCGTACTGGAGTTGTTTACCAACGAAACGGAGGTTTGGCTGGTCAATGAAAGCGGTAGGTATTTACCAACGGGTGCTGCGGGGCTTTATGAAGCCCAGGGGGACAGAACGGTCATCCACATTGAAACGACTGAATTGATGAACTTAGAGGCGTTGGTGGGTACGATGGCGCACGAGTTGGCCCACTTGCGTTTGATGGGGGAAAACCGAGTGACCGGCGATGAATTTGACAACGAGTTAATAACCGATCTGACCGCCGTTTTTCATGGATTCGGCATTTTTCTTGGTAACAGCCCTCGGAATTGGGATAGCCAGTACAGTCAGTGGCCAGGATCCGAATTACGACGCCCTGAGTACATGACTCTTCCCATGTTTGGCTACGCGCTTGCCCATGCAGCATGGTGGCGAGGTGAGGCGAAACCAGACTGGGCGGCTTTTCTTCGCTATGGGCTTCGTCCATGCTTCAAACAGGGGCTCCGTTTCTTGCGAGAGACCCGAGGGTCGTCGTTTGCTCCAAAACAAGAACTGGGCAACTAAGGGTTTTCCCTCGTTCTAGTGTAGGCTTCACAAAACAGTCCACAAAATTCGCCTCTCCGGCTTGAAGCAATGGCACGGTTTCCAAGCTGCGACTATTTGTCTCTTTGTTTCGTTGACAACAAAATTGCCAACATTACGGTTAGGCAAATGACGAAAGAACCCGACTCGTGGATAGTATCTTTTTTGAAGCTACCTTCCACCAAGTCCAGGTAGGTAGTAAACTTTGCAAAATTAATGTCCGCACGCCATGTGGCGTGGAGAATGCCAGAAAGAAGCGACACTTTAATCCATCATGCAACGATTTTTGTTCCCTCGCTGGACGAACAAATTCCTAGCTCTGCTAGGAGTTTTAGGTGCTGCCGGTGGCGCGTATGCTGGGGTTTTGTTCCTCGGTGCGACGAGCCCGGTGACCTTAAATACAGGTTACCGACCAGAGCAGCCCGTTCCATTTAGTCACGCTTTGCACGCGGGTGAGCTGAAAATGGACTGTCGTTATTGCCACAATTCGGTCGACAAGTCCGCTCATTCAACAGTCCCAGCGACTCAAACGTGTATCAATTGCCACAGTCCCAAAACAGCTGCCGGTGCACCTGCTCTCTCGGCCGTGCATCCTGAAAGCAACAAGCTCAAGCCGATTCATGACAGCTGGCGGACAGGGGAGTCGGTCGATTGGGTGCGAATTCACCGCCTTCCGGACTATGTGTACTTCAATCACTCGGCTCACGTGAATCGTGGGGTTTCCTGTGTGACTTGCCACGGCCGAGTGGATCAGATGGACATCGTTCATCAAGACAAAGATCAGTCAATGACATGGTGTGTGGACTGCCATAGGCACCCAGAGCCGCATTTGCGACCAGTCGAAGAAATTACGAATCTTGCTTGGTCTGCTGGCTCCCCAGAGGAGCAGTTGGCGTTGGGCAAGAAGTTAAAAGAAGAGAAAAACATCAATCCTCAAACTAATTGTGCGGTCTGCCACCGATGAGCCAATCCGGTATCGATCACCAAAAGCGTTATTTCCGCAGTTTAGACGAATTGCAGCAAACTCCCGAGTTTGAGCAGTTTCTGTCGCGAGAGTTTCCACAGGCTGCTTCTGAGTTTCCTGAGGGGGTGTCGCGTCGTCGATGGCTCCAGATGATGGGGGCTTCGCTTGCTTTGGGCGGGGTGGCTGGCTGTCGCTACAATCGAGAAGAAGTCGCTGCTTTTGTTGTTCGTCCAGAAGGTCGAATTCCAGGCGTTGCGGAGTACTTTGCGACCAATTTTGAATGGGCTGGTCGTTCGGTAAACGCTTTGGTGGCGAATTTGGAAGGCCGACCGGTAAAGGTGGATGGAAATGTGGACCATCCCGCGTATGCGAATAGCCAGGCGTCCGATTTCGGCGGCAACAAGGAGTTGCGTCGCAAACAGGGCTCGAAAGGTACGGATTCGTTCACTCAGGCCTCGATTCTTTCGCTCTACGACCAAGATCGAATTCCGGGTTGTTTGAATCGCCTATCACCGGGCGCGGCTCCTGAGCGATTTGTGAAAGCAGACAAAAAGGCTGATCCGGATGACCACAAAAATTCCCTGAAGAGCTGGGAGGTTTTTGGTGAGTACGTGGCGAAGAGTCGTACGAAGCTCGCCGAATCGCAGGGGAGTGGGCTGGCGATTATTTTCGAGCCAACCCGAAGCCCTTCTGTCCGCCGTATGCTTGCGGAAGTGGTTAAGAAGTATCCGAAGGCGACATTGGTTCGGTATGAATCCGTTTTTTCAGGAAACGTGGCCAAGGCGCTTGATGCGGTTGGAGCCGGAAAAACGTCCATGGTTTATGACCTGGACAAAGCCAAAGTAATTGTTTCGCTCGACGCGGACTTGCTCGGCGCGGACGTCAACTCCGTTCAGTACTCTCGTCAGTTTTCGAATCATCGCTCTCCAACCGGTGAATGGATGAATCGGTTGTACTGTGTCGAGTCTCAGTATTCGGTAACGGGCTCGGCAGCGGATTTCCGACTCGCTCTTCAGGCTTCGCAGATCGCGATTTTGCTGAAGAAAA
>CANHVO010000347.1 GCA_947463915.1 Planctomycetaceae bacterium
AAGTTTGGTCAAAAAGGCCTCGCACCCCATGATCATTTTGGACGCTCCACTTCTGATTGAGGGAGGCTGGTTGCCGTATTGCGATCGCGTGCTGTTCGTCGATTCGCCGGAATCAATGCGAAAGCAACGGGCAATCGAGCGAGGCTGGACGGAGAAGGAATGGCGAGATCGCGAGGCGGCGCAACTTGGTTTGGCGGAGAAGCGAAGGTCCGCTTCAGACGTCTTGGTCAACGACGGTACGGTAGAACAATTGAAGCAGCGGGTCGCGGAGTTTGTGGCATCGCTCTCACTTTAAATAGGGTGGCACTTCAATTAGGGTAGCAGGTTTCGTGCGAAACCAAGTGCAGTTCCAAGCTAGGAACACGCTTTCGTCGCGGAGCGACGAGCGACAATGTCGCCCTTCGCTCCGCGAAGGAAGCGTGATTCAAGGTAAAAAGCCCTTACCGCCGAGTAGATTCTAGCCAGCTTGAAAGTCGCTACAATCTAAGGAGTACATTTTGGTCCCCCGACACTGTAGGAAACTTCGACGATGTCAACAAAGGATGAAATGCCAATTCGAAAGATCGACCATGTTCGGTTTTTTGTAGGCAATGCTCGGCAATCTGCTTATTTCTATCGAAATGCGTACGGCTTCGACGTAGTGGCTTACGCTGGCTTGGAGACCAAAGTCAAGCATGAAGCGGGCTACGTCGTGCAGCAAGGCGGCATCACCTTTGTCATCATGTCACCCCTGAGGGCCAATCATCCTGATTCTTCGCGGCTGATCCTGCACGGCGACGGAGTCTCCGACATTGCCTTGCAAGTGGACAATGTCCGCCACGCTTATAACCTGGCTGTCGAACGCGGCGCAATCGGAGTCGTTGGGCCGCGGGCCATCGAGGACCAATACGGTCTGTACGAATATGCGACCATTCGAGCGTACGGTGACACGACCCATACCTTTGTCAATCGCGACAACTACAAGGGCGCCTTCGCCCCCGGTTTCGACCCGATCGATCCGTCGCGTTACAATCCTGCAACTTATCACCCAACGGGCCTTTTGGGAATCGATCACATAGTTGGAAACGTCGAAGAAGGGCGAATGAACGAATGGGTCGAGTTCTATCGTAAGGTTCTTGGTTTCGAACAACTCGTCTCGTTTGATGATCAAGATATTTCGACCGAGTACTCTGCGTTGATGTCCAAGGTCGTTCAAAGCGGTCGTGGCAAAATCAAATTCCCGATCAACGAACCGGCACAAGGGCGTCGAAAGAGCCAGATCGAGGAGTACATTGACTTCTACGGTGGTGCTGGGGTTCAGCATATTGCAATGGCGACCAACGACATTGTCAAAACAGTTCGTGCCCTCAAGGCTAACGACGTTTCCTTTTTGCGAGTGCCGAGAACCTACTACGAAGGACTCGGCGAT
This sequence comes from Planctomycetaceae bacterium, assembly GCA_947463915.1. Lineage (GTDB taxonomy): Bacteria > Planctomycetota > Planctomycetia > Pirellulales > Pirellulaceae > JBKCUI01. The sequence continues at coordinate 1,409 of CANHVO010000347.1, forward strand.
CGGATCGGTGGTATCAAAGAGGATATCGATGAACTAGCTGAATTGGGAATACTGGTTGATCGCGATGATGAAGGTTACATGTTGCAGATTTTCACCAAGCCGGTCCAAGACCGACCGACCTTGTTCTTTGAAATCATTCAGAGGGAAGGCTCTAAGAGCTTCGGAAAAGGTAACTTCAAAGCACTTTTTGAAGCTATCGAGCGCGAGCAAGAGACCCGCGGGACGCTTTGATCATGCCACTACCCTTGCCTCCAATTCGCAGCATCCGAGACTTTTATTCGTTTGAGCAGCATGTCAAAACATGTCGCGCACAGCGAAGTCTTGGCATGGTGAATCAATGGTACGAAATACCCGTCTTCTATTTTTCCAATCCCGCCTCGGTGATCGGCAATGGGGACGAGGTCTATGCGCCAAAGAACTCGGTCGAATTGGACTTTGAATTGGAAATTGCGGCGGTTATCGGTTGTGAAGCCAGCGATTTGCCGTCCGACGACTCGGCGATGGCGTGTGTGGCTGGCTTCACCATTTACAACGACTGGTCAGCACGCGACTTGCAACGCAATGAAATGGCGGTCGGACTAGGTCCGAGCAAGGGGAAAGACTTTGCAAACGCCTTAGGACCGTGGCTTGTCCCTTTTTCGGAGTTGAAGGATCGCTACCAAAACGGTCGGCTGGACTTGAATATGTCTGCGGCCATTAACGGCAAAACGGTTTCGCGCGGGAATGCTTCAAGCATGTATTGGACTTGGCCGCAATTACTGGCTCATGCAAGTCGAGATACCAAATTGCTGCCTGGCGATGTCATCGGTTCGGGGACTGTTGGAACCGGCTGTATCCTTGAGCTGACTCCCGCAGCAGTGGGTGGATGGCTAAAGGCAGGAGATGTCGTTCAGTTGGAAATCGAGCGGCTAGGCATTCTCGAAAACCGTGTCGCTTCTCGATAAGATTGCTTGAAGGAAAGAGTCATTTCAAATGCCACAGTATCTGCAGCGAGGATCAATTCCTCCGAAACGCCACACGATTCATCCGAACGTACCTGGCCATCGCCAAGAAGGCATCTTCTACGAGGAGGTAATCACCACCCAGGGATTTAGTCGTGCTTACAGTATTGTGTATCACTTGCGGCCGCCAACCCGCGTTTTGCGTATCGAAGCTGGTGGCAAGACTCCACTTGTGAAAGCGGACTCCTCCACTCTTCGGCATGTTCATTTGAAAACGGCGGCAATGGCCAGGGCAGGTGACCCAATCACCGGTCGCGTTCCGCTCATGTTCAATTCGGACGTGGTGTTGTCGCGTTGCCGGCCGGCAACAGACCAGTTGGAACTATATCGAAACGCGAGAGCCGACGAAGTCCTATTCATTCAGAAAGGCTCAGGTCGATTGATTTCGATGTTTGGTGTAATCCCGTTTCGGCCGATGGACTACGTGGTTGTGCCTAAGTGCACGACTTACCAAATCGAGTTCGACTCGATCGCGGATGCGGACCTACTTGTGATCGAAGCAATTGGCGATGTTGGGTTTCCGCCTCGATACCTTAATCCAGATGGTCAGTTTCGTTTGGGCGCCCCGTTTTGTGAACGCGATCTGCATGGCCCCAGCGAACTTGGAACGCAGGACTTGGAAGGCGAGTTCACGGTGCGAATCAAAGATGGTGAAGATTGGACTTGCTATACTATGGCCAACCACCCGTTCGATGCAGTGGGATGGGACGGGATGGTGTATCCCTATACGTTTAATGCGGATGATTTCGAGCCAATCACCGGCACCATCCATCAGCCGCCGCCTATCCATCAAACCTTTCAAGCGTCGGGCTTCGTGATTTGTACGTTTGCTCCGAGGATGCTGGACACACATCCGCAGGCGATCAAGGTCCCTTATGCGCATAGCAACGTCGAATCGGACGAACTGTTGTTTTATGTTCGCGGCCAATTTGGGAGCCGACGAGGTGTTGAAATCGGATCGATGACATTGCATCCGCATGGGATTCCACACGGTCCACATCCGGGAACTATCGTCGCAAGCCGATCGGTCAAGTTTACAGACGAGTTGGCTGTGATGGTCGACACGTTTCGTCCTCTTCATTTGGCTGCGGCTGCAATTTCGCTGGATGATCCAAACTACCCTTTCTCCTGGTTAGACTAACCAAGATAGATTAACAAATGCAAATTGATGTTTCCAAAACAGAAGTGGTCTCGGTCTATCAAATGCTGGTCGGGCTGGTCGCACCTCGCCCGATCGCTTGGGTAACAACTCTTTCTGCGTCAGGTGTCGTCAACTTGGCCCCGTTTAGTTTCTTCAACGCATTTGGAGCAAACCCGCCGGTCGTCGTTTTTTCGCCCACGCTGAAGCGGGATGGAGGGAAGAAAGACACGCTTGTGAACATCGAAGCAAACGGAGAGTTTGTGATCAATGCCAGTTCTGAAAAACACGCAGAGCTTATCAACATCTCGAGCAAGATGCTGTCGCCGGACGAAAGCGAATTGAACTTAACGGGACAAAAAACGCTGGAATCGATTCGCGTCAAACCGCCCCGTCTTGCGGATGTGCCATTTGCGTTAGAGTGCAAAGTTATTCAAATAATCCCCGTTGGTCACGGAGCAATTTCTGCCAACCTAGTGATCGGCGAAATCTTGACCATGCACATCGATGACATGGTCCTTGACGAAAAAGGGCAACCGGATCCGAGAAAGATCAAAGCGATAGCTCGGTTGGGTGGAGAAAACTGGTGTCGAACTCAGGACCTCTTTCAATTAGAGCGACCGTAAGTCGATAGCAACCTTACAATTAGAATCTTGACCCAACCTTTATTTGCGAGACCAAGTTTTACCTATTGCGACTTCCGTGAATCACTCGCCTCGCTCAATTTCGGCAATTCGCTTCTCGGCTCTCGAGTGTACCCGTTCGCAAGGTCCTCCTTTACCAGCATCTAGGTTTTGAAACCCTTTGGCTGTTTCTTCGCGAAGCGTTTCAGGTGTTTGCAACATCGGCTTTTCGATTGGACCAAGTCGTTTTGCGTTTTGGAGTTCCCAGGCGAGTTCTCGCAGCTCGTCCACGATTTCTAGCCGGCTTGCGACAGCATCCGGCGACATGTCACAGCTTACGCCACGTGACTGCTCCTTTGCGGTTTTCATTCGTTGATTACAGATGTCTCCGCTCATTGGTTCCCCATACTACGAAGAGCAGAAATGTCTGCTTTGAGAAGCTCGTCCTTTAGTTTCATTTTTAGCAAATCCGAACAAACACCCTGTGAATCCGAGGTGCGACGACATCATTCATTCTAGCAAGAAAAAAAATGAAAGGGCAAGCATCGACGCAATCGGAATCCTGCTCATACCGTACAATTTACCCGTGGCGAAATGCAGAGCGTTGGTGCAAACTAGACGGAATTGAGGAGTCGATTATGAATCAACTGACACGTCGTGATTTTCAACAACAAGCGATTGGCTCTTTGCTGACTTGGTCGCTTTTGGAAACGCTCTTTAAACGAGATGCGTTCGCGCAGGAAGTCAAGCCGATCGCGGCAAAGTGGCTGGCAGAGCTCAATTCCTGGAGCTTGGACTTAAAAGGCAAAAAGCTAGGGCAACTTGAATGGCAGAAGAAAGTCGAACAACTCTATGCCTCCGTTGACTTACCCGACTTGCTGAAATTTTTGGACTTCGAAAAACTCGCCAAGGACGTCAATCCAAAAGAACGTGGCGAACTAAGCCTGAAAGCAACGCTTCCCAAAGTCGAAGGGCTGCCAACCGAACTGGTCTTTGGTCATCAGATTTTTGCGTTGAACAAAGACCGATCCGTCGTCCCACATGGTCATGACAATATGGCGACTGCATTCTTGATATTAAAAGGGGATTTTCATGGTCGGCACTACGACCGTATCGAAGACACGAACGACCACATGATCATTACTCCGACAATCGATCGTGACTTCGGTCCAGGCGGTTGTTCCACGGTGACCGACACGAAAGACAATGTCCATTGGTTCAAAGCCAAGTCCGATATGGCATTCATCTTTAACATTCACGTGATGAGCGTTAAGCCAGGAAAAACAGGCCGTGTCTACATTGACCCCAATGGGGAAAAGTTAGCAGGTGGAAAAATCAAAGCTCGAAAGATCGACCACAAAGAAGCCGACCGACTCTACGGATAAAGCAGTAGGAAAATTCAAGCAAGTATCGTTTTACAGTCAGCCGTAGGCGTACTTACAATGGCGCCGAGTACGCCTACGGCTCGCCGATAAACAAATCACGGCTTTGCCTTTAAACCAGAATCATATTCGACATACTTGGCGTACGGCACGCGGAGCGTGCCTGCTACTTTTCAAAAGCTCCGAATCGGCGAAGGTTTCAGTTGCGAATCATGTTCATCAAAGCTCTCCGCGGCTTCTGCCCTGCCCAAGTTCAAGCGGCCCTGTGTATGGTGACGTTGCTAGCAATTGCGTTCGCAGTCACGGCAACCAAGGACGCTTTTGGCCAATCAACGAGGCTGCACCCTCTGACCGATGCTCAAGTGGGTGATTTGCTCGTCGGCGAATTCCGTTGCTCGGCGTGTCATGGCGGATCTGGACAAAACGTTTTCCTCGAAAAAGCAGCTCCCGATTTGTCGGATGTTGGTTCGCGAGTCTCGCCCGATTACCTGCAACGCTATCTTGCTGCCCCGTCTTCCACTCAGCCTGGTACGACGATGCCCGACATGATGGATTCTTTCTCGGTCGAAAAGAGAAATCAGATGGCTGAGGCGCTAACGCATTTTCTCGTTGCTCAGTCGAAACAAGAGTTCCAACCAGAATCGAGTCAGCTCGTCGATTCCAATGTGGGTAAGGACTTGTTTCACTCGGTGGGCTGCGTCGCCTGCCATCAGCCCCGTGAAAAAATCGAACTTGAAGAAGAGGACGAAGACGAAGCTTCTGTGGAATCTGCTGAAAAGCCCAGCCATAACCTGCGAGTTGTATCGCTGGATCATCTTCCTCGAAAATATAGCTCAAAGTCGCTCAGCGAATTTTTATTTCATCCACTTCCAATCCGAAGTTCGGGACGCATGCCAGACTTGAAGCTGACGGCGGACGAGTCACAAGCCATCGCAGGTTATTTGCTCGGTGCAAAGAATCAAGTACTCGAACCACTCAAACCGCGTGATGCACTAGTCACGCTAGGCAAAAAGCTCTTTCAAGAACTCAACTGCGCTGCTTGCCATAGCTTGGCAGGCTTCTCCGCCAAACAACCCTTCGTTTCCCTAGCCAAAGCCAATTTCGATCAAGGCTGTATCTCAAACAAGAAAAACGCCGGTCCGCGGTTTCAGCTCGAGGCAAGTCAAAGACGAGCCATCATGGCATCGCTCACGGATTCAAACAAACCGGACACGGATCAAATCGTACTGGCCAAGACACTGACCGCATTCAACTGCATCTCATGCCACATCCGCGATGATTTTGGAGGAGTTGCGAAAAATCGTAACCCGTTCTTCCGTTCGAGCGAAAAGAATTTGGGGGACGATGGTCGCATGCCACCCCCTTTGACTTTGGTCGGCGCAAAGCTGCAACCTGTTTGGCTCAAGAAAGTTCTGTTTGATGGAGAGAGTGTTCGTCCCTACATGATGACTCGCATGCCACAATATGGTGAACCCAATTTGAGGCATATTCCTGAAACCGTTGCTCGACTGGACAAACTGGAGCCTGTCGATTTGAAGCTGCCGAGCCCAGAGAGCAATAACAAAGCCGAACAAGAACGAGAAAAGAAACTGAGAACTGGCGGTCGTGAACTGCTAGGTGACAAAGGCCTAAACTGCGTTGCGTGCCACAATTTCAACGGCAAACCGTCGCCGATTAACAAAGGGATGGATCTGATGACCACGTACCAACGGCTTCAACCAGCCTGGTTCAACAACTTCGTTAGAAAACCCGGTGCGTATCGTCCGCGAATCGTTATGCCTTATTCCTGGCCGGATGGAATTGCAGCTCACAAAACCATTCTTGATGGCGATACCGAACTGCAGATCGAAGCCATTTGGTATTACCTATCGTTAGGAACCTCTGCGGCCGACCCATCAGGTATACGTAGACTCGATACGAAACTCGCTGTCGGCGATGCGACTCGAACGTATCGAGGTCGTAGTAGCGTTGCGGGCTTTCGAGGGATTGCTGTCGGATTCCCGGAGAAGCTCAGCTATGCTTTCAATGCCGAGACGGGAACGCTCAGCGCCATTTGGTACGGTGATTTCATTCGTGTCGATCGCGGAGGCCAAGGTTCCGGTGGATTCAATCCGTC
>CANHVO010000348.1 GCA_947463915.1 Planctomycetaceae bacterium
CCCGGGATAGGTGATGCAGGACGAAGTAGAAGTTTGGCGCCCAGAGGGCTTAAGTCGTTTGAGACGACTTGCGATCAAGTGGTTTTCTGAGAACGGTCGCAAGTTGCCGTGGAGGATCACATCGGATCCGTACGCCATTTGGGTGAGTGAAATTATGCTGCAGCAGACCCAAGTTGCAACTGTGATTCCCTTTTACCATCGCTTTCTTGAATCCTTCCCTGACGTGGTCTCTTTGGCCGACGCTTCACTTGACGATGTTTACCGACATTGGGCTGGACTGGGTTATTATCGACGTGCGAGGCAAATGCACCAAGCGGCCAAGGTAGTGCAAAAAGAGCATGCTGGAGTCTTCCCAACCGACTTTCAAAGAGTTCATGAGTTGCCTGGCATCGGTCGCTACACTGCAGGAGCCATTTTGTCTTTTTCGGCGGACCAACGGCAGCCAATTGTAGAAGCCAATACGCAGCGACTCTATGCTCGGTTATTGCATCTCAAACAGGAAACGACATCCAAGGCTGGGCAATCGCATCTATGGACGTTTGCTGAACTTGTACTGCCCAAGCAAAAGGGGAGCGGCGGCGTCAACCAAGCGTTGATGGAAATTGGCTCGCAAGTATGCCTTCCAAAGAACCCGCTCTGTATGGTATGTCCACTAAGCGACCTTTGTCCGACGTTCAAATCGGGTTCGCAAGCCAAGATTCCAGTGCCGAAACGGCCCAAAGACTTTACTGACCTTCGCGAAATCGCATTGGTGATCCACGATGCAAAAGACAGGTTCCTTATGCGCCGATGCGCTTCGGACGAACGATGGGCAGGGCTTTGGGATTTCCCCCGATTTGATGTGACTCCCTGCAAAACGGAAGCATCGGAAGCGGCGCATGTTGCAATGCAATTCCGTGAACGGTTCGGCAAGTCCGTACTGATTGGTCAAAAGCTCCATGAACTCAAACATGCAGTAACGCGGTATCGAATCCTACTGAAGGGCTACGAGGCGGAGATTGATTCGTCTGTGCGGGCTAAGTGGAAAGAAGATGTAGAAACCGTTTGGGCCGATGCCGATGAACTTTCGAATCTTGCGCTGAGTTCGTCAGGCAAACGGCTTTGGAACACCGTCTTGCGAAACAGAAATGATGTATAAGAAGCAACGCTATGAAGCATCTTGCGTTGCGAGAAACGGCTTGTGTGTAGCGAAAGTCGTCAAGACTTTCGGCTGCCTGCTGACCAAGTAACGGATTGCCCAAGCGTTCCAATAAACACTTGCAGGCGTTACGTGGCCGGCTGAAGCCGGTACACCAACCAAGACGAGAGCCCAATCGATTACTGCGTTTTTATTCCCAATTCTGTCGCTAATGAGAATCAGTATCAACAACTATTGCGTTTTTCGGTGGCTTCGTCGATACTGATCTTGGTTTTCGCAAGTTGGGTTGCGAAAAATGAGGTTTCGCTACTGCTGGAAAGTACAAAATGAACGTTTTCCTCACCGATGGGGAGCCGCCGAAGTCCGCTGGGACACCAGCACCCGATTTTGCCAAGTTCCCAAAGATCGTGCCGTTCAAGGAACTATGCCGATGCGGCGAAGAAATCTGGATCGAAAACGACGGGCAGATTTATCGATTGCGACGAACGAAACAAGGGAAATTGATCTTAACCAAGTGATCAATGGGTGTTTGCGCGACGGGGGAATCGCGAGTCAAGCAGTTACACTAAACCGCTTGGAATTTAGTACCAAGTTGAGTTGATCAGGCTCAAGAGAACGCCGGATCGCAGATTATGTGCCGAAGGTTGTGCTTTGGCATGGAGACGCAGGGTGGGAACAATTGGGACAATTGTTCGACACTGGAGTGGGGCAATTGTGCGGCACTACTGGTTCGCGTATTTTTTGAGTGTTTCGAGCGTCGCCTGCAATCGAGTACCGGCGTTGAGCAGCGTCGATTCGCCAAGATCATCGACCTGTCTGACGTCGGTTGCAATTTCTTGTAAAAACTGATTCCATTGCATCAGGCACCTTGGAATGGCTCGCATCCTATCTTCGCAAAGTGCCAGACGCTCAGTGGCCTTCCGAAGCATTTTGCGTTGAACCGAACAAGAGGTTTCGTCTTCTGCACGCGACTTGGCGGTACATCGCAAGAGTTCTTCGCGGGCTTCTACCCAACGAGTCTCAGCAATTCGTTTTTCATTCGACCAGTATTCAGGCAACTCCTTTTCAATCCAAGTTGTAACTCGCTGCAGCTGCTGACGAATCTCGTCGATCTGCTTTCGCGTATCATGCCGCAATTTGCCGATGGATTCAACAAAGCTCTCGATGGCTTCTAAGCTCTTGACGTTGGCTTCACCCATTGCCGCGTTGATACTCCTCAATGAGCTCTGCTTTGCGCATCAAATAGGGAACGTGCCGTTCGCTGGTCTCGATCAAACGTTTAAGCTGTTTCATCTCCTGCTCAAACTCGGCCGAGAACTTGACGTGCTCTTGGTCGCGCCAGGATGTAGCCAACTGTTGCATCTGTTGCGACAGTTTGCCTGACGCGTCTCCTAGTAGTCCAGAAAACCGCTTCAATTGCATCGCGAAATTGCGAAGCTGCTCCGGGTCAACTATCGCTTGTGCCATGTTCTACTCGATTCGAAGTTGGTTTTTAAATGAGATGAAAGTCTAACATTACTTGCTCAAGCAATACAAAAATTCCTTACGCTCCGGACCGCTCGTCACCGCTGCCCGATAATAGATTCTGCTGCCACACACAACCATTGTCGACAGCACTTCATCGCCAAGTTTGTTTTTGCCCAATTCGACATGCGATTTTGGATCCGCTCGATAGAGAAACGTTTCTCCTGACTCGTTGGTTGCAAAGATCGTATCACCCACGAGCACAGGCGAAGAGGAAAATGTCCCGCCAAGCCTAGCCTTCCACTGTTCTTTGCCCGTTTCCGCCGACCAACATACGGCGATACCTGCATCCAAAACGCCGTACAAGTAACCGTCGCGAACCAATAAGGATGGAACGTAAACTCGGCTTTCGTTCTCCCACTCAAGTTTGCCTGACCCGTCCGCCAAGATGGCCGACATGTGGTTCTTAGGATAGCCGCCGCTGGTGAAAACTCGTTTGCCATCCGTCACGGTCGAAGTGACGCATTCTGTCGTCGCGCCTGGAACTTCCCAATTTGTTTTGCCGGTCAATGGTTCAAAGCTCGAAACCAAATCGCAGCCGGTCATGATGAGTTGATCCTTGCCTGCGACATTGAGCACGATCGGCGATGGGTAGTTTGGCTGCTTAGGTCGATCGCGGCTCCAGATGATTTGCCCGGTCTTCCGATCCAAACCAGCGATGGCGCCGCCCGCTTTGTTATCAGCAGAAACGAGCACCAACGATTGATACAATGCAGGTGACGATCCGTACCCCTGGTGTTCGATGTAGTCGCAAATCTTGGTCTGCCAAAGCTGCTTCCCGTCGAGATCAAGAGCTGTGGTGAGCAATGCACCACTATTTGGGAAATTCACAAAGACCCGCTGGCCGTCGCATGCGGGAGCACTCGATGCTGCTGTCGACTTGCTGTTCTTTCGCATCCCGCCGCTTGAATGTACCACTGTCTCCCAAAGCTGTTTGCCAGTGGAGCGTTCGAGGCACAGAACCAATTGCGCTCCTGTCGATTCATCGGCTGTTTGCAAGAAAATACGTTCGCCGAACAACGTTGGTGAACCATGGCCTCGGCCAGGTATCGGTGCTTTCCACGCGATATTGTTCTCTATACCCCAACTAGTCGGCGGAGTTTGATTGGCAGAGGCAATTCCATTTCGACTCGGGCCACGCCACCAAGGCCAGTCGGTTTCAGCAACTTGGAAACCATCATTCACTTTGGTTGTCTCGTCGGACTGCGCGACTCCGATTGGTGCTATTGCGCAGAAAGCAAAAATCCCCAATTGAACGAATTGGGTTTTTGACTTTATCGCAATCAATCGTCCGCAGAAGCTCCATAGTCTTTCTACGGCACTCGATGCGTGTCTGCTCTTCAATTTGCACATTCCAATAACCGCCTACTCGTAAATGGGATAGAAACAGCCGAAGGCGGATTCGCAAAACACACCTGGGTCGTTGAATCGCTGGTTCTTGTCCAGTGCGCTAATGCTCGCCATCTCCGTTTGAGAAAGTGAAAAACCAGCGATGTCCAAATTCTCGCGAAGCCGTTCAACCCGACCTGTTTTGGGTATCACCGCAGTACCTCGTTGCACGCCCCATCGAAGCACAACCTGAGCTGGTGTTCGGCCATGCGCCTCAGCAATAGCCGTCACAACTGGGTTCGTCAAAACAGAGTCCGATTCCGTAGCCATCCCGATTGGAATATACGACGGAGCACCCAACGGCGAAAACGCCGTAACCGCAATCGAGTTCTCACTGCAAAAACGAAGCAGCTTGGGCTGTACCAAATAGGGATGCGACTCGATTTGCAGAACGCTCGGCCGAATCCGACATTGAGTGAGCAAGTCCCGAGCAAGCGACACGCAGAAGTTGCTTATGCCGATCGACTTGACCAGCCCTGCCCCTACAAGCTCCTCCATGGCTTGCCACGTTTCACGGATTGGAACCGAATCAGGTACCATCTTTGGCTGAGCAGCATTCGGGTCGGCAAACCAGCCAGCCGGATAGCGTGTCTCAAATGGAATGTACTGCGTTGCGATGGGGAAGTGGATCAAATACAAATCCAAATAGTCGAGCTGCAAATCGCGAAGCGATCGCTGGACCGCAGGCTTCACATGTTCTGGACGATGATACGAGTTCCAAAGTTTGCTTGTCACCCACAGATCTTCTCGGCTGCAGAGACCTTGCTTGGCCACCGCCGCAATCCCTTCTCCCACGTTGGCTTCGTTGCCATAGTCCGACGCACAATCGAGCAATCGATAGCCGGCTTTGACGGCCTCAACGGTTAATGCAGCCGCAGCGGGCTTTTCGACTTTCCAATAACCAAGCCCAACTGCCGGCATGGGTTTTGAGTTGACAACGGGAATCGTGAGTGCGGACGTTTGTGTAGAGATCGACATACTTGGAGTTTGTTTGTAACCAGATGAATGAAATTGAGTAAAGTGAGCGTGGTTCGTGTTCAACGGGAGAGCGAGGCGCCTGCCGAGCCAACGGTGCAAAGGTTCGGCAGGAGCCTCACCCTCCCGAGTAACAATTGCTGATTGTTGGCTCAGGCGAGACAAGCTAGTCTAGAGCCCGCAGAAACAAAGGTCCATTAGCAGGATTTTGAAAAAGTACCCGTACCCCTTTTTTGTTGGACGAAACGATATCCAGCAAGCCGTCACCGTTCACGTCCGTAACCTCAAATTGTGTTCCGATACCGGAGTCCGAGTCGATGAGTTTTGGCACAAAATTCACAAAACCGTCCGACTCTTTCTCGGCCCGAAGCCAAACCACTTTCGCATCCCAACTGGAGCCTGGCTCGGAGCGACCGTGCGACCACCACCGCTTGCCTGTGACCAAGTCTTTGTTGCCGTCGCCATCGATATCGACGAAGTGCGCGGCATGCATTTCCGAAGCCAAGCGGCCAAAGAGTTCAATCTTTTCAAAGACTGGGTGCAGCTCGTTTGCTTCTTTGTTGATTGGTCTTTGTTTGTACCACCACACTCCGAACTTATGAGCTGAAGTGCTGATCACATCGGTCTTGCCGTCGTTGTCGACGTCGAATGCAAACATGTCGGCACATGCGTCCCCTAGATTGGCTGGGTGAAAAGCCCACGCTGTCTTGCCATCGGCCTGTGCTGGTTGTTCCCACCAACCGCCGGTGCAGATCACATCTTGTTTCTTGTCGTTGTTGAGATCGCCAACACCAAGCCCATGGCTGAATCGCATCGTACCAGGGATTCCGTTTTTGCCGGGCTCGGTTGGCTCGCTAATTGGATGCATGTCCCAAAGCTCATTGGGATCTTTTTCGTTTGGGGTGAAGTAGGCCATTTGCCCTTCGTTGCCATCCGACTTGGCTCCTTTGGGTTGGAAGCCCATAATCAAAACGCGTTTTCCAGTCCCGAGCAAGTCTGCATAAATAGGCGTTTCGTTGCAAGCGCTATGCCAAATCGTATGCTTGGTCCAATGTCCGGAACCACCTTTGGGATTCTCCATCCAATAGCACGGTACTCCTGGGAAATCGATAACGATCAGATCGGGGTAGCCATCCTTGTTGAAATCGTCGGACCAGCATGCAAACGATCGACTGTAATTCTGAAGGCCATCTTTGTGATCCATCGGTGGCTGCAATTCATGAGGCTTCCAATCTGGAGCTTCGTACCAGTATTCGCCATTCAAGACATCTTTTTTTCCATCCTTATTGACGTCTGCGACAGCAACCCCTTCGGATCGAAACTTCGTATCGAGGACTTGTTTTGTCCAAGAGATTGCCGGCGGATCGGCGGCTAGTGCGTTTGCATTCGCAATGAGTAATAGAGATGCAGACAGGAGGAAATGGCTGGTTCGCATTGAGGTAGTTCCGAGAGGTTCAAGCGTAAAAAATCGCATTGCGCGAGTGGTGGGATGAAGGTCCATTGTAGCACAACGCAGGTGAGATAGGCTTCGTCAGTGGGATAGGCTCAGTGGGATAGGCTTCCAGCCTGTCACGAACCCAACAGAGTGGGTTTAAAGCCAAGGGAGAGCAAGGCTCCTGCCGAGCCAACGGTGCTAAGGTTCGGCAGGAGCCTCACCCTCCCGAGTAAAATAAGTAGATAAACAACGAATCGCAGCGACAGGCTGGAAGCCTATCCCACTAGGCCGAATGGCGTGGATCAAACGGCTTGCCACGCATCCATGCAGACCAGCTTCGGCCATAGTCGTACCAACTTTGTCGAACCGGTCGACTAGCGATCAAATACGTGAAGGCTGCCGAATCCCTTGCCTTCACACTTGCAGCCAACTCGCATTGCGTCTGCCGCAATCGCTCCGTGAGCAATTGATTCCAATCCGATTTCGATAGCGGCGTTGGCGAACTCACCGGAGCTCCCATACGAGCAAAAATTTGCGGACGACTCTCGTTCCAAAAAGCGTACTCGAACGTAACCGGTACAAATTTCACCTCAGGGAATTTCGAAGCCAGATGCGATAGGCCTGGCATCAAGGGCAACGAATGGTCTCGAACATCCGCAAATTGACCTTCGGGCGTGATCCAAATCGTGACCTGCTTGGTCTCTAAAATGGTTTTCGTCACGCTTAAAAACTCGGACGCGCCATCAAAGCTTTGCATGCGAACTCCATAGAATCCGAGCTTGGCCATTATCCGATAGTTCTCTAATGCATCCGCATCGATCGGCGCGTAAAACGTTCGATTTGCAAAGTACGCCCGTTGCAACAACATGGCCGCGATCGGGTCCCACCAGCTCGCGTGATTCGCATACGCGATGATGGGAGTCGCATCATCGATCGGTTGTGCGTCAAATAATTCTTTCTGCACACCAAAAGAAATGAACTGCTTGGCGACCATCCGTTGGATATACCAGCAGAAGCCATCGACCAGCCACTTCGTTGAAGTTGGCAGCTTGCCTTGTTCGCGTTGACTCATGGCAATCGCTCGGTCGCAGCAGAAAAATAAGAATGAATGAACTCTCGCGGATCCTCTGCTTTCGAGTACTCGA
>CANHVO010000349.1 GCA_947463915.1 Planctomycetaceae bacterium
ACATCCCGCCCCGATGCTAAAGCGCGATGTGCGTTCTCAAGCATCGAAAAAGTCTTGCCAACTCCAGCGGCGTAGCCAAAGAAGATTTTGAGACTTCCTCGTCTCGCGCGGTTTTCTTTCGCTTGAACTGCCTCAAGCAACAAATCAGGATCGGGACGCTGATTATTCATTCGGCGGCAACTCCGAACTCTTGTCTTTATCTAAAGCGATGTTCAGTTCCAAAACGTTGACCCTCGGCTCACCAAGTAACCCAAACTCTCGACCTTGGGTACATTGAGCGACCAAGTCACGAAGCTTCTCCTCACTCAAGTTCCGGCTCTTGGCAATTCGTGTCACTTGGTATTCAGCGGCTGCTGGCGAAATGTGGGGATCAAGGCCACTTGCCGATGAGGTCACCATATCGACAGGAACAAGTCCTTTTGTCGTATCGTATTGCTTCAAAGCGTTGACGCGATCTTGTACCGCAGACGTCAGTGCCACGTTGGTAGGACCTAAGTTAGAACCGCTCGACGAAGCTGCATTGTACGGTGACGGCGAAGTCGCAGAGACGCGGCCCCAAAAGTACTTGGGGCTTGTAAAAGATTGACCGATCAGGCTGGAACCAATCGTGTGATCTTCTCGACGAATCAAACTCCCGTTCGCTTGATGCGGGAACAACGACTGCGCGATGACCGTAACGAGGCACGGATACAAGATGCCGGTTAGGATCGTGAACACGATGAAGATAGAAATGGCTGGTCGCATATGTATTATCATTGTAAACTCCAAACTGTTTTGATGGTATTGATGAGGGCTAAGCACATCGCTACGTGTTTTACTGTTCCATGAGCCGGAGGGCGCTAGCCCCGGTTTCTTCGCGTGCTCGACATTTGTCGAGAACCGCGGCTAAAGCCGCCTGTCATTACTCTTTTCTTTTTGACTTTGCTCCCCTCGCCCCGAAACGGGGCGAGGGGGAGAAAATCGCATCGTTTCGTTTAATTGACGAAAGTTCAAATCCATTCTTTTTTACGCTAATCCCACAGCGGAAAGCATCAGATCGATGGCTTTGATGCCAGCAAACGGAACCAGCAAGCCGCCAAGACCATAGACCAACATGTTGTTTCGCAATAACTGCGCTGCTCCCACAGGTTTGTACGAAACCCCACGCAAGGCCAGCGGAACCAATGCGATAATGATTAACGCATTGAAGATCACAGCAGAGAGAATCGCACTGGCTGGCGACGCGAGCGACATCAAATCGAGTGCTTTTAATGCCGGATAGGTCGATGCAAAGGCAGCCGGAAGAATAGCAAAGTACTTCGCAACATCATTGGCGATGCTAAACGTTGTCAGTGCACCTCGTGTCATCAACAACTGCTTACCGATGTTCACGATCTCAATGAGCTTGGTCGGATTCGAATCTAGGTCGACCATGTTCCCTGCTTCTTTGGCTGCTTGTGTACCCGAGTTCATCGCCACAGCCACGTCCGCTTGAGCCAGCGCAGGGGCGTCGTTTGTTCCGTCGCCTGTCATGGCAACGAGCCGGCCCCCTTGCTGGTATTCTCGAATCAGTGCAAGCTTGGCTTCGGGAGTGGCTTCCGCTAAGAAGTCGTCAACACCCGCTTCGGCTGCAATCGCTGCCGCAGTCAACGGATTGTCGCCCGTGATCATGATGGTCTTGATTCCCATCTCTCTCAATTCGGCAAAACGCTCTTTGATTCCACCCTTGACGATATCCTTCAGCTCAATCACTCCCAACACCATGGCATCGCGACTGACCACAAGCGGTGTTCCTCCTGACTTCGCAATCATTTGGACAGCAGCTCGCACGTTGTCAGGTAGGAACCCACCCAGCCCTCGAACATAACTTTCGATAGCCTCTGTCGCACCTTTGCGAATTTCATGACCCCCAAACGATACACCACTCATGCGAGTGCGAGCAGAGAATGGGATGAAGTTCGGTTGGACTTCTTCAAGCTCAACGCCTCGCAAACCAAATCGATTCTTTGCAAGGATCGAGATGCTTCGGCCCTCGGCTGTCTCGTCCGCAAAAGAAGCCAAATGAGCCGCTTCGGCAAGCTGCTGTTCGGCAACACCATCGGCAGCGTGAAAGCGAGTTGCTTGACGATTCCCTAGGGTGATCGTGCCCGTTTTGTCGAGCAACAGCACGTCGATATCACCAGCTGCTTCTACGGCGCGACCTGACATGGCGACCACGTTCGCCTTGCTAAGTCGATTCATCCCCGCGATGCCAATTGCGGAAAGCAAGGCTCCGATCGTCGTCGGTGCCAAGCAAACGAATAGAGCTATCAGTACCGGCAGACTTATCGCCGTACCTTGGCCCGATGTCTCCACACTGTAGATTGAAAAGGGTAACAGGGTAGCCACCACCAAAAGAAATACCAACGTCAGTGTGGCGAGCAAAATCGCCAAAGCAATCTCGTTCGGTGTCTTCTGGCGTTTGGCACCCTCCACCATTGCAATCATGCGATCCAAGAAACTGTTTCCCGCCAAAGTCGTAACTCGAACAATCAACCAATCGGAAATAACTCGGGTTCCGCCCGTGACTGCATTTCGATCCCCACCGCTTTCTCGGACAACAGGTGCGCTCTCGCCGGTGATCGCGCTCTCATCGACGGAAGCAATTCCTAAGACCACTTCGCCATCGGCGGGCACCGTTTCCCCTGCAGCGATCAAGACCAAATCTCCGAGACGCAGCTCAGTTGCCGATACCGATTGAGTTACCGAGTCTTGCCCGGCCAGCTTATCCGGAGAAATAATTCTGCGGGCCGTGACCGCGGTTTGCGATTTTCGAAGCGAAGCGGCCTGAGCTTTCCCGTGGCCTTCCGCGATTGCTTCCGCAAAATTGGCGAACAACACGGTGAACCAAAGCCAAGCCGAGATTCCAAACACAAACCAAACCGATTCGCCTTCTTGAACTGCAAAGGTACGCAACCAAAGTAACGTCGTCAGAATGCTGCCGATGTAGACGCAAAACATGACAGGATTTCGCACTTGAACTCGTGGATCGAGTTTCTCGAACGAATGTTGAATCGCCGCAGAGACGATTTTCGCATCAAACATTTTAGGTGATGACTTGGCGTTTGCTGTTAAGTTAGACATGGTAATTTTCCTTATCGGTTCGATTGCAACATATGCGATTGCAACATGAGGTGTTCGACGATTGGCCCTAGAGCTAGTGCAGGGAAGAAGCTTAGCGCGCCGATGACAATCACCACGGTGACCAACAAGACGACGAAAAGCGGCGTATGGGTTGGAAGAGTTCCTGGACCAACGGGAATGGCTTTCTTGGCCGCCAATGAGCCTGCAATTCCAAGGACCGGCAGTATGACCCCAAAGCGTCCGATCAACATCGCGATCCCTAAGATTCCGTTGTAAAACGGGGTGTTCGCCCCGAGCCCAGCGAAGGCACTGCCGTTGTTATTGCTTGCCGAGGAAAAGGCATAGAGCACTTCGCTGAATCCATGCGGCCCTGGGTTGAAGACCGTCGCTTTGCCTTGTGCTGACAATACCGCGCAGGCTGTTCCTAATAGAACCGATCCGCAGGGCAGCAAGATTACAATCGCCGCCATCTTGATCTCGAAGGCCCCAATCTTTTTGCCCAGATATTCCGGAGTTCGGCCGACCATTAAGCCTGCGATAAAGACAGCGACCAAGGCGAAAACCAGCATCCCGTACAGTCCCGAGCCGACGCCACCAAACACAACTTCACCGAGCTGCATGAGCCACATCGGAATGAGACCACCTAGCGGAGAAAAAGAATCGTGCATCGAATTCACGGAACCATTGGATGCTGCTGTGGTCACGACAGCCCAAAGTGCCGAATTCACAATTCCGAATCGTGTCTCCTTGCCTTCCATGTTGCCTCCCGATTGAGACACACTCGCCAACTGATCCACCCCAAGTGACTCGAAAGCGGGACTTCCAGCTTGCTCGGCCAAACAAACCGCAACCACCAGCGGCAAGAGGATCACCGACATTGCGGCCAGAATCGTCCAGCCTTGCCTTCGATCCCCTACGAGTTCACCGAATGTGTAGCATAGCGCTGCCGGAATCAATAGGATGGAAAGCATCTGGACGAAGTTCGAGAACGGAGTTGGGTTCTCGAGTGGATGCGCCGAGTTCACATTAAAGAAACCGCCGCCGTTGGTACCAAGCTGCTTGATCGCGATCTGCGATGCTGCAGGTCCCACGGCTATTTTTTGTGTCAGCACAGGCTGGCCCGTGTTATCCGAGGTGGGCTCGATCAGAGTTACCGCTTGATACGACGACAGCGTTTGGACAACACCTTGCGAAACCAAGACGATCGAAAGTACCAACGAAAGCGGCAATAGGATATAGACGGTACCGCGAGTCAAATCGATCCAAAAGTTGCCTATCGTTGTCGAGTTCTTTCTCGCAAACCCGCGGATCAAGGCAATCAGCACGGCCATTCCAACGCCGGCGGAGACGAAGTTCTGCACGCAGAGCGCCAACATTTGGGTTAGGTAGCTCATGGTGCTCTCTCCCCCGTATCCTTGCCAATTTGTATTGGTCACGAAGCTAACGGCAGTATTGAAGGACGAGTCTGGAGAAACCCCGGTCAACGATTCCGGATTCAACGGAAGCCAACCTTGTAGCCGCTGAATCGCGTAGACACTTAGGAAACTGACAAGACTGAAACTGAGCACGGCCGTAGCGTAGGTCTTCCAATGCATTTCGACTTTGTCGTCAATGCCACAGAGACGATAACACCAACGCTCGACCCGCATGAAGGGACCCAGCCAAGTTGGCTTCTTGTCGCCATAGACCTTGGCCATGTACAGTCCAAGCGGTTTTACGCACACCAGCAGAACGGAAAAATAGATCAGCAGTTGCAAGAAGTTTGAGATCACGAAAATTTCTCCGGCACTAAGAGTGCGAAAACGAGGTACGCAGCCAGCAAGATGGCCACGACAGCAGCAAGAATCATTATTCCGTTCACGATCGCTCCTCAGGATTCAAGCGAGTTATCCATTGAACGCAGAAACCGGAGCTGACGAAAAAGGCAACTCCGATCAAAAGCCAAACGATGTCCATAGTGTTTCCTCCGATGGTAAAGTCTTCGGAGCAATTAAAGCAGGACGCCCATTAAAAGGGTGTAAAGACTTGCGCGGTGCATATCAAGATTTTGCAAAGCCCGAGCGAGATGCGAATTCATTGGCAACTTCTTTACGCTCGAATCACGATTCTTGATCTTTTCTTGATATGCACGCGGCTACCATAGTTGCAACAACTTTGAGATGCCAAGTAGCCAACGTCGCCAGACGGTGGAGTTACTCGGGAGGGCGAGGCTCCTGCCGAGCCAATGGTGCAAAGGTTCGGCAGGAGCCTCACCCTCCCGAGCAATGAATTGCTTAGGTAAACTCGTTGGAAACATGTTTACAGGGGTGGCCTCGCCCTCCCATTGGTTTTCAATCGATGGGGCAGCACAAAGATGTTTACTGGTATGAACCCTCCCCTCAATTCGTTTCGCGAAAGGCACCACGGCAATGAAAGTCAAAGGCAACTGGGAGCTCGTATGGATGGCGATTGCCATGGTAGCTGTGCTCATCTCATTGATCGTTGTCATCTCTCGCGCTGACCGCGATCCCCAGGCTCAGTTGGAACTGAAGTCCCAGCGACTCGAACGTATCAACGCGATGCGATTAGCTTTGTCTGCGGCCTCAGAGGAACAGAACTGCGCAGTTCTGTCAGCCAGCGAGCAGACTTCGAAGTCCTACATTGAGAGTGCATCCATAGAGATCGCTGCTTTCGAACAAAATCGGTCGGAGCTTGCTAAGCTCGTTCCAAAGCGAAACGTTGAAGTCGAATCGATGCTTTCCAATCGCGTTGACGAGACATTTTTGGAATTTCAATCCATCAGCGACAAAATATCGAATCTGGCTCTTCAGAGTTCCAACCGCAAGGCATATGCACTCGCCTTTGGCCCAGCCTTGGAGCTTTTGCATAGTATGGATAGCGATTTAGCCAAGGTTACCGATTCGCAAGCGGACTCGCCGAGCCCAACGAGCTTCGACATATTGAAAAAGATAAGTAATGCGAGGTTAAGTGGCTATCGAATTCAAGTTCTCTTGATGCCGCACATCGCAGAGCCAAGCAATGGAAAGATGGATGAACTAGAAAAGAAGATAGCGGACGAGGACCAGGTTATCCAGCAATGTCTTGTGTCGCTTGGAAGCACGCTAGGTGAATCGGCTGTTATTGCGAAAGTCGAGACTCAGTATGCCGAGTTCAAGAAGATTAAATCCGAAATCATTCGTCTGTCGCGTGAGAACTCCGATCTTCGTTCGGTTGCCCTTGCGTTGAATGAGAAACGCAAGGCCATGCTGGCTTGCCAGGATGCACTTTCCAATTTGGAGAAGGCCATCAGAGCAGAGCAAATCGAGATTGCGATTCCGAAAGGGCGAAGCGAATGAACTTCCTGAGCCAAAGCGAACGAGGGCCTCGTGCCCTAGTTCGCAACATGCTTGGCGTGCTACCAGACGGTTGTCACAGAAAGTTCAAAATGGAGTGTCCCCTAAGAGCTCTTTCAGTGTAAAACGATTGTCCTCAATCGTTTCGCTACTGCCAAACAGCCGAGAACACCAAAATCGAAACGAATTCCAAACCGCAAATCGCTTCAAAACTGCTTGACGAAAATGAGCCTAAAGTGCTTGCCAAGCGATTGAGACAATCGCTTTACTCTTTGGATCAGAACCGGCATACCCAACACATGGGCTCCAGCCACAAAAAGGCACATAGATCACAAAAATTGAAAATGGCTTTTGTGGTCTTTGTGGTCTTTTGTGGCCAGCACTTGACTTCGGTGCTTGCAATGTAAAACGTTTGTCCTCAATCGTTTCGCTACCGCCAAACCGCCTAGAACACCAAAATCGAAACGAAAGCCAAAACGCAAATCGCTTCAAAACTGCTTGACGAAAATGAGCCTAAAGTGCCTGCCAAGCGATTGAGACAATCGCTTTACTCTTTTGGATCAGTACCCACATCCCTAACACATGGACTCCAGCCACAAAAAGGCACATAGATCACAAAAATTGGAAATGGATTTTGTGGTCTTTGTGGTCGCCCCACCTTAAAGATGAACTGGGATCAATCGAGATTGTTCATTGGGCTCTTTGGCTTTGGGCGGAACGACCCACGGAATCGGCGTTTCCTTTTCGGAGTACTCCCGAATGACTCGTTTGAACTCCTTCACGATTTTCGCCAACAAGTCCCGCTCCGTCGCCGCAGTGCAAACGAGATCGGGCAAGTTCGCGACGCGGCCTTGGACATTGCCCTGGTCATCGCGATGGACATGGACGATGCAATTGAAAACCGGAACACTGGGTGGGACGGTTGGCAGTCGCTGCCTTGTCGGTTGAGAATCGTTTGACATGTGCCTAAGTCCGATCAGATTTCATCGAGGCACATGTTTACCGAAAATAAAAGAAAGCGGAGGGCACGGGGATCGAACCCGCAACCCCTTACGGGGCACTTCATTTCCAATGAAGCCGCTAGCCATTCGCCTACCCT
>CANHVO010000350.1 GCA_947463915.1 Planctomycetaceae bacterium
GTTAAACGACTAGATCGACAATCCCCAGACCGCCACCAGCACCAAAGCCGACTATCAATGAGTTCTCAATTGCGAAAAGACCTAAAGGAAGTTCTGTCGACAGCATGGCCGCTGATGCTGTCGACCGGGTTGTTTTCGTTGACGTTGTTTGTCGACCGCATGTTGCTCTTTCGCTATTCGGCATCGAGTGCGGCGGCGGCCATGGGGGCCGGAACCATCCTCTGGACCATCAATTGCATGCCCATCGGCGTCTGTGGGTACACGAACACATTCGTTGCTCAATACCTTTCGGCCAAACGACCCACACGGGCGCTTCAGGTGGTCTGGCAAGGGATATTGTTAGCCTTATGCATCGGGCCGATCCTTGCCATTTTCGGGTACAACGCGGAGTTGTTGTTTTCCGCGATGGGGCACAGCGAAAACCTCGCTCGTCAAGAAGCGGAATATTTTGTCTGGCTGATTCCAGGGACATGGGCCTCCATCATCGCCTCCGCTCTGGTCGGGCTATTCTCTGGAAGCGGTCGTTCGATGATACTGCTGTATACCGATATGGTCGTGTCCGTGGTCAACGCAGTTTTGGACTACGTCATGATCTTTGGTCTTCTTGGGTGTCCTGAGCTTGGAGTACGAGGTGCAGCGATTGCCAGCAGCATCGCTTTGATTTTGAAGCTCGTTATTCTGGCATATGTCGCCCGTAACGACTTTCAGCTTAAAAACAAACAAGCCGGAGTCTATGTCGACCCGGAAACACTGGGTTCGAATCGTGCAGGGATGGCGGAGTTATTGAAGTGGGACTTTCCTCTGATGAGACGCCTGATTCATTTCGGCTGGCCAGCAGGCGTATCGGTCGTCGCAGAAGCGATCTGCTTTACCACCATTATGATGATCGTTGGCCAGATAGGCGAAGACGAAGCGGACGCGACGACACTTGCTTTGGGGGTGAACCTCATTGCCTTTATCCCGTTGGTTGGACTTGGAACTGCGACCGGCGTTCTGGTGGCAAAGTACCTAGTTCGTGAACAAGTGGAAACCGCAAGACGCATGGTCTTTAGCGGTTTGCTGATCGGGATCGCTTACAGCATGATTTTCGTGGTCTTGTATGGCGGCTTCCCGGATTCGATTATGACGGTTTATGCGTTGGACACGGACCCGCAAAGATTCGAGGCGATGAGACCGATGTTGCGTCCACTTTTGTACTTTATCGCAGGCTATTGCGTATTCGATGCCTTTCAAACAGTCTTCGTCGGTGCATTGAAGGGGGCGGGCGACACACGCTTTGTCCTCGGCGGCCATGTCTTCGCTGGAGCAACGACCGTGATCGGTGGTGTCTTGGTCAATCGCTGGACTGGCTTAGGCGGGCTTTACTATTGGTGGTGGGTCATCGCGGTATGGGTATTCATGTTAGCTGTCATCTTTACCGCCCGTTACCTACATGGCGGTTGGCAAACCAAACGCGTTATCGAACCAACCGTTGCCGACTAAGCACATCTCGGAAGGTGCGCCCCACTTTGGTAGCGAAAGTCGTCAAGACTTTCGGTTGTATGCGACTGCGCGACCGAAACTCTTGACGAGTTTCGCTACGGCTCTTGACGAGTTTCGCTACGAAAGTCCTCTAGTCATGTTGTGTTTCACTGGGACGAGGAATTCACTCGCGAACGTAGCATCGACTCGACTTCCATTTTCGTTTTTTCGGCTCCGGTTATGTCGTATTCATCGTCGATGCGAGTGATCAAACCGTGCTTGAAATGGAAATGCATATTGATTCGCACTGGACCAACTAAGAGGTCTTGGACATATCCGATTTCTTGCCATCTTGCTGAGACCAAATCGGTGCCCGTGGTGAAGGTGACATTCTCGTTTTTGATTCGACGAAAGACGGTAAAGTAGCTATCCAAGAAGGCCTTGAACCCTTCTGCACCTGTCCATGTCCCAATGAATGGCGCCGTTTTGGGATCCCCGGGGCAGTGGAAAACGAAATCGGGTGCGAGGAACGGCCGAACCGTCAGTACCATTTTTCGCCCCTGCTCATTGAGCGCTCGAACCCACAACTGAGCAATCGCCAAGGCATCTTGGACCAAGTCTCCGATTTTCACGGGCGTGCTCGACAACGAAAGGGCTTGTGCGATGTCGCGTACCGTGCTCAGGTCGAGCGGTCCGCCATGTTCCGCTTTGCGAATGAGCCTCTCCGAATACCCAGATCGCTTTGCAAGTTCCGTTTGTGTCCAGCCAATGCTTCTACGAATGCGCCGTAACGAACTCGCATTGATTTGCACCGAGCGGCCGCTGCCCTCGATTTCCTCGTAAGTCATTCTCAATTCCAAAGTAGCTTCCTTTTTGTTTTCGTGGTTCGGTATGCTCGGCGAGGGCAACGAACCGACTGTGAGGGCGTGAATCACAGGCGGAAACGTTCCAGAACCGATCGCATTAAGAACCCTTCGTTCGCGACTTGCACCGAAGCACCATTCAAGCCTCGTCAACGCCTTCAAGCTCCGAACCACAGGTACGCCTACGGCTAACTGTTAAACGAAACAGGGTACGCCTACGGCTAACCGTTAAACGAAACTTAGCATCTAGAAGAACGGTCAAACCTTTCAAGAAATAGTTCGAGGGCAAGGGAATCCCGTAGAAACTTCCTCAGACTCCGGATACTATGTTCGAATTCCAATGGAATGCCGAGATTTTGCCACCTTCCGCGGAAAACTTGCAAAATGGTGAAAGACCTTTCCGTTCCACAGGATGAGTGCGATAGCACCCTCCCGACGAGTGTGATTGATCGCGCTCGGCGGGGTGATTCCGCTGCTTTTCAAAAGATTACGTTGCTCTACTCGGGACTTGTTTACCATTGGTGTCGGACCGCAGGATTATCGCCAGAAGATTCCGAAGACGTCGGCCAACGGGTTTTTTTGAGTATTTGTCGAAGTATTGGAGGCTTTCAGCGAGAAAAATCCGGAGATAGCTTTCGCGGTTGGCTTCGAGTGGTGGCTCGTTCTCGAATTGTGGATCACTTTCGAGAGCAAGCGAATCGAGAATTGGCCATTGGAGGAACGAGTTTTTTGGAGCATGTCGCTTCGATTCCGGATATCAAAGAGGTCTTTTCGGACGACAGTCGTAGAGAGACCTGTATCCTTTACGAGCGAGCCGTGCAATTGCTTCATGGAGAGTTTTCGGAACAAGACAACAAAGCCTTCCAACTCCTGGTCGTGGATGGCTTGACGCCAAAAGAAGTCGCTGAGAGAGTTGGCATCAGTATCAATTCTGTTTACATCGCTAAGTCTCGAATACTCAAAAGAATGCGAGATGAGTTTGAGGATTTGATGGGGTTTGATTGAGATGGATGTGGCAGGATGAAAAACTTTACCTGAGCGGCAGGCGAGGCGGAGCCTCGAAGGTTGTGCGTTCCAAGGCAGAACCTTAGAACGAGAGTAATTGAACGGCGGGCGCTAGTAGCCGCGACAATCTTGCCTCACCAGGGAAACCGTAACGCGGCGAGCGCCCGCCGCTCAGTGCTTGAAAGCTAAGCTGTACCGAACCAACTGTTGCAATGCCCGAAAATTTTTTCATTCCAATAATCGATGAATGTCCGCCCGAGACGGCTTGGGCAAGTTTCTTCGTTGGAGACGTGGATGCATCAACGTTGGAAAGCCTTTCGAACCATCTTCAGAATTGTCACGGCTGCTTGGAGCTTATCGAGCAGCTTAGTGACGCCGCGGGACGACAGCACGATCCGATTAGCCCCTCTCCGTATCTGAAGGAACAAAATTGCCAACACTTGTTGGATCTTTTGTTATCCCCCGCGAGCGAGACGGATGTGGGGGGCCAAGTTAGCTTTTTGCAGCATGGCAAAACGGATCGAGGCTTGCCAGAGAAAATTGGTAGGTTTGTCGTTCGTGGTGTATTGGGCTCGGGTGGGTTTGGCCAAGTTTACTTAGCAGATGATTCTCTCCTGAAACGAAGCGTTGCAATCAAGGCACCAAAGCGAGCGCAATTGGGGTCCGAGTTCGACGTGTCCAATTTCTTGAACGAAGCAAGGCATGCCGCCGCACTAGACCACCCAGGCATCGTACCGATCTATGACGTGATTGAGGACGATAGCGGTATCGCCTTGATCGTGATGAAGCATATCGAGGGGCAGTCGCTAGCGGAGTTGCTGCGTGACCGGCAAATTTCCAAAGCTCAGGCTGTGCAGCTGATGGTCCAAATTGCGAGAGCGGTTCATGCTGCTCACGAGCAAGGGTTCGTGCATCGGGATTTGAAACCATCAAATATCCTCATCGATAAAGAGGGGCTGCCGTACGTAACCGATTTCGGCTTGGGTTTGAATCTTCGGAAGGTGGAAAGCGGGGGAATTATTTCTGGCGGCACTCCTCCGTACATGTCACCAGAGCAGGTTCGCAAGGAAGTTGAAGCAATCGATTGCCGATCGGATGTTTGGTCGCTCGGTGTCATGCTGTCTGAATTGGTTCATGGTCAGCGACCCTTTCGACAAAGAGACCGCCAATCGCTGTATCAATCGATCTTAACTGAAGAGCCCTCGTTACTAACTACGCCAGATACAGCGGAGCTCGATGCGATCATCCGGACTTGCTTGGCGAAATCACCTTCGCAGCGGTACGCGACGGCGGAGGAGCTGGCGGATGCTCTTTCGCGATGGCATCAGCGTCATTTTCCCATGGGCATTTGGAAGTGGCGTTTTGGTTGGCGTCGAAACGTCGCGGCTGCTTGTTTAACTCTATTGCTCATTTGCGTCATTGGGATAACCCAGGGGCTTATGAGCCGATTCGCATTGCTCTCCAGCTTGAAGCAATTCGAGGCAGCTCCAGCGGACCAGATCCTATCGCGAATCATTGGGTTGAAAGCAGCGGGTGCAACACCTGAATTCATCGACTCCTATGGACGTTCGAAAAATGAGTCGGGTAGGCTTCGCTTTTCATTGGCGAGACTTGCGTTGGGAGACGATAGCGATACACCAGTTGGGTTGCTTGCCGATTCATTGCAATCGGCATCATCGCAGGAAGTTTCCGCGGTGGTGGATGTGCTTCGGGAAGCGAACGCAGCTAAAGGGCTCGGGCAAGAACTATCGCTTCGGCTAAAGACGAGAGACGTCGAAGTTGCGTTGCCTGTAGCGGCCGCGTTTGCCGGTTTGAGCCCGGAAGATACGGTGTGGGCTGAATTGAAAACGCGCGTGGCGAAGCTCTTGACTGGCCTTGATGAACAAGGTCGAGACAGCTGGTTTTCTTTGTTCGATTCGGTGGGCAAGTCGCAGCTTGCTGATCCACTCAAGCAGACGATGACGTCCACGAATTCTCTTTATGGCGAACAAATCAATGCGACGCGCGCGTTAGCTCATTTTTTTGAAAATGACATTCCCTATCTTGCGGTGCTCATTCAAGAAGCTGACCCGGACGAGATTCCGGTTGTTGTTGAGAGCTTGCGGCGGAATCGCGATAAATCGGTGACGGAGCTTAAGTCGATTTTCGAGGAGCTATTTCCTGCAGAGCGAATCAAGCCACGGGCCGAAGAATCGCCGCCAACCGTGGTGGATTTGCAATTGACTCGACTGGCGGTCGCCCTTTGGTTGTTGGACGAGCCGAGTGCGGCCTTCCATGCTTTTGGCTATACCGAAGACCCAACAATGCAGACTTTGGTTATTCACGGCTTGGTTGAACAAAAAGTTGCACCAAAGTCAGTCCTGCAATTTTTGACGGAGTCCAAAGGGAAGTCGGATGAACGGTCCGTGGCCATTCGATTCGCGGTGCTTCAGATTCTTTCGTTACTTAACCGGGCAGCCTTTGAAACCGAGCTTCCTGTGCGATTGATGAATGAGCTTTGGAATGGGGATAGCGACTGTGGAGTTCATTCCATGGTAGCATTGGTTTCGAAGCGACTTGGAATCGAGCTGAAATCCGAGCCGACTGAAGGAGACAAAAAGGGTTGGCGGACTGACTTCATAGGCAAATACAGCCAGGATTTTGTCGTCATCGAGCCGTGTATTGCGGAGGTCGGCATCCAAGATTCAAGTCAGGCAAAGTTACTGACATCGCCTTGGACGAGACACAAAAGGGCTTTTCCGAGAAGGGTTGCCATCGCAACGACGGAGCTGACCATTCAGCAGTTTCGGGAGCTGGACCAGGAGTACTGGCCTGATGACTACATGCTAAAAGAGTCATCATCGGACGCTGCCATGATGATGGTTCCAAGCATTGACATTGCTTATCGCTTCTGCAATCGCTTGTCGGTAGAACTTGGTCTTGAAACTTGTTACGAGGCACAGACGGTGGGGGGCGATGCTCGCTTTGTTCCAAAGGCAAATCATTTGGATTTGAATGGCTATCGTCTTCCAACGGATGCAGAATGGGAAATGGCTTGTCGAGCGGGGACGCTTACCAGTCGGTATTTTGGCAATGTCCCAGAGCTAGCTCCGCTGTACGGATGGTTTGCGGAGAATCGAGAGAATGCACGTCGCAGTAAAAGTGATGCACTGCTTTCGCAACGGGTTGGACAGTATTTGCCGAATCGATGGGGGCTGTTCGACATGTATGGCAACGCGAAGGAGATTTGCGACATGAGCAACGTGCCAACCTCGAGTGACGAAGCTGTCGTTGACGAGATCGTCCCACACGATGAAGATTTCCGGCGTGTTTCGCCATTGATGCGTGGTTGTTCGCTTGTCGATAAGGCGAGCGTTTACGCGACGAGCCATTCGCGAACGAATCGGATTGTTGTTTCGTCGGATAGGACGGTTGGATTTCGATTAGCTCGTACGATTTTGATTAGTGAGGCCAACCTCGATGGTCGGGGGCGGTAGACTTAAACGGTTCGATTTCATTTCATCTAGAGGAAAAAATGGGAATACCAACACCTGCAATTGCTATTTCAGATCCCGTCAAAATAAAGGCGTGGAGTCCGGATTGGAGCAAGATAAAATTAACACCTAGCTTGAAAACAAAGGCGTGGCGGCTTGGGCCAAGCACTCCCGGCGGGCCTTATTCACCACCTAGAGATACATGGATGGGAATTGCGGGAGCTGCTTTTTCGAAGGATACAACTAAATCCTATGTCACTTGCACTTGGACGGAAACTTCGCCAGGCACTGGAGCGTGGCACTGTGTCGGTACGTGCAGCAGCGGTACTGTCCCTACCCCTGCGCCTCCAGAAGACGATATGCCGGAAGGATTGCAAATCATAATTGAGTGCTAGACGAGTCCAACCTAAAAAGCGGACAATAGTCAACTTAGTCCAACTCACCTTCCCTTGGTAGCGAAAGTCGTCAAGACTTTCGGCTGCATCGACTGAGGCACCGAAACTCTTGACGAGTTTCGCTACAAAATGCTTCACATGCAAAATGCTTCACAGTTGCCTCGCAGCGGGAGGGTGAGAGAGTTACGGTTGTGAGGTTTTTGTAGTCGTAAAGGAAGGTTTGGGCCGGCTGAAGCCGGTACACCAGCGCGTGCAAAACCAAAATGAATAAACGCAATTTGAAATTTGTCCTGCTCTTGATTGCAGCTTGGTGCACGATGACGCTGGTTCATGAA
>CANHVO010000351.1 GCA_947463915.1 Planctomycetaceae bacterium
CAAGGGCAACCATCCAACAATGAGTCCCCCTCAACCGACTTCACCTTGGCCATTGAACAAGTCGTCGCGAGGGTTCAACGACTCGAAGGCCCCCAAGGAACATTAGGACAGTACCTTGATGCGACTAAATTCTTACGGTCCGCACAGTCTACTGGAAATTCAAAAGACTTAGACCAGGCTACAAAAGCCATTCTTAGAGTTAATGAACTCCGGCCACGTTGGGCGGATGCACTGAAACTTGCAGGTGACATTCGCGCTGCGGCTTTTGACTCTGAGAAGGCTGTGACCTATTATCGCCGAGCTATTGCCGAAGGTGACCTGCGCGTAGCCACGGTGTTTCTTCTAGCGCAACAGTTAAGTCAACTCGGACGATTTAGCGAGGCGGAAATTGAATTTCAACGCATCTCCCATTTGTCCGCTGAGAGCCGAGCGATCTCGGAGTTTGCCATCGGCTTAGAACTGCAAAAGGGTAAGGAAGATAACGCACTCGCTCTAGCCCGACTTGCAACGTCACAACACCCTAATAATACCACGGCTTGGTTGCTACAGGCCCAAGCGGCCGAGAAGCGACACGCTCGTACGGGGGGACGTGAAGCAGAACTTCTTGATGAAGCGGAGAAATGCTTACAAAAGGCAAGCGAAATTTCGGGCGGTACGAACCCCGCGATTTGGGTGACTCAATTTCGCTTCTATTCTCGTTTTCGCGGACCGGAAGCAACGGAGTCTTTGCTCGAAAAACTTCGCAACAGCTCTCTTTCGGAGAAGTCACGAGGGATATTGAGCGCCCAAGCTTATGCCCGCATGTCCCGTCACAACAAAGCCATTGACGCTCTATTAATGACCACGAAGAAACTGCCTTACGATCTGGATATCCTGAACGCACTGGCAGAGGTATATCAACTAAATGGTCAACCCAGTCAATCGTTGGAGGTTCTAGAAAAAGCTTATCGCATCAATCCTAAACGCAGCGACATCGCACGATCCTTGGCGATCATGCTGGCGACCCACAACCCCTCGGGCGGTACATTACCCTGGGCTCGAATAGGCTCCATCGCCGAGGGCATTGAAGCTCAAAGCGCCGATGCCAAAAAGCTTTTTTATGCATTTCTCTTGGCCACTCGTGGTGCCGAACAACAACGCGCCGAAGCCCTGAAAGTGCTGAGCGAAATGCTCTTTAGCAGTGAGCTTTTGGTCGCCCGGGATGCGATTCGACTTTCCATCACGATCCACCGGCAAGCATGGGAGGACGCTAATAGAGCCAAACGGCCTGAAGAGATGCTCTTGCGCCAGCAGGAGATCCAGCGGCTATTCGATACCCTATGGCGTGGCCCCGAACGCCTGTCTTTGATTAACGACTGGTATCAGCATGCCGACTTCCTTTTGCAACTTGGCGAGCGAGATCGAGTGGTCCGATTGATCGAGGAGTTAGATCAATTTTCTTCGGGTAGCCCACTACTGCTGAATCTTCGATTCCAAGTTGCCTTGGGAGACGGAAAAGCCGAACGGCTAGCTGAGAAAGTCCAACAATGGGTTGGGAAAGAGCTTGACAATAGAAATGCTCCGCTCCTTGCTGAAGCGGGTCGCTTGCTCTCGGTTCAGGGGTTGCATTTGGAAGCACTTCCTTATCTTCAGTCCGCTTACCAAATCGATCCTCAATGGTTGCGTCCTCTCATTGTTGCGTTATCGCGAGCCGGAAAAATAGAGGATGCCTTTAAGCTCTGTGTCGAACGCTATCGTGTGGAACCGACTGTGGAGACGGCCTCAGTCCTTATCGATGCTTCAATTTTTAGCGTTGATCAGTACTCTGTTGAACCTGAAGTCGACCAAATCATCCTGGACTCTCTAACGAGGTTTCCAATGAATTATCAACTCTTAGAGTTGGCCGGCACCCTTCGGTTATTCCAGC
Source organism: Planctomycetaceae bacterium (assembly GCA_947463915.1). Classification (GTDB taxonomy): domain Bacteria; phylum Planctomycetota; class Planctomycetia; order Pirellulales; family Pirellulaceae; genus JBKCUI01. Next base: position 1,907 of record CANHVO010000351.1, read on the forward strand.
AAAAATATCCGGAAGCTTTCGGTTTGCTAATCCGTTCAGAGAAGCTCGCTCCACAAAGCCTGATTACTTTAAACAATCTGGCGATCGTTGCATCCGAAATCCCAGGCAGAGAACAGGAAGGTTTGGCTCGCATCGAAAAAGCGATCGAGCTTTATGGCAAAACCCCGGATCTTCTCGATACTCTCGGCACCGTTCAGTTAACGTGCGGACTCGCGGCACAGGCGGAAATCAACTTAATTGCTTCCTGGAAAGAAAAAAAAGAGGCTCGCACTTTGCTGCATCTCATTCAGTCACTCCAAGCCCAAGGGAAACAAGCGGAGCTTCGCGAACGCCTCAAGTCCTTCAAGCTTTCTGGCCTACAAGGTGTTGTTCTTACTACGCGCGAACAAAAAGCTGTTGACTCACTTCGGCAAACCAATCCTGATCTTCTCAAATCCGAGGAATCACTATGATTCAAACAGCAATAGTTCAACGCTTGATGATCGTAACGGGGATTGCTGCGTTCGCGAGCTTCTTCCCGACCTGGCTCGAGGGAAGATCGCACCATGGCATCTCCAATACGCAACTAGCAGAAAATCTCCGCGAATTCCCTAAGCAGTTTGGTGACTGGGAATCTGTCTCCGAAGAACCGCTCCCCCCTCTGGTGGAACGGACTTTGCGATGCTACGGCTATGTCAATCGAGTGTACTGGAACTCGAAGACCGGACATCGTGTCTCTCTTGCAATCCTTTATGGTCCGCGTGGCCCTATGGCGGTGCATACGCCGGAGATTTGTTACAGCAGCCGTGGTCGAATACCAATGGGCAAGCCGGAAGAGGTTGTGCCTGGTGGAAAGATTAAAGGCCATTCATTCTGGCGTTTAGATTTCAAGAACTCGAATAGTAAGAGCTCGGAGATGCAGGTTTGGTACGCATGGAGCGATGGAAACGAATGGATTGCAAGCGACTACCCTCGTTTTTGGACCACTCAAAGCCTATTCAAAATACAACTATCAGGTCCCCCCGGAGCATCGGACGAGGCGAGTGCCTGTGAAGATTTCCTTCAGCATGCAGTTCCTGCTTTAAAAGCTTGTCTGAAGCTGTAGCCGATCCCTACCCTAAAATTTACATCCTTGAATTTACACCCTTGACTTCAACCACGAAAATCTTGACCGCACAAACTTCTAAAATAAAGCAAATCAGCAATCCCAAAAATGACTTGATTCAGTTTGCATCGTGTACTTATCCATTTCCCATTGAGCCTTGGACGGTACTAGGGAATCGAAGACCTAACAACGTAGTTCGTTGGACTTACTTGCGTAGAAAGTATTTACTAGAACGTATCCTCGGCGGTCTATTTTTATTGCTTGCAGCACCACTCATAGCTGTTTTGTGGACTATAGTTCGATTGCATTCCAAAGGTGGAGGATTCTTCCTGCAGACGCGGGTCGGCTACCGAGGAAAACAATTTGAAATAATCAAGTTGCGAACCATGATTATCGATGCGGAAGCAGATGGTAAAGCGAAATGGTGTGTCAAAGGAGACCCTCGTATCACTTCATTAGGGAGATTTCTTCGCAAGACGCATCTTGATGAGTTACCGCAGTTGATCAATGTCGTGAAAGGAGAAATGACGCTCGTGGGGCCGCGTCCGGAACGTCCTTGTTTCGTAGTCAATTTAAAGCATGAAATAAATGGTTACGAAAGAAGACTCTCGGTACTCCCAGGCATCACCGGCTTAGCCCAAATCAATCTTCCTCCGGACGAAACGATTGAAGACGTGCGCCGCAAACAATACCTTGATTTACTTTACATTAAACAAGCAAATCCATGGCTCGATGTTCGGATGTTTCTAGCAACCTCAATGAGGCTTTTTGGATTGTCGGGAGAGTTCGTAATTCGAACGCTTGGATTGCATCGAGCGATACCCGATTCGCTCTCTGCTGAACATCCGGAGACGCATGAAAGTAAAGTAGCGGTACCAGTATGCGAATCCAACAAGCTTAAACGCCCGGTCGTCACGCGCGATTTGCAGTTAGTTGCCCTGAGGTCTCCGCAATTTTCGTATGGTGGGAAACTCCCCGCACATGTACCCAACGCGTTCACTGTTGACGTCGAGGATTACTTTCATGTCTCTGGCTTTTCAGACCGAATATCCCCACGGGATTGGGATTCATTTCCCTGTCGTGTCGAAGCCAACACGGAACGCCTGCTGGAACTTCTGAAAGAAAAGGAAGTTTGTGGAACATTCTTCATTCTTGGCTGGGTCGCTGAACGCTATCCCAAGTTGATACAAAGGATAGCGAACGAGGGGCATGAATTGGGTTGCCACAGTTATTGGCATCGCTTGGTTTATGAAATGACACCAAAGGAGTTTTCTGCGGATTTGAGTCAAGCGCGCGCTGCCATTGAGCAGGCAGCAGGGACCGAGGTTTGTTTGTATCGGGCACCGAGCTTCTCGATCACAAAGTCGTCATTATGGGCTCTCGACATTCTTGCGGAACAGGGCTTCCAAGTTGACTCTAGTATTTTTCCAATCCAACGTGATCGCTATGGCATTCCAGATTCAACATCCGCAATCCATCTACGCAATGGAATTCAACAATCCATTGTCGAGTACCCCCCCACGGCTTGGCAAGTTGGAGCATTGCGAGTTCCCGTAGGAGGCGGCTATTTCCGTTTGGCGCCAAGATGGTTAACACAGGTCGCGATCGACGGCGCGCGCCGGTCTGGTATCCCAGCTATGTTCTACGTACATCCGTGGGAGATTGACCCGCAGCAACCGCCTGTCGAAGGCGTCCGACTCATGAATCGTTTTAGGCACTCGGTGGGACTCAATACTACCTATTCCAAATTGAATTGGTTACTTGATCACAATCGGTTCTCAACGATGAGTGACGTCATGAATCACTTTGATCTACCCAATACCTTGTCAATTTCCCCGGGTACACTGGAATTAACTCAAACAGGTTAGACGAAGCCGTGAATCTCGATACCGAACACACAAAGCGTCGCCCCGAAATTCTTTTTCTTGCTCATCGTTTTCCTTATCCGCCGGATCGCGGTGATCGGATTCGTTCGTGGAACATCTTGCGATACTTGTCGCAACGAGCCAAGGTCTCGTTGGCTTGCACGACCGATACTCCGATTCAAAGGGAGCAAATGAATGTGGTACGTTCAATGTGTTGCCGTGTCTTGATTGCACCGCTCGCCCATCGAATGAGATGGTTTCATGCGGGTAGGCATTGGCTAGCCGGTAAATCATTGACCGAAGGCTTATTCTGGTCGAGGAAATTTGCTCATACTCTCGATTTCTGGGCTGACGTGACCCGGTTCGATCAAGTTTTTGTTTATTGTAGCAGCATGCTGCCTTATGCGAGGCGGAAAAGCCTTCGGTCTCTGCCTCGAATCGTCGACCTTGTTGACGTCGACAGTCAAAAATGGAAGGACTATGCGGAGCACTCGAATTTTGTTCGTCGTCAAATCTATCATTCTGAAGCTCGGCGAATTTTTCGTCTTGAGAAGCTCAGCGCGTTAGAGAGCAACGCCGTGTTGCTTGCCTCCGAAGCGGAAGCTACTCTCCTGAGAGATCAGGTAAAGAGCAGGAAATCTTCGATCTTGGGAGTAAGTAATGGTGTTGATTCCACCTATTTTGATATGCATGCGATCCCGCCAGACCTCAGACTCGATTGCCGACCTAACCAGCTTGACCCAACCGCTCTTCGCCTCGTTTTTGTCGGAGTCTTAGATTACCTTCCGAACATTGAGGGTTTGCGTTGGTTTTTACAAAATGTATGGCAACCATTAAAGCAATGCCTCCCGAATTTGACGTTGGACATTGTCGGAAAAAACCCAGGCTTAGAAATCTCTAAATTCGTGGAGCAACCCGGCGTACGTCTTGTTGGGGCGGTAGAGGATGTTCGCCCCTTCATTGCGGCTGCTGATGTCGTGATCGCTCCGTTGAAAATTGCTCGTGGTATTCAAAACAAGGTGCTGGAAGCGATGTCGATGAGCAAGCCTCTGGTGCTGACCACTATGGCTGCCCAGGGTATCGATGCAGTTTCGGATAAACACTACATCGTTGCAGATACAGCCCAGGATTGGATAGAAAATCTTGTTGCTCTGGCAAGGTGTCCCGAGGCTCGCCATCAGATGGGTGAAGTAGCTCGAGAATTTGTCGAGCAGGAATTCAATTGGAATACATGTCTAGGACCGCTTGATAGCCTGTTGGGGATCCATCCATCTGCTAATGACAGCGAGCCGCTGGTTATGCAGGAGGTTTAAGTGATGCTCACGCAGCCTTCGGCTGGCGGGAAGACTCGCGTTGGATTTGTTGTGCATGTAATGCAAGTCGCTGGTGCGGAGGTGCTAGTTACGCAACTGATAGATCGCTTGCGGGACGAAATCGAACCTACCATTTTTTGCCTGGATTCGCTTGGGCTCTTGGGGGAACGGATGGAAAAAGCCGGAGTGCCGGTGGTTGTTTTGAATCGATCCCCAGGAATTGATTTGTCTCTGCCGTGGCGATTCGCAAAGGAACTGAACCGACGAAAAGTGGACGTTCTCCATGCCCATCAATACACCCCCTTTTTTTACTCGGCCCTGGCCAAGGGATGCGGAGCATGGAGAGTAAAAATTATTTTCACGGAACACGGCAGACACTATCCCGATCTTGTTTCCTGGAGGCGAAGATTCGCGAATCGCACCCTTTTTTCCAGGCTGAGTTATGCCAGAACAGCTTGTTGCGACTTTTCTGGACAAGCGGCAGAGAGGAACGATGGTTTTCAACCTGTAGAAACCATTCGCAATGGCGTCGACTTGGCCTCGTTTGCGTCGCGTGGAACCTCTACTGACCGCGAACAGCTCAGGCGACGGTTAGGGTTGGTCTCAGATCGTCTTTACGTGGGATGTGTTGCACGATTTCATCCAGTGAAAGATCATCCAATGTTGCTTCAGGCATGGAAGCGTATCCAAGCGAAATCCCCACAGGCGAGTCTATTGCTGATCGGCGATGGACCGGAGAAAGATCGGATGATTGCCCTAGCAGAAAGCCTTGGGATCTCGGAAACGGTGAGCTTTTGGGGGGTCCGCCATGATGTAGCCGATATCCTACAAGCCATAGATGTTTTTACGCTGACCAGCGTCTCGGAGGCATCTTCTCTGACACTTTTGGAAGCCATGGCTTGCGAGTGCCCTGTCGTGATCACCGACGTTGGTGGAAACGGCGAACATGTAAACAACGGAGTCGAGGGATGGCTTGTACCGAGGCATGATCATGAAAAACTGGCAGAGCAGTTACAACGATTGTTAGAACAACCGGAGCTGCGAAAGAAAATGGCCAATTGCGCTCGGCAGCGTGTAGAGAAAGAATTCTCACTAGAGCAGACGGTAGAGCGATATCGAAGCCTTTATGTGTCTGCAGCTCAAGCTAAAGGGGGATGAAAGAAATATTGAGTCGCTCTCAACACGACGCGCACACAGCACGACGCGCACACAGCACGACGCGCACAAAGCACGACGCGCAAGTTTTAGTTGCACTATTTGTATTGAGGGCCGAAGGCTAGACACATCCTTTGCCGGTGTCGTGAGGCGACGTGAGGCATCGGATCTGTGATTGGTCTTCTCG
>CANHVO010000352.1 GCA_947463915.1 Planctomycetaceae bacterium
GGCTGACACATCAATTCGGTCCTCAATATTGCCGTGTCGGCCCTCCAGGCCTTTGAGATTCAAATTAAAACCATAACCGGGGCCTGACGGCACCCGGCATAGGATGTTCCAGCCCTCCGGGCTTAAGACGGTGCTATTGTGTGCTCGCCTCTCCGGGCATTAGATCGTACCCATTCGGCACTCGGAGCTGTTGATAAACTCCCTACTTGATCATGTTTTGCATCATGTCATTCATGCCAGGAAAGAATTCTGCCCCACCAGTCAGTTCTTTAACTTCATTGATATGCATCTCTTTGGCGGATTTGACCGCTTTGTTCATGGCGTCTCGAGTCAGGTCCTGCAATAGGGATTTCTGATCTGGCGACATAAGGCCATCCGACACGCTTATCGATTGCACGACTCCTAGCCCACTCAGCTCTACGTTGACGGCCAGGGAACCGGAGGTAGCGTTGCCGTACACACGAGCGGCCTCAAGCCTAGCGTTCATGCTTTTGAGCTGGGAGCCAATTTGTCCCATGTTCTTCATGGCGCTTGCGAGATTGGTAAGGTTCTTGAACATGGCTTAAATCAACCGTATCGTAGAAAAAGGATAGTAAAGGAGTAATGAGGCGAGCTGCTGGACAAAATGCACCTCGAATCGTGGCTGGATTCGTCAAAACATCGTAGCTGGATTCGCCAAAACATCGTAGCTGGATTCGCCAAAACATCGTAGCTGGATTCGCCAAAACATCGTAGCTGGATTCGCCAGAATTCAGTGTGCTCTGAATTCTGGCGAATTCAGCTAAGGTGTTATTCATTCCGCCGCGTCTAAGGATTATTCGGCTGTCGCCGCTTCGAGTCGTACTTCGTTTCGCAATTGTTCCTTCAATGAGGGAGCTTCGGGCTCTAGGCCTGCAGGCTTTGGAAGATTTTGATGTGGGGCTGGAACTTGGTTCTGAGCTGGATCGACCCGAACCACTACCCCTTCGAACACTTCCATGAACTGCTTGATCAATGGGTGTACCATCGCGTTTCGAATCAGTTGGGCTTGTGGAACAACCGGCTGGTAGGATTGGATCCGCTGCTGACTTTCAGGCTCCATTGCCCCAGTGGATTCTGTGGGTGATTCCGTCGATTCGACAATCGGCGTCGGCAATTGAGTTACAACAAAATCGAAATGAATATCCCGTCCGATCCTGGCCGAGATCGCTTGCGCCAGCTTTCGTCCATTCTCACCCGTCTGGAAATAGTTTAACGCGATCGCTCCATCTCGGGACAAGCAAATTTTCCATTGATCGTCGGAGGGTGAATCGATTCGAACCGTCATCATCGCACATTCACCGGCCAAGCCACCGAGCTTTGCGGCTTCTTCGCGGAGGAGTACCACTTTGTCTGTGTTCACCGTTGCAGTTGGGGCTGCTGGCAAATCCGACGTGGCGTCGATTTGCTCGGAGGACGGTTTTGTTTTGGCGATGGGTTCTACAGCAATAGCTGCTGTTGCAATCGATGTCGTTACAGAAAAAACCGTCGGCTTTGGGTCTGTTTCAACCGATGGAGCTTTCTCCTTTGAGCCTGAGACGCTAGCCGAGTTCTGCCGCACGGGATCGGCTAGCGCCTCAGGCTCATTTGGAAATTCTTTCGGCCTAATGGGATTAACGGGATTAGGAGGAGCGGGAGCAACCATTACTGGAGCAACTTGCGGAGAAAGCATCGTTGTAGACGAGGCAACTTGATACTCGATTTGCGAACTCAGCTCAACTTTTTTTTTTGCGTCCGAGGAAGGCGGAATTGTCGATGGTGCGCTGGCTGTCGTTCGCGGCGTTGGAGCGGACTGGTTTGCGAAGGCTTTGACTAAATCCGAAAGAGCTTGTAAATCCTGTAGGTTGCAAATCTGGACAAGTGCGACTTCGAGCAAGATGCGGCTTTGCACGCTGTGACGCATTTTGACAATTGTCTCATCGAGCAATTGCAATGCAGAGAGAAGCGTCATTGTTCCCCAGGTTTTACCCCATTCCCGCAACTGATCCACGCTATTCGGGTTGGCCGTTCGGACGAGATCGGCACTGCCACCAACCGTTACCGTCATCATGTCTCGCAGGTAGCCGAGCAATTGCTCTGCAAGTTGCCCGACATCGACTCCCTCGTCGGCCGCCGTATTTAGTTCACGCAACGCACCGCCAGCATCGCGCTCGATGAGTCGAGTCGCAAACGAAGCAAGTCGCGTTTCGTCGGCGGTGCCCAGCATAGCGTGAACCACTTCGACCGTGATTTGATTCCCGCTAAAACTGAGCAATTGTTCGAGCAACGACTGGCTGTCACGCATCGAACCCGCAGCGCGTCGAGCAATCAATCGGAGAGCCGCTTCATCTGCTTTGGTCCCTTCGTTTTCGCAAATAAATTTGAGTCGTTCGAAAATCTGATCGGTTTGAACGGGTGGGAAGTCAAAACGTTGGCAGCGTGAAAGGACCGTTATCGGCATCTTTTCTGGGTCGGTCGTGCAGAAAATAAACTTCACGTGAGCCGGCGGTTCTTCCAGCGTTTTCAGAAGTGCATTGAATGCCTGGGTCGTGAGCATATGAACTTCGTCGATGATGTAAATCTTGTACCGCGAGCGGCTTGGGCGGACAGCGGCGTTCGACCGAAGTTGACGGATTTCGTCGATCCCGCGATTGCTGGCACCGTCGATTTCCAAAACGTCCATGTCCTCGCCAGCATCGATGGCTTGCGAAATGTCTGAGTTTGGATCGAATTTTCCGTTGGTTTCTGCGGCAGCGTTGAGCGCTTTGGCGAAAATTCTTGCGGTGCTGGTTTTTCCAACTCCGCGAGCCCCTGTGAACAGATAAGCGTGACCGACCCGGTTGCTTTCGATCGCACTCAGCAGGGCCTGCGAAACGGTCGACTGACCGACCAATTCTGCGAAGGTCTTAGGGCGGTAACGTCGCGCAACGACGGTGTATTTGCCATTTCCGGCAGTGTTTGCGACCGTATTCTCGGTTTCGATTGACATGGATGAGGGTGTTTCTAGGTCTTGTGATTTTGCGACTTCCGTCGAACTCCCTTTCTTTGCCATATCAAAATCCACAAATTTTCAAGGGACATATCGGCCAAGTGAAACGGGCTGCAAGTATACCACGGCCGCCGCCGATTTCATCCCGTCGTTGACGGAAACGGTCGGACAAGTTTCAATGCTTGAATGAGCAAACCAAAAATACTTATCCAAATGGATACCGACCCTAAAGCCAGTGTTTTCGATGCGGTCGTCGCAATCGACAGCGGCGTTGACCATCTTTTGCAGTATTCTGCCGTCCGGCCGGAAGATGTGCGTGGCCTAGTGCATGGCGCTATGTACACGCGCGGGCCAGGAGACTTGAAGCATACCGCCTTGTTCATCGGCGGCAGCAACGTCAGCGACGGCGAAGCGATTGCGGCCATCGCTCGCGAAACGCTGTTCGATCCGTTTCGAATCTCGATCATGTTGGACAGCAACGGCGCCAATAGCACCGCGGCCGCAGCCGTTTTGAGCGCGACCAAGCATGTGGCGCTTGAAGGGACGCAATCGCTCGTTTTGGCTGCCACGGGTGCCGTCGGGCAACGTGTGTGCCGAATCCTTGCCAATGGAAAGTCACATGTGACTGTCGCCTCACGATCGCTTGAACGTTCCCGCGAGTGCATCGATCGGTTGGTGGCTAGCGGCATTCCTTCGGATCGCTTCACGCCGCTAGCTTCTACCGATGCAGCGTCCCTTTCGAAGGCTTTGGCCGCAAGTCAACTGGTATTCGGCTGCGGCGCGGCAGGAGCCAGGCTATTGTCGGCAGAGCAACTCGCGGCGGCAAAAGAACTTCGCGTCGCCATCGATCTCAACGCGGTTCCACCAATGGGCATCGAAGGTATCGATTTGATGGACAAGGGAGTTCAGCGTGGCGAGCGGTTTGATTATGGCGCGCTTGGAGTGGGTGGGCTAAAGATGAAGATCCACAAGGCCTGTATCGCGGCCCTGTTTGAATCCAATCATCGTTTTTTGGATTGCCAGGAGATGCTTGCGATCGGGCAGGAGATTTTGAACAGCGCCAAATAGATTGGATGAATGTGATTCGAATGGTACCCGAACATGAACCATCCGTCGCAGATGTTTCTTCGACACCGAAACGTTCACTTTTCATGATTTTCGCTGTTTTTTTCTTCATCGATTTAGTCGTACTGGCTCTTGACAACTATCTCCGCCTGGGCCTACTAGCGGACGTGTTGAAATGGATTAAAGAAAACGTATTCTTTTAGACACTCCGTTCGATCACTGTGTTATTCTAGGGAATTCGCTTCCCCTCCCAATCTTCGCGCACATTGGAGTTTTGTCGATGTCGCTTCTGCGAGTCTTGATTGCTGCGGCCGTTCCTTTTGCTTTTCTCCCTACCGCTTTTGGCCCGACCGCTTTTGGCGATGATGGGCAGCCGTCCCCGAAATGGCGAAAGCACTCGATCAACGATATGTCCCCCTTTGAAGCCGTCGGAGTTGCTGACTTCAACGGCGATGGGAAGTTGGACGTGTTCAGCGGCGACTCATGGTATGCGGCTCCAAGTTGGACACAGCATAAAGTGCGCGAAGTCTTACCGGGAACCAATCCGCACTACCACGAAGACTTTGCCGACGTTCCGCTCGATGTCAACCAAGATGGCCGCATCGATATCGTCACATGCGCCTATTTCAGCAAGCGTGTGGCATGGGTCGAACAACCGATCGATCCAACCAAGCCTTGGATTGAACACACCATAGACACACCTGGCTCGATGGAAACCGGCAGCCTCGTCAATTTATACGGAGATGGGACGCCTGTCTTTTTCCCAAACGTGGGTGGGCAGATGGTTTTGTATGAGTTGGTCCCGTCCAAGGAAAAAGTGGAATGGAAAAAGCGACTGCTTGCTCCAGAAGGTTCAGGGCATGGACAGGGTACGGCAGACATCAATGCAGATGGCCGCATCGATATCCTGACTCCAAAAGGCTGGTATGAACAACCGGCTGTTCGAACCGGAGAGTGGACCTTTCATGCCGATTGGTCCTTAGGAACGGCGAGCATCGAAATACTTGGTCATGACTTCGATGGCGACGGCGACACCGATGTGGTGTGGGGGATGGGGCATGAATTCGGTTTGTATTGCCTCAAGCAATCCAAGGACGCCGACGGCAAACGGGCCTGGGGCAAGGAAGACATCGATACTCAATTCTCGCAAGTCCACACATTGCATTTGGCGGATTTTGATGGTGACGGCGAACTGGAGTTCGTAACAGGCAAACGGATCTACGCACATGCAAGCGAGGCCGGCGCGACAGACAAACCATGCGTGTACACCTACAAGTTCGATCGCAAAGGATCAAAGTGGGTAAAGAGTGTTGTCTACGAAGGAGAGCCTGCACCTGCGGCACCGATCAAGATAGAAGACAGGGACGCTTTGAAAGATTTCCGTCGAGGCTCAGCAGGGACGGGTCTTCAAATGGCCGTATGCGACATGGATGGTGACGGCGACATCGATCTAGTCGCCCCAGGAAAATCAGGCCTCTATTGGTTTGAAAACTTGCGTAAGCGTTGAATTCAGTCACGATGGTTTGTTGATTCAGTACTCGCCCAAAAGCCTCTCGTTTAACAGTCAGCCGAAGGCGTACTGTCAAAAAAGCGATTGGTACATTTTAGGCACACCCAGCAGGTGTGCCCCACGGTGGGTCAGTCTTGCCGAGAGTGACCATTCTCACGGCAAACTTTTCTTGCTAGGTACGCTTACGGCTGACCGGCAAACGAGGGAGCCCAAGTTGAGTTTTGAGGCGATTCCAAGTATAAATGAAACATCTAAGGAGCTGACTTTTTTAGGAACACACACTAGGATTAGATCATTGTGAGCGAACTGTTTCGAAAGGTTGCTGCTTATCTTTTCTCACTCGTTCTGGTTGTACTTTCTCAAAGTTCTTCGCAGGCTCAGGATTTGTTGCAGCCTGCGCCGGATATGCCTTCTTACACCCTTGGCAGTGTTAGTCAGGGGAAAGATGGGTTTGGGCGTCCAGCGTTGACAATGGATTACACGCGTACCAAGGACGGAATTGGCTTGGCAACGCTTACGGTCAGGACGACAGATGGCTCACCCAAGATCATAGGGTTAGGAATCTTGAACGAACCTTCTGGCAAGATCCAGCTCAATGAACTCTTCGGCAATAGGACGATTGATGCGGAGTTGTATTTGGTTGTTTCCGGTTCGTTTGCGGACGAGGTCCCCTTTAAGTGTCTTGTTTCCAATGTCGCGCGCGTTGGAAATCCGACCGGAGCTGCAACCTCAGTTGGAAGAGAATGGAACGCAGACGAATCCTCAGCTTACCAGAAGGAATTGATCGGGAGAAAGCCTCCGCTATCGCCCCCCGAAGGTTATCAGTTCGTTCGCGCTTCGACGAAACTCATTCCAGGTATGCCGATCAAAGTAGGGCGATTTGGCAAGTGGATTGATGCGGAGGCACTCACGAGCGATCCAATCGTGACCGTCAAAATGGCTGGTGTTGCCGACTTGCGTGCATTCAAGCGTGACGGTTGGATTGCAATCGAGCCCGTCATACTTCAAAAGGGAGCATCCGCGCCCGGCTCATTCCAACCAACCGCCAAGGTGATCCCTGGAACGACCGAGATCCTGCCCGATGGTTACGTCGTCGTTTCCGAAGCGATGCCGCTTGTTCCAGGAACGCCTGTTCGAGCTATCTGGCTCAATAAACTCGTGGATGCCACGGTCATTTCGACAGAGGGCAAGCAAGTAATGACGCACCTCGATGGCCAAGTTTCCGCGTTTGACAAAGAGCTTGACCGAAACGTTCTTGTGATTTCTAAAGAGACGCTCGTCGAACTTGAAAAGCCAGGCGCTACCGAGCTTTTTAAAGCTCGTTTGCCTCGAGAGCAATCGCTGGACGAAGGCATGGTTGCGAGGGCCAAGGTGGACGAAGAGCCACAGAAAATCAAGGCAGAATCAAAGCGGATCCCGGAGATGGTCGAGCGCGATTTTGCGTCAGCAAACAACGAAGTTCCTTCGGCCAGTGCCTTTAACAATAGCGTGCCACCACAGGCTTTGTTGTTGCAAAACAGCCCCATAGATATCCCGATTCCCAAAGAAGCGGAGTTCGTGCCGCTCGATTTCCCGCTTCCTCGGGGTACGAAGTTGGCGGCCTGCTGGGGGCGAAAATGGAATTACGTGACGGTGCTGAAGGAAAACAAGGAGGACACAGTCGCCATTCATTGGGATGACCGCCCGCCTTCAGCGGACGGTTTGATTCATCGCACACAACTCATCATTCGGCGATCCGATCTCAAGAAACTTCGAATCAAAGCGACACGAGAAGAAAAGCGGACCTGGACCGACTTAACCGGCAAGCACAAAATCGAAGCCAAGCTTCTTTCGCGAACCTCATCGCAAGTGACACTCATCAAGGATGACGGAAAAGAAGTCACATTGCCGATCGACAAGCTCAGCCAAGTCGACCAGAAATGGTTAAAAGAAAATCCTTA
>CANHVO010000353.1 GCA_947463915.1 Planctomycetaceae bacterium
GCAATCGGCGGTGAAGAATGCGCGTACTGGGTTGCGTTCTGATTTTTGGTAGTCAATTCACTGCCTAACTAAGTGGCCAAATCGCAAAGTTGCTTAAGCCCAAATATAACAGCAATTCCAAAAAGGGAACCGACCAGAGTCAAGAATCGTTATGTTAGATACATCTGCACCGAAACGCGATTGAAACAGGGCATAGCGGGAGAATCACGATGCGAACTAGCAAAATTGTACAACTCATTTACAATCACAATGACGATCTCGACGGCTGGCAATTGCTGGATGGTTCCTTGATTCACTTTCCACCGCATATTGGTGAGCAATTGGCGGAATGGATTGATTTGGGGGACGAAGTCTCCTTGGAAGGGGATAACCGGGTTAATCGAAATGGCGTCGAAGTTGTGTTCCCCACCTACATCGAAAGCCAGGGCTGGTCACTCCGTTTTGATCAGAAGAAGCCACAGCCTCGAAAGGGCTCAGGCCCACCACCTCCGCCTCCCGAGCACGACGACCCACGTGTCAGCAATGAGGACATAATGCGAGAGCTTGTAAAGCTTCGTCGCTTGATTGAAAATCGATTGGGCAAATGAATTGAGATTGAACCATGACCGTTGAAGATCAAGACAATCCCTTTCGACCAACCGTTCAGGGAGTCGAGAAGATACAGCCGAAAGATGTTCCAAGTGAACGGGCCGCCTACAATATCATCTCGGATACGATTATCGGCGTTAATGCGAGAAAAGGCGATAACGCGTTTCAAGCAAAAGTAACTTTCGGCTCGGTCTTGCTCTTCGCGACGGTTGGTATTGCAATTGTCTTGCTTAAGCAAGATTGGAATTTGCCATGGTTCGCGGGTGCCTTGGTTGGGGCCTTCGTCGGCTTAGTCTTTGGAATCCTTGCAAGCGGCATCATCTTGATGATCTACCGTACGATGCGGCATATCCAAGGCAAGCATGACTAACATAGGTGATAAGCACATCGCCATGTACATTACCGGTCAATTGGCCATTGGGCGTTAGCGGCCGTTAGCCCCCGTTTGTTTTGCAGGGATTTAGAGTCACCCTCCCTCGGAGAGGGTCGGGCCTTCGGCCCGGGGAGGGTGAAGTGCCGGTGTAGTTCGCGCTGGCACTTCACCCTCCCCTCGCTACGCTCGACCCTCCCAGCGGGAGGGTGTCGAGACAGGTCTCTCTCCCTCCTAGTCGGCTACTTGAAGGCTCCTAATGACCAAGGCTTAAGGCCGCTCGGCAAGTCGGTTTATTCGCAGCGCTCTAATCAATCCAACGTTTCGTTAAGTCTCCGTAAGCATCGATTCGCCTGTCACGCAGAAACGGCCAATGTGTTCGCTGGGTATCGATTTGATTCAAGTTGCATTCGACGAGGACGATTTCTTCGTCCGAGTGGCTAGCTCGATGAAGCAAGTTGCCGGCGGGATCGAAAACGAAGGATGCCCCCCAAAACTCAATAGAGTTCTCAACGCCCACCCGATTGGCAGCTCCAACGAACACTCCATTAGCAATTGCATGGGATCGCATCATGGTCTCCCAGGCTTCATGTTGGCTGCGGCCATAAAGCGGTTTGTCAGCTACGCTCCATCCGATTGCGGTTGGATAGAGCAGGATTTCTGCGCCGCGCATCGCGAACAGACGCGCCGCCTCTGGGTACCATTGATCCCAACAAACCCCAACTCCAATCGCTCCAAACTTGGTCTTCGCAACGGTAAATCCAGTATCGCCTGGCGTAAAGTAAAACTTTTCATAGTAGAGAGGGTCGTCTGGAATATGCATCTTGCGATAGAACCCGACCTGAGCCCCATCGGTATCGTAAACGACGGCGGTGTTATGATAGAGGCCATGCGCTCGGCGCTCAAAAATAGAGCCGGTGACTACCACTGCACATTCTTTGGCTACATCGCTCATCGCTTGGCTGGTCGGACCAGGAATCGACTCGGCCCATTCGAATCGGTCGTGGTCCTCGCTTTGGCATGGATAAGGAGCGTTGAACAATTCCTGGAGGCAGACGATGTTCGCCCCCAGAGTGGACGCATGACGAACTTTAGCAATGGCCTTTTCGATGTTTTCTGTTTGGTTTTCGCTACAGGTCATTTGAACCGTAGCCAATCGTACGATTCGATCCTTGGCATTTGCCATACCTTTTGCCTCTTTCTTAACATTCGCAAAGTGTCTTCAACCCTAATGGACACAGCCGACAAAAGTAAGCCTGAGGCGCTAGCCGAGCTCTGCCGACTTGCAGAAATCGGCTAGAGCCTCATGCTCATGCAAACGAAAATCAATTCTGTTGGCCATGTCCCGATCATATTCTAGCAACTCGTTCCCCAAGTAGGTGGCCGGCGTACGAAACGGATTCTACTGGCTCATCGCATTTGCAACTGGATTAGCCCTGTTATTCAGTGACATGCGCGTCGTGCTATCCCGTTATTCACTATTCACTAGCTTGTGCGTCGTGCTTTTTATGGCCCCCCACGTTGGTCGATGCGACCCCTCCGTGTGTAAACCTTGGTGAAAGAAATTAAGTGCGCACATGCAATCGTCGATAAAACGAAATCTGCCCTTCCTGTAGCTTCCAATTCTCCCCCCATCTTGCGTGCTTCCTTCAGATGTCATTTCTATTCAATAGCTTTCTTGCCAGAAAGAAACGGATCGATTTAGGAGCCAAAGTTCGTCGTCTCATGGACTTGAGCATCGCTCGTGATTCTACCACAACCGAAGCGCGAAACGACGATCGATACAAACGTACTCTTCCTGTTCTTATCACTCCATGGCGAGGCGCCGAGACGACCAATTTGGATTCGCACATCGGTATAACACGAGACATGAGCGACAGTGGCGTCCGAGTCTTTTTCCTTAGGGAGCCGCAAAAAGGTGACTTCATTTTGTCATTTGTTTTGAGGCGAGAAAGAGACGTACTAGAGTGCTTTCACTTCTTAGCAGAAGTGAGAAACTCCGCTCGCTTCGCACCTGACATCTGCACGGTAGGACTGATGTTCAAAGAGCATCTCGAGGAATATCAAGTTGTCGCAGGCGTCCTTTCGTTGACGGAACTCATCGGAAAACAATACGACTGCCTCTAGCTTCGAATCGTTGACTCATGCGAGACAAGTTAGTCTGGTGCCAATAAAACGATGGTCTGTGGAAAGACTTCCGCCCGCAGATTCGATGTCAATCCGCTTGCAGTAGAGATTTGATTTGTCCGGTAGCGCCCCCCGCTGCTCTTCCAATGCGTAGACTCCTGGAATCAGAAAATGTCCCAAGACATCACTCACTTATCCGATTTTCGTGCGCATGATGGGTCTCGCGAATTTGCGTCGCTACCGCAATCCGAACTATGGTACGCAGTGCGAGATCATGTCGAAAAACTAGAAGGTGCTACTCTTACGGGCTTCCTGTGTGATGGAGTGCTTGAGGCCTGGATTGATTTTTCCTTTCGCAATCACGATTTTTCAATCAACGACCAGTTCAGCGAATATTACTTCTTTGTGAAAGATCCATTTTGAGGTACGCCTGCGGCTGACCGTTAAACGATTTTTGCCATAGGGCTGGAATAGCTACTGCTAAGCAGTGGGGTGGTTTCTGGCCATCTCTAGAAAAAGCTCGTAGCGTGCTTTCATCTCCACAACGCTGTCGCCGCCAAACTTCTCAACGAATGCCGCTGCGATCTCGAAGGCAACGACATGCTCTACGATGATTGCTGCCGCCGAAATGGCACAGACGTCGCTGCGTTCGTAACTGGCTCGATGCGGTTGTTTGTCCGCAATACGAATAGAGTCAAGTGGTTTGCGAAGTGTGCTGATTGGCTTCTTTGCCGCCCGCAAGATCAAGGGTTGGCCGTTGGTCATTCCCCCCTCAAGTCCACCGGCATTGTTGCTTGGTCTGGTAAAGCCAAGATTGGGAAGATGGCTTTGAGCGGCATCGTAGTGAATTGGATCGTGGACCTTCGAGCCTTGAGTGCGAGCCGCTTCGAACCCCATTCCAATCTCGACCCCCTTGATGGCTTGGACTGCCATCACGGCCTGTGCAAGTTTGCCGTCCAGTTTTCTGTCCCATTGTGCATGTGTTCCCAAACCAAAGGGGAGACCGTCGACTCGCACCTCGACAATGCCACCTAGCGTATCACCCTCGTCCGCCATGCGATCGATGTATTGCTCCGCTTCGCGATCACGAGTCGGATCTACCGAATAGATGCTGCTGGTTTCGCGGGTTTTGCGAACTTCCCTTAGGTCTTGTTTCAGCGAGTCACCTCGACCGATTGGCATTGCACCAAGCTCCACCACATAACCGATGGTTTCGATGCCAAACTGAGAAAGCAGTTGCCGAGCAAGAGCCCCCGCTGCAACTCGGACCGCTGTCTCTCGCGCGCTGGATCGTTCGAGAACGCCGCGAATCGAACCGAGGTATTTGATGGAGCCAGTTAAATCCGCGTGGCCGGGCCTAGGCCGCTCCAATTCCTTGAGCCGCTCCAGTTTGTAATCGTTGTTGACCACTTGAAGGGCAATCGGAGAACCGAGGCTAGTCGATTGCCATACGCCCGTCAAAATATCGACGGTGTCCTGCTCCAGTTTTTGACGCCCCCCACGTCCGTAGCCCCCTTGCCGAAGCCTCAGCTCGTGATTGATCATCTCCGAATCGATCGTCAAACCGGCCGGAAACCCGTCAATGAGTGCAAGGAGGGCTTTCCCGTGTGATTCTCCAGCGGTCCAATAGCGAAGCATAAAGCGTGTCGAAATTCGTTCAGAGGTAACTAGCAAAACCACCATTCTAGTTGTCCTAGTCCACCAGCCAAGCCGCAATTGGTCTTCCGCAAAGCAATCGCCAATGAGCCAACCAACCAAGCCCTCCTCAGAAAAACACTATCAAATCGGCTACTGCACCAACGTCCACGCTGGCAGAGATTTACCGGGAGTGCTTGAAAACCTGCAAAATCACTGTCTTCCGATACGCAAACTGGTCTCCCCCAACGAACCGTTGTGCGTCGGGCTTTGGTTTTCTGAGATCTCGGCGGCGCAGGCTCTTCAGCCGGAACAACTAGCCAAACTTCAAGACAAATTGGCTGAGCACCAGTTGGTCCCATTTACGCTCAACGGGTTCCCTCAGGGAGATTTTCACAGCCAAGTCGTCAAACACCGTGTCTATCAGCCAACCTGGTGGCATCGCGAACGCCTGGATTACACTTTAAATCTGATTCATCTCCTCGATCAATTGCTTCCGCCAGGACAAATCGGCTCGATCTCGACATTGCCAATCGCTTGGAGCCAACCCGCACCCACGCGCGAGCAACTAAAGCAGGCAGCCTTGCAGCTAGTGGAGGTCGCAATGACATTGCATGGCCTCTTCGAGCATACGGGTAGAAAAATCGTTTTGGCCATTGAGCCTGAGCCAGGCTGTTACCTTACCGATAGCGAATCGTTCCGCATATTCTTTAACGAGTACCTGCGATCGAGTATCCTGCCCGAGGGAACGGCGGAAATCGTTGGCGAGTACCTAACGCTGTGCCACGACGTTTGTCACGCAGCGGTCATGTTCGAGGATCAACAAACAGAACTGAATCTTCTCCGCAATGACGAAATCAGCATCGGCAAAATCCAAGTTTCCTCAGCCATCCAAGTCGATTGGGATAGCATGGCCAGCGATGACCGCGAAGTAGCCTTCAATCAGCTGCGAGGTTTCGCGGAGGACCGTTATTTGCACCAGACTACTCGGATGAGCAGCCAAACCAAGAACACCGAGCTGATCGAAGATCTACCGCTCGCTTTATCGACCGTGAAGTCCCCTTCCCAGCTAGCAGGGCAATGGCGTATCCACTTCCACGTCCCAATTTTTCTCGATCATATTGGATTGATCCAAACGACACAGAACGAGATCGGCAATCTCGTAAAAATGCTCGCAACCCCAGCGACTGAGCAACCGGCATTTACAGGTCACTTTGAGGTTGAAACTTATGCGTGGGGTGTCCTGCCAGAAGCCATGCATTCAGGAACTCTCAATGACGGAATTGCAAAAGAAGTGGCTTGGCTAAAGCGAATGCTAGCAACGTGACGCCAGTGCTTCCTGACACAAAGGCAAGTGCGGTAGCGAAACTCGACAAGAGTTTCGGCAAGGAAGCAAAACGATAAAGTCTCGAAGGCCTTCACTAGATTGCCTGTCTTCGCCATCTTAACCGCTTTCGAAAAAGGAAGTGGAGACTTGCTCCGATTCGCCAAACGCGACACGCCGGTTTTGAAGTTGCACTGTATTGAGAAATGTAGCCGAATTCGTCAGAATTCAGACACTTTGCAATTAAGACGTGGCCAGAATTCTCACGAATTCTGCTACGAAATCACATGTGTGCAACTTCAAAACGCGCCGGCTAGCATATCGAAGCCACTAGGGGAAACCCTTAGTCTTGTGTTTTCTGTACAAAAAGAGCATAAGCTGATGAGGCGGAGCTTTTCCTTGTCGATCCCTTGAATGAGGAGTTTTGTATGGAAGTGGTTTTGCCATCCTCGATGCAAAGCGTCGTATCGCTAAATGCATTGCAGAAACCCTACGACTTACTTGCGCTTTTTTTTGAGTCGGCTCAGTTCGAGTGGATGGTCTTCACGCTAGACCTGGATCGCCATTTGATTTACTTAAGCGAGTCTGCATGGGAGATTTCCAAGATCGACTTCAAGCGATGGCAGGGCCAGTGTATCGATGGCTTGCTCACCAATCATGTTTGGAACGAGGACTTCAAGAATGATTTCGATATCTCTTTGCGGCCGGATCACATACAAAAGGTCTATTGCGAAATTTGGAGCGACGAAGGCAGCATTGTTCACCTCGAGGTGTATCGCCGATTGATATCCAACCAGGGAACGCCAATTGGAATAGTTGGAATCGCCAGGCAAATAAATGCCTCGCAGAATCAAGCTGATTTAACGGCACCAAGTTCCGCATCAAGCCCTTTACCAAGCCCCGTACCAAGTTCAACGCATCCGTTCAAATGCCTGACTCCGGGGGAACTAAGTGTCATTGAACTTGTCATCGACGGGGAACTCAACAAGTCGATTGCGGCAAAGCTTGGGATTGCCATGCGCACGGTGGAGATGCGACGTTCCAAAGCGATGCAAAAGCTGAGAGTCAAGTCGCTCTCAGAAATGGTCAAACTTTGGTGCCAATATCCGCATGAGACACTTCAGCATGGGCAATAGACCGCCAAACTCTTAATAATCATCCAAGTCTCGCCAAGTGTTTACCGGTCACGCGCCGTTGGGCGATAGCCGATCGGGAAATCAGGTACCAAGCCGCATTCGGCAGATGCGGCCCACGGTGGGTCACTCTTGCCGAGAGTGACCTTGAGTCTGTATTTCGAGCATGAAAGCCGTTCACGTACATTATGCCATTAAGCACGTTCGCAAGAGTCTTTGGTGTGATTAACTGCGGAGCAGTGGCATTTTACAGCCACGGATGAAATCCGTGGTTGGCGTAAAACGGTTTGGTCGAGAGTCGCAAAGCGACGGC
>CANHVO010000354.1 GCA_947463915.1 Planctomycetaceae bacterium
AGGATTAGCTAAATTCACGTCCATGAATTGTAGTGCCTGAAGCTGAATAGCGTTAGCCTGTTGGCAATTGCCCAATGGCACTCACTCTAGCGGAGCAGCGCAAGCTGCCCGGTTACGAAGAACTAGTGGTGCGATTCTTTGTTAACGTGGGATAGGCTTCCAGCCTGTCGGTACTGCGGTTGACAGGCTGGAAGCGCTGGAAGCCTATCCCTCATCCATAAACTCAATTTTTTTGATCAAGGTCAATTAGAGAAAACGGCACTAGGAAAGGCTGGGATTTCTGGTGCGACACCGTATGGCTCGCGCCGTTACGCTCAAGAAGCGAAAGCCAATTGGTATTCGTCAGCCGGCGTTCGCTGCGATTCTCCTGGTCTATGGTCAGAGCCAAATAAAAAAAGCGGGCCTTTCGGTCCGCTTTTTTGAATTGCGTTGACAAACAAGAAGATAGGTTCGCCGAAGGTAGGTTCCAGCCATCGAGGGCGGAACCAAAGGCGACTACTTCTTCTTTTTCTTCTTGTCGTCTGCTTCGTCCTCTTTCTTGACCTTCTTCTTTTTCTTCAAGGAGATCTTTGGGACGCGAACTTTGGCCATACCAAGGACGACGCTGCTATCCGACCACTTATCGAGATCTTGCAAACGTTTAATCCGTTCAGCGCGGGTCATTACGTTCCGGCTCTTGATCGCCCCAGCGCGGACTTTCAAGCTCTTATCGAGAGTCATAAAAACGAATACTCCTAAGGACAACCAAAAATTGACTTCTTGTGAAGGTGGCAGATTTTAGCGACCCATTGCACCCTCCACAAGGCAAAAACAGCCGGTTTGCCCCCAAAGTTCGCTAAAGTACGAAATTGCTCCCGTTTTTGCACGATTTCCTTGGGATTCATTGGCGGGACATCAATGCCGGCCCCTTCAAACCTGTTTTCACCGAACTATCTCGAACAAATAGTGCCTCGGGAGGCTGAGGCTCCTTCCGAACCGTCGCGTCGCAAACTCGGCAGGAACCATGCTCCCCCAATTGTTCTTGAGATACATGGCATTGCAAAGATGTCGGTGACTCCCTTTACCCGCGAATTCTTTACCCGCGAATTCCCAATAAGCTTTGGCTCGCTGGTTCAATTTGCAGTTTCGATGCGGTATCATTTTTTTGAGCAACGCTAGATAACGGTCGTTGCATGCATCTCGTTTTGAGGAGTTGGAATCTTGGCTCGCGATGTTTTGTTCATGCTCAAAGAGGATTTCCCAGATGGCGACGGTCTCCCTTACTTTTGCCCTGACTGTGCGAACATAACTGGCGTTCTGAGCTACTTCCCAAAACTGCGACATACGCTTGATATCCGGTACGTTGACTTTCCTGCTCCTCGAACTGAGATCGTCAATTTCATTGGCAAGGACCATCAGAACTGCCCCGTGTTGGTCTTGGACAAGGCGCCCCCGATGGACGCTCTCGGATTTCTAACAGGACAATCAGAGGGACGGTGCTTTATTTCTGGTGCCAAAGCCATCGCCAAGTTCTGGTCACATGTTTATGGCGTCTCTCGCCCGCATTAAGGCGATCAGCAATCTGAAATCTATCAGCCGAGATCTGCAAGAGCCTGAGGATCTAGCCGATTCCTTACCGTTCGATCGGATAACGCCTCAGGCTCAAGCGGTAATGTTCAACACTTATCGCAAAAAAACAATCCACACGCCCCACTCGAGTTTTCGATGACCAAGCCCGACGAGCCATTGCAAACGGAATTTATGTTCGATCTTTCCCCCTCGATCGACCGATTCGAGGACGCGATCGACAACGAGCGTGAACCGGTTGACTACGTTCCAGATGGAGATGGCGGTGATTGGGTTCCACCGATTCGCTCTGTCCCTGCGGCGGATCGGGAGTCATTCATTCGACTTGCGCTCGTTAATGGAGTTGGGCCTCGGTTATTGGCTGGACTGGTCGATCATTTTGGAACGGCTTCCAATGTGTTGCGTGCGACGCTTTCGCAATTGGGGCAAGTCCCTAGGATCGGCCCCAAGCTTTCGACGTTGATACGGGATGCGGCCCAAAGCGACTTGCCCGACCGCGTTTTCAAACACTGCCGTGAAAATGGTGTCGAAATCATGATTGCTGGCGATGCAGGCTTTCCGCGTTTGCTTTCCGAGTTGTCCGATCCGCCAGTGATGCTCTTTGTTCGAGGTGCATTCCAAAAGAACGACCAGCTGTCGATTGCAATGGTCGGAACACGGCATTGCACCAGCTACGGTCGCACAATGGCCGAAAGGATTTCCAAAGCTTTGTCGCGATACGGGATCACCATCGTCAGTGGCTTGGCTCGTGGCATCGACGCGATTTGCCATCGTGGAGCATTGGAGACCGACGGGCGAACCATTGCGGTGCTTGGGAGTAGCGTCACGGATATTTATCCACCCGAACACAAGGGATTGGCGGACGAAATTGCTGAGAGGGGTGTCCTCGTCAGTGAAACACATCCATTTTCAAAACCAAAGGCAGGAGTCTTTCCGCAACGCAATAGGATCATCAGCGGCTTGAGTTTGGGCACCATTGTTGTCGAGGCAGCCGATCGTTCTGGTTCGCTCATTACGGCTCGGCATGCTGGAGAGCAAGGACGGGATTTGTTCGCGGTGCCAGGTCAAGCGACCTCGAGGATGTCTCGAGGTTGCAATCAACTGATTCGGGACGGAGCCATTTTGATCCAGGATGCTGAGGATGTGATCGATCATTTGGGGCCACTTGTAGAAAAGGCCTCGCTAGGAGAAGGCAACGTAGTGCATCATCCGGCAGAGTTGCAACTGAACGAAATCGAAAATGCTGTATTGCAAGCGATCGAGAGTTCGCCGACGGATATCGATCAAGTGATCTCGACATCGAAGCTTCCGGTGCCGCGGGTCCTGAGTACACTGAGCGTCTTGGAAATGCGCGGGCTTATCCAACGGCCTTCCGGTAGAACGGTCGTTCGACGGTAGACGGTACATTTTTGCTGCGGCACATGGAGCGTGCCTAATACTTTGGCGACGAACAAGACATGACGAAATTTGCAGTTGTAGGAACGGGCGCTCTAGGTGGATTCTATGGCGGGCTACTGGCTCGAGCTGGGAGCGATGTCCATTTCCTGATGCGGTCCGATGCTGAGTTTGTCAAGGCGAATGGGCTTCGGGTTGACAGCAAGCTTGGCGACTTCCATTTGCCGAGCGTGAATGTCTACGCATCGGTTCAAGACATGCCGAAATGCGATTGCGTGATTTTGGCGCTCAAGAGCACACAGAATCATTTATTGAGCGATCTGTTGCCGCCTCTGCTGCATGACGAGTCGATAGTTCTCGTGCTGCAAAATGGATTGCATGTCGAACAAGCGACTCGCGAAGTCGTCGGTCCGGGGCGCGTGGCTGGAGGCTGTTGTTTTCTGTGTTCCAACAAAGTCGGCCCAGGTCACATTCGGCATCTCGATTATGGAAAGATCTTGATGGGACCTTATCGCGGACTGGACGATACCGAAGCAGGGCCGTCGATGGAACGGTTGGCCAAAATTCAAGCCGAAATGGTCGCGGCTGGTATCGAATGCCAAACAACGGAATCGCTCACATGGGCACGTTGGCGCAAGCTGATGTGGAACATTCCTTTCAATGGCCTCTCGGTCATTTTGAATTCTAGCACGAACCGGATCATGGAGTTTCCGGATTCGAGAGCGTTGGCGGAGTCCATCATTCGTGAAGTGCGTCAGACGGCCTGCGACTGCGGGCATTTCATTGAGCCTGAGTTTGTGCAATACATGATGACTCATACCGATGAGATGGTGCCATACGATAGCAGTATGCGTCTCGATTTTCTGGCAGGGCGACCGATCGAGGTCGAAGCCATTTACGGAAATGCGTTGCGAGCAGCGGACAGAGCCAATGTATCATCTCCGATCATGCGAGTGATGTACCAACAACTCAAGTTCTTGGCTCATCAGAGACACGTTAAGTAAGCGACGGAGCAAAACGATTTGAGCCTTCTGCAGAGCTCAAGCCCCCTCCCGAATGTCGCTGAAGGCTCCATTCGACCTCCCCCAACTCCGTTGGGAGAGGTGCCGAAGATTGCATCCGTGGCTTTCAAATGCCACTGCTCCGCAGTTAAGGCTGCTGCGATGGTATGGAAACTCTGGTTCGCACTTAGTCAGACTTTCCAACCTTAGCGTTTGGGTGGTTCGGATTCGCGGACGACTGTGCCGTGTTCTGGGTGCAAAACCAGCAGTGAGAACCGGTGCGTTGTGTCCAAGTCCTTGGTGCTCAACGATGCGTAATCAAACTGCCCTCGCAAATCAGTGTAGCCGTCTTTGTAGAACTTGACCGCACCGGAATTGTCCTTGGCATAGACCTTAACATATGCTCCCTCAAGCGGTTGTAGTCCCTGTTTGGTTAGGATTTGCAATCTACCCATATTCGGCGAATGGTTTAGGACCAACGAGTTTGAATACAGCACCAGATTCTTCATTAGCCCACCACCGGATACTTCAATGACCAAATTCTTGTTCTTGAGCGAAACCGGAATCGCCAAGTTCGCGTCCTTCAATGCCGTAGACGATTGGACCTTCATGACTTCAGCCAAGTTCGGCTCAATCATGCTTAGTCGGCCACCATCTTGTTGTGCAAAAGGATTTCGGCTAAACAACAACTCGACGTCCATCAAATAGTACTTCACCGAGATAGCCTCAAGGTTACGATGGCGCAGCACGATTTTGTCGCCATCCTGGATCAAATCCAAACCAGGTAGGCTGGCAGCCTCGTTGGTGTTTTGCCGCTCGCGAGCGCCAGACAAGAGTCGATTGGCAGGATCGGTTTGCCAGTCCTCAGCATTAGCGATGTCGGCTATCTTGCCTGCCTGAATGGCCTTGCGCTCCGAGACTTGCGATCGCACTTGCGCAAACCAATCTCGCCATCTCGGATTTGGTGTGTTCGTGTACTTTTGCGACCGAATATCCGCTTCCTCGAATTTCCCTTGGAGCATGTCGAGGTACGAGGCAAAGTAGTCGTATTGCATTTTGCTTTCCAATGTCCCAGCATCGACTTTCGCAAAATGAGCAATCGCTTCTTCAATGCGGTTTTGGAGCAACATGTAATAGACTAACGCGAGACGCTGCTCCGACTCGATCGTCTTTTGATGGGCTAGAATCCCCATCATCCGTTCGTATTGTACGGCAAGTCCATCGTTGAGAATGACACGTTTTGGACCTAGCTGATGCATGCGAGCGACGACCAAAGGGCGAAAATCCAAATGCTCGAACTGCAGTCGGTCGACTGGCTCTACATTCATGATCTCCGCGGCGAAGAGCGGCCCCACACGTCCGACGATGGCTGAGTTGCTATCAAGGAATTCACGCAACCTCGGCGCATCATTGTGTTTGATGGAGTACGCCCAAAGATTTGAATGGTAGATACCGTAGCCGGACAGCCGATCCAGGCAGGTTTCGAAGAACTTTCGATTTGCCATTCGCCATGCGATCGCATCAAGGTTGATTTTGAATAGATTCGCGCTCTTGAGGTGCGTTAGGACTTGTTCGTCCGTTCCCCAAGCGGCCACGTACGACCAGGACGATTCATCCACCGCGTCCGGTGCGTCGAGTACTTTGAGAGTCGTTGATGGCGAGGCAATCGCAATCTTGCTGTTGAGTGCGATCTGAGCTCCATAATGTTCGAAGGTGCCCGATTGAGGGAAGTAGAACTTCGTGTTGAGTTCCTGTGTCGCGAACGGAGCGAGATCAAGCTTTTGTCCCGCTACCACTTTGGCGTTCTCAAGTGCAATCGCTCCCTGCGGTATCTGCTGCAGTACATTGACCCGCATCATCGATGAACTTGGGTTCGTCAAAACGACACGCAAACGATAGACTGTTCCCTTGATCAGCGATTGGGCCTTCACCGGTTTGGCTTCTTCGCCAGTGTCGCTAGCCAAGAAGATACTTTGGCTGGCAAGGACAGTTGCGGCATCGGTGCTAAGCTCGCTGGTCTGCAAACCCTGAACGAACGCGATCGAGTCGGCAGTCGTGGCCGCAATCAATCGGCCTTGCTCAACACTGAGCATTGCTGGTTTCGATTCCAGGGGCAAACTTAGGACGGCCATGGCAAGAAGGGCTTCGTGGATATTGCTCGAGGCAAGTTCGAGGTTCTTGGAGACGAACGGAGCATCGCCTGCGTGATTCAGGTAATCGAGCCAAAACGCATTCGGCCGCACCAATTCCGCTTTTTGAGTTGCCAACGGTAGGCGATAGTAGTTGCTCTCCGCCCATTTGCGAGTGGACTCGAGCGATTCGTACAAACGTCCAGGGCGAACGCCGCCGCCAGGCGCGCCAGCGCCTCCACCGGCCATTCGTTTTTTCGACATAGCGCGCCCAAGTGTCGCCGCACCCGCCTTGTCTTCTCCGTCCTGCTTCCCTTTCGCAAGCCCTTCGCCTTCAGCAAGTGCGTCGAAAAAGAAAGCATCGGCTGGATGGTCGGCTGGCCCTGAGGACCCCATTCCCCCCATTCCCCCCATGCCGCCTGCGCTCATTTCACTCAATTGGCGTCGTTCAAGACCCAGTGTGTTGAGATTGATCTTTCCATCTATCGTGCCGAATCCTTCGACATCACCGAGTGCCACGCTCATAAGTCCCTTGGCAAATCGAACCGACTGAGCCGCAGAGTCGACGGGGACCGAACTGACCAAGTCTCCCATCCACCTCTTCGTTCTCGCGGATTGATCTGCGATTCGTTTGGCGAGCAGGACGCGTTCTACGGCATTGAGCTGGGACAGTCTCCATGGTTGGACATGTTTAGAAAGGTCCGTTCCTAGTACATAGTCGTCCATGAATTGTTTTTGCATTTTGTTCGTCAGTAGAGGGCTCACCACTCGTTCAAAAAAAGGCTTGTCATGGACCAACAAAAATAAGTTCAACTCGTGGCATGCCAGGTCCGAATAATGACGTTCTTTTTCCGCATCTTTCAGTGCTGGCCAACGCGTTAAGCATTCGAATTTGTCGCAAGCAGCATTGTTGTTAAGTAGTGTTCGATAAAGCTGAAAAACATCTGGAATCGAACTGTAGATTTTGACGCGAGTCGATGCGGCGTCACCGAGATCATTCTTGTCCGACTTAGGCAACACGCGAACGCTTTGAACCTCCACAAAATGGTCTTTGGCCTGGAATGCATTGGCAAGGCGACGGTCCGCAAGAGCTCTCGGTTCCGCAAGGGGCAAATGGATTGTGTGATAGGTGGTACCACTAGGGTGAACAACGATGACCGTGACCGATGTCAGCCCTGCGAACGTCTTGCGATCGATCGACAGCATGCCCTTGGCATCGCATCGGCCGTTGGTCAGCATGATGCAGCCACGCTTCAAAAACTCGTACTCTGGGGGCAATTCCGCTGCGATCCTCGCCAGTTTCTCATCCATTTCTTTGGCCGAGCTTGGAGCCGCCATTTTGGGTGCCATCGCCGCCATCGGATCCCCTGTGGCCGCAGTTTGCGAA
>CANHVO010000355.1 GCA_947463915.1 Planctomycetaceae bacterium
AGGTTGCTAAGCGAGGATCCCGGTCGAGTCGTCGAATGGTGGGCTGACTGATTCAGTTGGTGTGCCGCCTTGAGGCGGCGTTTGGGGATTTGTCTTGGCGGCGAAAGCCCGAATGGCGTTGTATTAAGCCTGTGCTCGTAGCGGAAGTTGTAAAACTTCCTAGAGTTCGAGGCGCTTCAGAGAAATGGCGAAAGCCGGCTGAAGCCGGGACACCAGCACAGGCGGCTTTGCTAGCAAACCCTGCGGATTCATGCACAAATACTTTCTTGGGTTGCTGCAACACGGCAGATTCCGAAGCTGATAGACTGTTTGACGAGTTTTTTGACAACATACATCTATCTGCACAAGAATGGAGTCTCAATCTTGTTGATCTTAGGTCGCCGAAACAATCAATCAATTGTCTTTCCGAATTGTGGAATCACCGTCCGAATTCTTGACGTGAATGGTCGCGTTGCCAAGATTGGCATCGAGGCACCGCGTAGTGTTGAAATCATGCGTGGTGAACTTGCGCTCGCCTCACAATCTAACCAAGTAACCGCCCAACCGATACCTGTTCACTACGAACAAACAGTTGCACCGGAGATAGAACCGCCCGTGCTTCAGTTTTCGCAACGACTTGCCGAGATCAAGGCAAGTTTACATCTATTTCAGCAACGCCGCGCAGACGGAGACGAAGTAGGAGCCGATAGCGTTCTCGAGACTTTGCTCAACGATATCGCGGTACTGGACGCAGATTGGCTAAAGGATGCGACCGAACCATCTCGTCAGCCGCAACATGCAGGCTCAGAGTTTGTCTCCGAATCCTTAGCGGATTATCAAACCACCACGTCGGCAGCCCCCATACAGGTTCTGGTCGTCAACGAACAATCCGATGCCAAGGGTTTTTCATTGCCCGTTGGCACCTTCCACGGTTGCCAAGTTTGCACTGTGAACGACTTCAAACTGGCGTTTCAAGCGGCATATTCCAATGACCGGCTGGATTATGTGGTGTGCAATGCAAGCGCAAAGGCGTTTGACGGATTGGAATTGGTGAGGACAATGAGGGCGGACCGAAGATTGGATGACACCAAGATTTTTATGACTAGCGATTCCGTCAACGCGATGGAGCGACTTGAATTGTCCAACACCTATCGAATCGATGGGTGGTTGGAACATCCACTCACACCGCATGACCTTTGGAAGCATATTGTAAAAAGTGAGCAGATTGAATCCTAGAGACCTGGATCTGGTTCGGACTAGCAAAGCGATAATCTTTGACTGCGATGGAACGCTTGTCGACTCGATGCCAGTGCACTTCGTTGCCTGGCACGAGACGATGCAGCGATATGGGATTTCTTTTCCCGAGGATCGTTTCTATTCGTTGGGGGGCATGCCCAGCGATCGGATCATTGCAATGTTGTCGAGCGAACAAGGTGTTTCTTTGGATGTTGTGGCCGTTGCTCACGAAAAGGAGCAGGCGTTTCTTGAACGAATTGAACTGCTTGTTCCGATAGAGGCCGTGGTCGAAGTCGCACATGAAAATCGTGGCATTAAACCCATTGCCGTTGCCAGCGGCGGTTTTATGCCGATCATCCAACGGCAACTGGAGCAAATCGCGATGCTTGATTGGTTCGATGCAATTGTGACGGCTGAGGACACGGCCAAGCATAAGCCGGAGCCAGATGTGTTCTTAGAAGCTGCTCGTCGCCTCGGTGTTGCGGCGAAGGATTGCTTGGTCTTCGAAGACGCGGACCTTGGCGTTGAGGCTGCGAGACGGGCAGGTATGCACTGTGTCGACGTCCGCTCCTTTTTCACTCCTCGGCGCATTCCCATTCGAACTTGAACATCCGATGATTCGATGGCGGTGGATTTGGTTTACTCTGAGCATCGTGCTTCTGCTCGCCGCATGGCCAGCTTCGCAGCGACTTAGTTTCGACCGAACACTGCACCGCATGTTCGCACCGGATGCGCCGGTCCGAACCGACTTCGAGTTTCTCCAATCCAGTTTTGGAGTCTCCGATTTGGTTGTCTTCGCCTATCGGGACGAAGCCCTATGGTCGGCCGATGGCACGGGACTTGAGCGGCTCAAAGGAATCCGTGAGAGGATCGAAGCAGTGTCCGGGGTGGCAATCGCTATGGACCTATCCAAAGTGGATCAGATGTTGGGCCAATTGAATCAAGGCCTCGCCATCTTTTCGCAGTTCCAAAAGAAAGCGAACCCGCATGCATTGCTAGACGACTCGAACGCACTCGCACAAGAGTTTAAAACCATCTTTGAGGGGCAGACGCATAGCCGCGATGGAAAACTGGTTGCAATCGCCTGCTTACTGAAGCCCACGAATCAAAGCTTGGGGACAACCAAAGAGACTCTCGAGGAACTTCGAAAGATCGCTGACTCGCTCGTTAACGAGGGGCTTTCCAAAGGCATGTTGGTTGGACAGCCCGTTATGGTCGAAGAGGGATTCGATGAGATTGAGCTAGATGGGCGGCGATTGAGCGTCGTTTCGACGGTATGCTTGGCGCTGTTGATTTGGATCGGCTTTCGATCGTTGCGATGGGCATTGATTTCCATCGCAGTGGTTCAATGGTCCTTGATCGTGACACGCGGCCTGTTAGCGTGGTTGGCTTGGGATTTGACGATGGTCTCGTCGATGCTTGCGTCGATCGTGACGGTCATTGGCGTTGCGACCACGATGCACTGGATGCTTGGTTACCAGCAGGAGATGCGGCAGCAGACGTCGCCTGAGGGGACTTGCCCTGAAACCGCGTTGCAAACGTCCATGAGAAACTTATGGCGCCCAATCATGTGGGCTTGCATCACCGATGCCATTGGCTTTGCATCGCTGGCATTTGCCAAGGTGGGACCGATTCAGGATTACGGGTGCATGATGGCGCTCGCATCCATCGTCGTCTTGATGGGTATTTTTGTTTTGATCCCTACGCTGGCATTGGTACCGCTAGCCCCACCGCAATACGCGAAAAGGTTGGGGCTTTCGTACGACTTGTTTCAGATCCCGGGTGATGAACAGTTGCGAGACTTCTTGCTCTGGATTTTGCGTAGCGTGAGCAAGTTCCCTTGGTCGGTATCAAGCGTTTCCATCGGGATTTGCATCCTTGCGGTGTGGGGTTCGCTTAGGCTAAAAGTCGAGACGGATTTTATCAAGAATTTCAGGCAAGATGCTCCGCTAGTGTTAGCGTATCGGGCCGTGGAAAGCGAACTCGGGGGAGCGGGCGTTTGGGATGTCGTTTTACCGGCTCCGAAGATGCTATCCCAGAAGTACTTGGACCAAGTGACCGCATTGGAGCAGCGTCTGCTCACGCTTGTCATTCCAGGTGAAGAGCCCTTGCGATTGACCAAGGTTATGAGTTTTGCGGATGCCGACCAAGCGTCCAGATCATCCCCGATCCTAGGCAAGCTATCGATCGAGGCTAGGCTCCTAGGAATGAGGCAAGTCATGGGGAGCTTTGTTGACACTCTCGTAACCAAACCAAGCAGCGGTCAACGGTACCTTCGCATTATGTTGCGATCGAGGGAACAAGCTGAGTCGGCGCAAAAGGAACAACTTATTGCGGAAGTGCGGCAGCTAGTCGAAACTACAGTCCGAACTGAGGAATGGCAGGCTGCGTTGGGTCAAAGCCAGGCGAAAGGAATGGTCTCTGGTTACTATTTGTTGTTGTCGCAGTTGGTATCGAGCATCGTGGAAGATCAATGGCGTTGCTTTGCGGTCGCAACCATCGGGATTTGTATTGCTATGGCGATTGCTTTGCGAAGTTCTTGGTTGGCGCTCCTGACGATCTTGCCGAACGCATTGCCCAGCTTATGCATTCTCGGTTGGATGGGGTGGTCTGGAACTCGGGTGAATCTTGGGGCTGCTATGATTGCGGCGGTCTCGATGGGTTTAAGCGTTGACTCGTCTTTGCACTACTTGATTCGCTTTCGACGCGAACGAAATGAGGGGCGTAGCTTCGACGAAGCGTTAATCGCTGCGCAATCGGAGATTGGAATGGCTATGCTCCTATCGACGTTGGCGTTGGTTCTAGGATTCGGATCATTGGGAGTCAGCAATTTTCTGCCAACGGTCGTATTTGGAACGACGGCGTCGATAAGCATGGTCGGTGGATTACTGTGCAATCTGGCCGTTCTGCCGGCGCTGCTTCGGTTGAGTGAGCGGCGGATTGGGTAAAGTTACATTCGAGCTTGCGAGGTCGCGGTTCGGCAGGAGCCTCCTGCCTCACTCTCCCCAAGAGCACTTTCTTGAATTACTTAGAATTACTTAGGTAGTGCTGTTGCTGATAAATAATCGGTCTTGCCGAACGCCACCTTCACGGAGCGAAGGGCGACATTGTCGCTCGTCGCTCCGCGACGATTGCGTACTTGCGGTCGGACGGCTTCTTTTTGCTATCAGTCAAGCGCAATCGCAACGGGGAGAGCATTGCCGAATCTCTCGAAATCCTTGAACGACCAAACGACTTTTTTCTCGGGCGTCACTTCTAAGATTTGAGGATTGTTTGGGCCCGCATGGCAATTCACAATCCAGGTATTGCCGTTCGGCAGTCGGTCCACCATCGTGACCCAGGCAAGCTTAACGCCGGCGAGTTCGTTCTCTTTGAGTTCCCAAACAATCTCTTTTGCCTTATTGACTTCAATAACCCGATGGCCGTCGCCGGTACCAACGAGCGTGTTCCCGTTGGGCAATCGAACGGCGCTATAAAGTTGCGAACCGACCACGTATTCCCACACGATTTTCCCTTCGCGATCATATTCCCGAACGCATTTTTCGCCTTCGTGGGCAACCAAGTAAGTTCCAGCTGGCGTAATTCGAACCAAACGAGTGTCACGGTGCGGGTTCGGTACACTTACTTTGAGCGGTGTCGCATGCACGATTTTCCCGTCTTTGTTGACTTCGATGATTCGAGTTGTTCCGCTTTCAGCGACCATAGTCAGGCCGCTCTCAAGCCGACGAAAAGCGTGAATTTCAGCTTTGCCACTTTCGGGAGCGGGCTTGTACTTCCAGACTTCCTTGCCCTTGCTATCAACCTCGACAACTTCGGTGAATGTCGTTTGAAGGAGCCAATTTCCGTTGGGCAATAGCTGAGCGTCGTGAATCGCTTGAATGGGTATCTGTAGACCGAGCGAGTTGTCTGGCTTAACCACAGCCGCAAACTTTTTTTCGTAGTCAGCCGCGAAGAGCGACCGAGGCTTTCCCGTTTGCTGGCCGAATGAGGCGGTTTGAAGGGCGACAACAGAAGCGGCAATCAAAAGTCCGAGAGTCGAAATTCGGTGAAGCATGTGCGTCCAATATGGTGTGGGAGGAACTTGAAGGCAATAAGGAAGGAGCGGACATATTAGCACAAAGTGCCGCGATTTACCCAAATAATGGGGATACCTACACGAAAAAGCTATCGATTGCGTTGACGGTTTAACCTAGTTGTCGCGAGGCAGGAGTGTGTCGCTGTTTGCGACGAGTTGAAGTAGCCGCAATGCCGCGGTGTGTGTTATGATTAGTGGTTCGAGCAGCCCAAGTAGTACCATTTGAAACCAAAACCAACGCAAAAGAATTGACCCGGAAATGAGTGAATCCGCCGACAATGGTCACGTTGTCTTTGCAGATGACTGCGAAATCCATCTCAAGAATCGCTATTTTGCCGCCGTGCTGGCGTTTCTCGTTCCTGGAGCTGGCCATTTCTACCAAGGCCGAAGAAACAAAGCCTATTTGTACGGCGTGTGCATTCTAAGCTTGTTCTTCCTTGGCCTCTTTGTCGGACAAGGCCGAGTGGTTTATGCGGCTTGGAATCCAGATGAATATCGCCTTCAATTTCCGGCCCAATTGTGCGTTGGAATTCCAGCATTTCCCGCTGCCATCCAAGGTTGGATCCATCGCAACGACGGAAAGAACGGGTTCGTGCCTGTCCAAGAAGATAAGTGGAGTTGGAGCCGGTTCATGGCCGCGCCGTCTAGCCGCGATGAGCTTTCGGAATGGCATTTATCTTCCTCTGCGGGCTTTGAATTGGGTTCGTTGTACACGGCCGTCGCTGGCTTACTAAACTTGCTAGCCATTTTCGACGCCTACGCAGGTCCCATGCCCCTACCGACCGCGGACGAGCGGCGGAAAAAGAAAACTTAGGAGCTTTAGATGGACCTTCGAGTCGTAGACGAATGAGCCTAACGGAAGACTTGGCCGACGGCCTAATTCATGAAATTGCCAAACAGGCGTCGGTGGTGGTAGCTTTCTCGGGCGGGGTCGATAGCGCTGTTGTGGCCGCTGCAGCTTTTCGTGCACTCCCTAACCGTTCCATTGCGATTACGGGTGTCGGTCAAGCAGTACCCGATTCGGATTTACAATCAGCGCGAGCTGTAGCAGCTGCAATCGGTATCCGGCACCAGGAAATCCCAACGAACGAAATCCTCAACGAAGACTATGTTCGCAACGATGGTCGACGATGCTACTTTTGCAAATCCACTCTTTATGGAACGCTGAGAGCATGGGCGGATGCCAACGGTTATCAATGCCTAATGTCCGGAACCAATCAAGACGACTTAGGCGACTATCGCCCAGGCTTGCAAGCGGCGGCAGAGTATTCTGTGGTGGCGCCCCTAGTGAATCTCGGTATCAAGAAGCAGCAAGTGCGAGAATTGGCGGCACACTTCGGGTTGCCCGTTGCCGACAAACCCGCATCGCCATGCCTCGCAAGTCGCATCGCCTACGGACAGTCTGTGACACCGGAACGATTGGGAAAAATAGAAAAGGCCGAATTGTATTTAGCATCGATTGGATTTCGCGATGTTCGAGTTCGACTTCACGCAGACAACTTAGTGCGACTGGAGTTGGGTGTCGAAGATATTGCTTTGGCTTGCGAGCATAGTACTCGGACAGCAATCCATGATCAGATGCGAGCGCTCGGTTTCCAGTTTGTGACGCTCGATCTGATGGGGCGACAGTCTGGCTCGCTCAATCGTGTACTTCCGATTATCTATTGATGATAAGCATCTATGGATGCTCTGCTGATACTCTGCGGTTCTGCGATTGAATCGCGAATGCGATGGGATTTTTCAGCCTGGGGTAAAGTTCGCTTTGCGAACGAAACCCCAGGTATAAAGTCCCAATTGATTCAGAGCTCTGAAGGAGCGCCATTAACCGTGAACCAAGCCGACCACGGATTTCATCCTTGTCATTACCCATATCTCGATGCAATTTAGAATTCTAATCCCCTTGAAATCAAACGAAAACAATGCAATGTTCTCCCCCTCGCCCCGATTCGGGGAGAGGGGGTCGGGGGGTGAGGGGTAGAATTGCCAGCAACAAGTCTCCGGTTCAATTACTTGTTTAGACCTTTTAAGCAAGGCAGGGAATTGCTAGCGAAGCCAAAATCCCAAGCAAAACACAGTGCAA
>CANHVO010000356.1 GCA_947463915.1 Planctomycetaceae bacterium
CGGCACTCGCAGTTTCGAGAGCCAAGTCATTTGCCGATGAGACGCAATAGAAGTCACCCTGGAAGACACCAACCAAGCGCTTCGTAACGGTTCGCGCTTCAGCAAAGCAAGCTCGGATACCAACTCGCTTATTGTGACCCGCACCCGAAATTAGTTGGCCGAAGTGGGAGCCCATTTAGAGCTCGGAATGTAGGCCAAAATAAAACTGGTGCGGCTTTTTTTGCCCCGAGTTTGAATAACCTACCTTTAGCCGAAATTGTTTTCGGTTTTAACCTCGAGACAACTGCAGACGAATTTAACTCGCTGACTCATGCGCTTCGCACAGAACGCACGAAGACTTACCGGAGACGTTCGCTGCAGTTGGTTGGCTCGAGACTTACGAATCCTCAGATGAAGTCTTTTTAACGACCATCAATAAGCATTTCGGTCTCCGGTTTGAATGGACTCTGCCATGGCAGCTCAAACAGGAAGATAGAAAAAGTGGTTGGGGGCGAGAGAAGCCGCGGGTTACTGCAACTCGGATCCGTTTAGAAAAGTTTACTTTCGCTGCGCATTGCTTTGATGCTCCGTGACTAGTCGGCGATGGTGCTCTTGCGACGCCTTCAATTCGGTCATAGCCAAGCCGGCTTGGTGAATTGGTACGAAGATATGGTCGTGATTGATACCGGCGACCACATTGCAACTGATCCCGGCTTTGCCGAGAACAGCCGAGAAGGCCGCAGTGAAGCCAATGACCGCGAGGTCTGAGTTCACATAAAGTGTAATCCAAGCGCACTTAAAGACGGGTTCAAGTCCTTCGGACTCGGCAAATGACTCTTCCAAGATGAGTGACGTCCCCTCAGCTTCGCGGATAGACGCAACAATTTTTGAATGATCGACAGGCAACGCCCCCTTGCTTCTGACATAAACGTAGGTTCCAGGGTTGAGAACTGGCTCCATTTGGCTTAATAGAGCATTGAGCTCGACAATCTTGGTCATTTTGTGATGAAGAAGAGAATTTTCTAAATAGAACTTAGGGGGATGCATTCCCGCCGCGATCCGCGACAGTCTATCAGATACCTTGGCTGGCCAGCAGCCAAACGTATCGGAAGCATCGATATCTTCAGCTGCCACGTCCACCAAAAACATGGATTCATGATTATTGGCGGTTGACCAAAAGGCGCCCCGATCGCGATCGATATTGAAGCACAGAAAGGAACAGTATGGTATCTTGCTAACAAGACGATTCGCAACCGTCCGCTTCGTGCTTCCGCGATAAACGTCGTGAGTCGCTTGATCCTTCGTTGCAACGTTGCTTCGAAAAAATCAAGAGTTCAATTGCAACCCTGTATACCTAAAAAAATGAAGCCTTCCGAACTTAGCAATGCGATCCATCTTGGCAGTCGCCGTAAACTCATTGCTGCACTTTATTGCCTCATCGTCATCAGTCAAGTCAAAGCGAAAGAGGAACAGCCGGCTTTACGCATCGCTAGCGTCCCGGTACCCATTGCACATTGGACACTAGACGACATTGGAGGCGAAGCGCGTGACAGTGTTGGAAAACACCACGGCACGATTCACGGTGCAGTGTCCCACGAAGGAAAACATGGCAATGCCTTGCTGTTTGACCGCGCCAAGGGAGACTGCGTCAACATTCCCCATTCGCCCGAATTTGAGATCGGTACGTTCACCGTGTCGGCCTGGGTTTGGTTGACGAAGGAGCCAACATTTTCAGGTGTACTCGGCACACGCCTTGGCGGCGAATTTAACTTCGACATGAAAGTGAATGCCGACAAAGTCCATGGTGATATCGGCGACGGCCTACGCTGGATCGACACGAAGATCAATTTTTACAAAGATGACGTGGGGACGAACGGACAAGGGGGTGATCTCGAAATTCGTCGCTGGTATTTGATTACTTTCGTAGTGGATAACGAAAAAAAGGAATGCCGACTTTACCTCGACGCCGATCGCAAGAAAACGATTGCTTTTAAAGGAGAGCCACGATTGATGCGACCAAGCCAGACCATGCAAATCGGCAACACAGGAGCTAATGAATTTATGGATGGATTGATCGACGACGTCCGCATCTGGAAACACGCGCTGACGGATGAGCAGGTTCGAGGCCTGATCAAATAAAACGAGGTGAGTCGACTTAACCGCAACTCGCTTCGGTTTGACACGCCGGCTTGTTAATCGATGCGCCGAAAACGGGTCCATTGGCTGGGACCAGAACTCGAGGCGGCTCCGTTTCGCGTCATGATTCTGCATTGCTTTGTGGTAGGGACGATAAGATGCGGGTCTTCCGTCAGCTCAGTCTTTAGGTAGCGCCCGTTTCGAGAAAAATCCAGGCCCCCATTGCCGACATGCGTCGGCAATCGTAGGATAGCTGCCGACAGTTGTCTGCAATTGGGCAGGCTGTCATTGATTCAGTCGCTGAGATGCGACTTGGAAGCAGGAGAGTTCAGTGACGACACCAGACGGTAAATTGACCCCCGTGCAACATTCGATCATGCAGATGGCATGGGATGCGGGAGACATGGGAGTGACGGTGACAGGGGTATGGACTCGGATGGATGCGTCACGACCTATTGCTCGAACAACCGCACAGAATCTGCTTGATCGCTTGTTCGAACGACGCTGGCTTAAGCGAGTGAAACGCGAGGACGGTATTCACTACGTCGCAGCAGTTTCCAAAGTCACCACGGAAAAAGGAATAGCCAGCGAATTCCTGGATGACTATTTTGACGGCTCTGCCTCAAAACTCGTAATGAGCTTGCTGGGGGCGAAACGACTCCGCAAGGAAGACCTTGAGTACCTGCGTTCGATACTCGACAAGAATCCCCCAGGATCCAAATAGGAACCAAGCCATGCTCGGAAGCACCCAACTCGACTCCTACCTGATTTTTCTTTTCAATTGGCTCATTGTCCTCGTTGGTTTGACGCTCCTCGGAATCATCGCCAGGTCGGTATCGCGAGGATGGTCGATCGCCAGTCGCCACTGCATGGCCTTGGCCCTTCTCGTCACGTTTCTCTTCGCCCCGATAGCTCTAGTCATCGCTTCTCGATTCGGAGTCGCTTATATCGACTGGGAATTGCGTCCACAAACTGCCAAGACAGGAAACGTTCCTCTGGAGTCCTCGGAACGCTGGAAAGTAAACATCGTCGAACGGGTTCGAGCCCAAGATGTTGTTACGGAAAATGACGGGGAACCGGCAAAGGTAACCTCCATCCATACCACTATCGAAACAGATTCGCCCAAAGCAATCGGCGCTGTCAGCCAGCCCGTGTCGATCCGTTGGGTTTCCATGGTTCGATTTGCTTTGTTTCTCGCTGGAACAGCTTGGCTGATCGGTTCGCTCATTTGCTTTTTCAGGTTGGTCCGAAATCTGCGATCGCTGCACCTGTTGCTGAAGCGACTGGATCCCGTCCGGGATCAGGACCTGTTATTCCTTGTGCAACAAGCCCAACAACGGATCGGTTTGCGGGGCCATGTAAAGATACTTCAATCGTCGTCGAATTCTGTTCCAATTTCGATAGGAATTCTTAGTACGATCATTGTTGTCCCTAAGTTCTTTACGTCACAAGTTTCTCAAGATCAGCAACGTGCGGTCCTGTTACATGAAATGGCTCACCTAGATCGACGCGACTCGTATGTCGGCCTGTTACAGGAAGTCTGCCATGCACTTTATTGGTGGCATCCGTGGATCTTGCGACGCAGCAAGGAACTGGACCAACTTCGTGAACTTCTCTGCGATCATCGAGTTGTCGAGATTGAAGGGGACGGACGAACCTTGGCGGAGGCATTGCTGCAGATCGCGCTGTGTGTTGTTGAACCTCCCTTGCGTTTGCCCTGCCTCAGCTCGATCGGGGATGAAGTCGGGGAACTTGCCCAACGATTGCAGGTCTTGTGTCACGTGACTCAACTCGACCTGCGGCCTCTCTCGTCAATGAAGCGATTAGGAATTCAGCTCGTTGCGTCGCTATGCGTGATAGGCACCGCGATTCCGATTCTTCGAGGTCAGCCTACCAAGTTCGAAAACGAAGCAATTGTTGCTGACGATAAAAATCGCGATGCAAAGAAAAACGATGCGCAGCAGGTTCCGTCAAGGAGTGATGACGAGTGGATCGCAATTCTGGTTGCGGCCCAATCTCATAACCCTGTAGCGTTTCAATACGGACCACAAATTGTGGCTCTCGAGCGAGAGAGGAGTTTGTCCATTGTCGAACGTTCCTGGCCGCAGATTCAAATCGGTGATGTTAAAAATGGTATCCTCAAAGCAATTCAATTCTCTGAAAGTCCTGACGTTTTGGCGGTACTCCATCTCGGAATGACGGACGCCGATCCAGCCGTGCAAGATTACGCTCGAGACTATCTTTGCTATTGGGCTCTACAAAAATTCGATCGGAATTCACCCGACTACGCCGCGTGGTATGGGACTCGCCGTGGACAATCGCTCAAGGATGTGCTGCTGGATGGCTATCGCGATATCGCCCAGATGTGCAACAATCTGCCAGCAACAGAAGCGATACAAAAGCTGCAGGAACGGGAGCGAACCATCGACGACAAGTGGAAATCTTTGTGGTCCGAAGTCCGGAGGACCGCGTTCAAGGAATCTGGAATTGGGGCCTTTCCCATACAGTGGATTCGCTCAAACACGCTAGACCAAGAACAGATGGCCTATGCATGCAAGCTACTTCGGCAAATCCCAGGGCGTCCGTTGGAATCCATGGATGTCTTGCAGTCATGGATCGATGCCAAGGGGCCATGGATGCTGCGTGCTTCCGCTGCCATCGCGCTGGCTGAGCTTGACCGCGATGCAGCCATCGACGCCATGTTACGGATGATCGAGGAGATCACTCGGGATGAAAATAGCGACAAACGTTGGGGAAGCGAAATGGGCGAACTGTGCTGGAGTCTGTCAGAGTTGGGTGAGCCTCGTACGATTCCGGAGTTGATTGCCATTATGGATTGCGACAATTCCAAGGGAACCATTGGGACGATCGATGGCGCCTTGACCTCCTTTCGACTTGGAAATGAGTGGGTTCGAGAAGAATTGAGACCGATGCGAGACGGTCCTTGGTGGCGCCGCTGGTGGGAGAAGAACCGACAGCGAATGCCCGAACCTCTCCCGCAGGTCGCCGTTCGAGACATCCCTAAGACGACGTTTGGTAAGGACTATGTGCCGTTCCCGGCCGATATGGATACTCACGAGGGCTTAAAGGCCTATTTGGAGCAAGAGATCAGGAAGGATAGCCCTAACTACTTCAGTCTGGGGTGGCTATTTTCCATGCAGAAGGATTTACGGGCAATTCCAATCTTGATCGGAGTCATTGATTCGGATAACTCATCCGAAACGGTCTACGGAATCGGATACTACGGACTCGGTTTTTTTAAGGGTGTGAATCTCACTGGTGTCGAGTACAGTTCCTATCATGACGGCCCGTGGTGGCGACGGTGGTGGGAAGCGAACAAACATCGCTTTCCGCCAGAAGTGCAGGCTGTTCCCATCCCGGACTACCCAAAATCCGCACATGGAAAAACGTATCGTCCATTTCCCGCGAATATGGATACGTTTGAAGGTCGAGTGGACTATCTTCGGCGCGAGCTCGCCGTCCCTGATTCGCAACTGGACAAAGCATCAGAGGGACTGGCGTCGTATCCTGATCCTCGAATGATTGCGATGCTGATTGGTGTTTGGGTTGCATGTGACGAAGCAGGAATGAAAGAGGATAGCAATGCCTTTGTCCGTCAACTCTACAGTGCAATAGCGAAAGAAAATCAGTTTGACATGCAACCAATTGTGGACGCCCAGTGGACTGCCGAATGGTGGCGTGATTGGTATCAAACGAACCGATCGAAGATAAAGGGGCTTGAAAATTTTGACTTGCCGGCCTTCCGTGTTGAACTGAGTAAGCGAGCGGGGAAGTAGATTCATCGCAGCCCGAAATCGGCGTTGACACGCAACCGTTTACACGTGTAATCTGTCAGCATACAAACTGCAGGAGGCTTGCATGCAAATTTCGGATGCTGAATGGGTGGTCATGAATTTGATCTGGAGCTCCTCTCCGATCGAAGCGGCGGAAGTCATTGACCAAATTGCTGCCGACAATGGTTGGAGCGCGGCGACCGTAAAAACAATGCTGCATCGATTGGTTCGCAAAGGAGCGCTAGCGACTGAGCAGAACGGCAAGAAGTATGTGTATACGCCTGCTGTTCGCAGAGACGCCTGCGTACGTCAAGCAAGTCGTTCGTTCCTCGATCGCGTTTTCGGTGGTGAAGCGACACCGGCACTTATCCATTTCGTGAAGACGGCAAAGCTGTCCGACAAGGATGTAAAAGAGATTCGAGCGATGCTCGACAAGAAAACGAACAGAAACGAAGGAGAACAGGGATGATCGCAATATGGATGGAACGATTCGTTGAGTTTGCCACAACTTGGTTGTGGTTGGTTCAGCTCGCGACTTGGAGAACACTGCCGATTCTAGTCATTGCGGCCGGAATTGGATTTGCTTTTCGGCGAAAGTTAACGCCTTCGCTGCACGCACTGCTTTTGACCATCGTCGTTGTCAGGCTATTGATACCCATTTCGATCGGAAGCCCGTTAAGTCTTCATAAGCCAATTGACAATTGGTTTTCGAGCGACTCTGGAGAATCAGCCAATCCAAATCGGCCGATGCTTCTGGCAAATCGAAATCGCTCGATGCTTGCGCCGATACTTCTGCCAAATGTGAATCAGGTCGTCGTGCAAGACGCCCCTGCTCAGGCTCAGTTGCAATCTCCTCAAACGCTCGATTACTCTCTTGAGGAAATCATCTGCATCTCCCTTTTGGTCACTGTTATCTTAGTTTCGATAGGACTCATCCTCCGCAGCTTCATTTCACATATCCGA
This sequence comes from Planctomycetaceae bacterium, assembly GCA_947463915.1. Lineage (GTDB taxonomy): Bacteria > Planctomycetota > Planctomycetia > Pirellulales > Pirellulaceae > JBKCUI01. The sequence continues at coordinate 6,873 of CANHVO010000356.1, forward strand.
TTTGCGCTAGGTCTCCGATCCTGCCGCGTCCTCGACGATCAGCCGCTGATCGATTTGGTTCTTCGCGAGTGTGATTCCTTGGCCGTCGGACGGCGACCAGCATTGCGTGAAGTGCCGTCGCTCGCTGCACCAGCGGTTTTTGGACTGTTTCGACAGACGATATGTATTCCGCCCGGGCTCATTGAAACTTTGCGCGAACAAGAGTTGCGTTGGGTTATTCGCCATGAACTTGCTCATATTCGTCGCCGCGACATTCCAGTCGTGATTATCGCGTCGATCGCAGGAGCATTCCATTGGTTCAACCCAATCGTTTGGGTAATCATAAGCCGTTTGCGTGCTGCAATGGAAGCTGCTGCAGACCGACTAGCCTTGCAGAGTCTTTCGCAGAACGAAGTTTCCGCATACGGAGAACTACTGCTGCGATTTGCTCAAGATCGTGTCGCTGCAAAGAAGTCACCAACG
>CANHVO010000357.1 GCA_947463915.1 Planctomycetaceae bacterium
CTGATGCATTAACCCTACCACAACGGACGAATCCATTCCTCCGGACAAGAAGGCTCCCATCGGAACATCGCTTCGCATTTGAAGTCGGATGGCTTCCTCCATCGATTGCTTAAGCCGTTGGCATGCATCATCGAATGAAATCCGATCATTGGTCACCAAATTCGGTTTCCAATACGGTCGAACACTCCAGGACCCGTTTTGGTAGACTCCGAGATGCCCTGGCGGTAGTTTTTCAATACCCTCATACGCTGTCCAAGGGTGTGGTACGTAGCCGAAACGCAGATACTGGTCGATTGCCGCTGGGCGTAATTGGGATCCGACACCCGGGATCCGTTGCAGAGCTTTGATTTCACTCGCGAATATCAGCCGTCCCGGATCGTGGCAGAAAACAAGAGGTTTTTCTCCCAAGCGATCACGTACGAGGATCAGCTTTTGCAATCGGCTATCCCATAGACCGATTGCAAACATGCCTCGCAGGTGTTCAACGAAATTCTCGCCATAAGCTTCATAAGCATAAACAATCGTTTCGGTATCAGAGTCTGTCCGGAAGCCATAACCAAGTCGTTCGAGAGTGGACCTTAATTCACGATAATTATAGATTTCTCCATTAAAAGTGACGTGAACCGTATCACTTGCATTGGACATCGGTTGATGTCCGTTCGCCACATCGATGATCGCTAGTCTTCGATGGCCCAGTGCGAATCCACAACCGTTTTCATATTCCTTCCAGTGGACACCTCGCCCGTCCGGGCCGCGATGAGCAAGGGCATCGGTCATCCGATGAAGCTCTAATTGCGACAATCGTTGCGACGGATTCACCCACGTCGCTCCTGCAATTCCGCACATCAGTCTAGTTGCCGGTCCGCGGGTTAATTTTATAGCGATTTGACACTCAAGTGGCTTTCTGTAAAGGGTGATTCGTTTGGCGTGAAAAGTTTCGCGTTAAGACCCTTTGTACGCCCCACAGGTTACGGGTCCAATACTTGGACCAAAGAATCTGTGGCGTGGAATGGGAATGCCACGCCTTGTTGATAAACAAAACATCTCCCCAAGCATGTTGCCAAATTTTAATGCAAGCGAAGCCAAGTGAATGAAAACGGTTGACCGTCTGGTGGATCGCGTTGAGGGGGGTCAGACCTAGGAAGTCGTGAAACTCAATCGTCAATTGACCGACGTTCCTCAGGAAATCATCCGAGCAACTATCGAGCACCTCGATCTCCGCGCCTTCAATATCCATTTTTAGGACGTCGATCCTTGGAATAGATTGATTTTTAAGAAATCGTTCAAGGTGAATGGATTCAACCTCGATGAGACCTGCCAAATCAACCTCTGGTTCTCGAGCTATCGATGACTCTTCGTCATTCGAAGCAAGGCGAAATCGAATGGTGCCGTCGTCTCGAGCAACGGCGTAGTTATAAACCGTCAATCCCGGCACGTTTTCTATACCATCCGCTAAAGTTGGATTAGCTTCGAAAGCGAAACTCCGACAACCGTAGGTTGAGATCATTTGCTTTGAGAATGCACCACGATTTGCACCGAGGTCCACGACTACTGAATCGGAATGAAGTCCTTTTCGCCACAGAGTATGACCTTGGATTTGAGTCAAGTAATTCATTTTGCGATAATATTAATTGCTTCGGGGAAAACACAAATGTTCTTTAGTAGTTTTATTTGCAAAAACACTTTGATTGGAAAAGTTAATGGTCAAGTGTTAGTGTTTTGATAAATTCGGTTTTATGCACATACTGGCAATGCAGCCAGTCTCCACTCATCTGTCCTATGGAGGTAAGACTCACGCTTGTTGCTATTTGGCACACGTAATCAAAAAGAATTCGCCGCTGTATCGATAATCGCTCAAGCGTACCTGCGCGGATAAAGAGCGGATCCCACTTAGAAGGTTCAATCCTATGTACCGCATCAGCGATAGCGGACGAGTTTGCTGCGACTACGAGATGATTTGATTGATCCAGCCAGTACTCGCGACCGCCACGAGAGGGTGTAGAAATAACAGGCTTACCGCAAAGGAGATATTCGGTGGCCGCCAGCATCCCACCCTCTTTCTTCGACAGAGCTAGGCCGCAATTCGCTTGATTTATCTCCAGTGCTATCGATTGATAACTGAGGAAGTTCTCGTTGATGCATGCATGGTCACACCCCCAAAGCCGTAACCGTTCTTTGTCCAGCGGGTTGGCTGTAATGATCCGCAGCTTAGGAATATCGCTGGCCAGCCACAACCTTTTGTAGGCATCGAGCCTAGCAATGTAGATAGCATCATACTCGATGGGCGTAGCCTGAATATGAAACGTATTTTCATTGCAAAACAAATTATGATGGCAGAAAATTGCGCGCTGTCCTAACATTCGCAGCATGGTCACTTCAGCTAACGCATTGCACATCCAAGTTACCCGTGGAAAGTGTGCGCGAGCGAGAATTCGCAAAGCGGCTAGTCCACCTTGCAAATCACCACCATACCACGTGCGAAAGACTAGGAAATGTGGTTTCACGCCGATGCTTCGGGCGAGCTTCGCAGCTGTTGCTAAAGTGTTGTCTGCGACTCCCAAAACCCAAGGTTTCCTCGCCAAAACGTAAACACCGGAGAAGAACATGGTTATAAAGTTATTTATTGCTGAACAGGTGAATAAAGTTCTTGATGGCTTTCTTCAGAATGCTCCGTAAGCGATGAACTCTTGCGGTTGCGCCGGTCACGAAATGTCATCCAAGGTATTTCAACTGTACGATATAGCAACTCAGCCGAAATCAAACTGATCAGGACACTAATTAAGAAATAGGTCAAGAAGTGCTGGTCGCCCGATCGCCGAGCGATCGCAAGGGCTTCAATGTGTACGAGGTAAAGCGAATAAGAACGGCTGGCGATATATCTGAGGATACCGTTGGTTGCTCGCTGTTTCCAATAAGGAGACACTTGCGCCTGAACCACCAAGCAACCACTCAAAAGTCCATAGCCTTCCAAAGGCATTTCACCAAATTCCCCTCGATAGCGCTGTAACGCTAGGGTCAGAAGTGTTCCTAATCCAACGAGAATTCCCATAGGCGACAAAAAGGTGCACCATTTCCAAAGTTGAGGATAATTGATGTAGACTTGAGCCAGCAACACACCGAAGGCGCAACTATCGATGCGGAGGTGCGTCATCCATGGAGTTGAATCACCCACCAGCCAGCGGCCCGCCATGGGAATGAGAATGAGCAAGGCGAGAGCTACCGTGATCCATTCCTTCCTACGAAGAATCAAGAGCAAAGGTGCAATGAGCAGATAAAACTGTTCTTCAATACATAGAGACCAGCTTATACCGAAGAATGGTAGTGAATCAAAAGCATAGTTCTGAACAAAGATAAAATAAAAAGCATCTTCGACCTGCCCTCGTCCCTGAAGTATCCGTTGGCCGAGAGTCAACATAAGAATTGCATAATATGCCGGCAAGGTCCTCAACCAACGCCGAACCCAAAATCGCTTGATGTTGATTTTGGATGTGGCTTTCTTTTCGTTCAGCAACAAGCAACCCAGCAACCATCCGCTGAGCACAAAGAAAAGATCCACCCCATGCCCTCCAATTCCTGCCACCGCAAGCCAACCACCATTTCCGTCGGGATGCAGTTGTCGGAAACTTGAGGAAACATGACATAAGAAAACGGACAAAATTGCGATCGCTCGAAGGGTATCGAGCCAGGCGTTTCGGTTACCCGCTTGCATACGATGTCAGACTCCAGTCTCGCTCGTAGTAGGAGACGCGGTATCGATCATGTTAGGTTGCGAAGCGGGTCTTAAACTGAGTAATGCGCAACCTATAACCGGCAGTACATAACTTGATTCGATCAGTGTGCCACTGGAGAACATACTAGCAAGTAAATAACCGGGAGTGCCCGCGATCACCCCGAGAGCGAGCGCGCATTGCTTGGGGTTTTCGCGAAAAAATCTTCGTCGGTTGAGCCAAACCATTCCCCAAGGCAGCAGGAAGAAACTGAAATAAATCGTGCCTGCGAAGATACCATTTTCGCACATAATTTCAAAAAAGAGATTGTGCAAAGCCTTCTCATTTTCCGCTCTTAGTCCAGCGAAATCATAGTAAAGCGGGACGAAAGCTGAGCTGCAACCTGGTCCCACTCCAAACAAAGGGTATTCCCAGATGATTGCAGCGCCCGCTTTCCAAAGATAAAAACGGCTCTCCGCGGAAACATCCATCTCTTCCTCCACGCCGAAGATCGAGCTGAATTCACGTACGACTGGCGGACCCGCCAAGAGTACGACAAGGGTTGCTCCTACGATGAGGATCGTATTCGTCACCGGAGATTTGGGACAGTACCAAACCGCAAGGCTGGCAGCCAAAAGGGCGCCCAGCATCGAGCCTCGCGATTCCATCATCATGATTTGGTGTATTTGCAGTAGACAGATTCCTGCTGCAATACCTCGAAGCCACCATTTCCATTGTGACAAAGCGAAAGCGATTGAAAGCGCTAGAATTGGAACCGTCAAAATCGAGTAGCCATTGTTATCTAGCCCTTTCATCCCCCAACTAGACATTATCGCATAACGACAGAACCCGAGCTGGAAATATTCGAGGTTGATCTGAAAACTGTTGTATCCTTGCCCGAGCACACACCCCACGGCCAAGAGCATCGCTCGATTCTCGGTGACAGTAGTTATCAGGGATATTGCGACGATTAAAACGATTCGCCAAAGCAGATCCAAATAGAACATGCTCCTCGACGGATATGCGGAATTCAACGAGCTAAGAAAACAAAGTACGAGAAAGCTGAGAAGTAAGCCGAGGGTCAGGACAGATGTCCTGCTCATGGAACTGCGCCAACCTTGCTGAGTAATGAAGCCCAGAAGAAGGGAAAGAGCGATCCATTTCTGGAATCCGGGATCTTCAGGTATGGCCCAACGCCAATTCCAAGCGGGATCCAGCAAATTGAAAAAATAAAAAGCAGCGCATCCTAATGCAGGCAGGACCAATGCGATCAGGCAGCTCAGTAAGAAAAACACATAAACAAAAATGGCCCCCATTGTCGCTTAACCTTGTGGCAAATCTTGAATGGGAAGACGCTTACAAGTCGCAATCGCGCAGATCGCAATCGCCACGACAAGGCAGATATGTCCTAGCATCTGTTGGCTCCGTTCGATGCCCCGAGTACATTTCTGGCCCGCTCCGAGATCCGACTCCAGTCGAAGTTCTCGGTCACGAATTTCCTGCCACCAATCCCCATATTGCGACGCAACTCGGGGCTGCAAACCAGCCGATCGATCGTTTCGGTCAAATGAACGGGGTTCTCGGAGTCTTGACAGTCGACCCTCAATCCCGTCACTCCGTGTACCATGGCATCCCCCGTTCCCCCATTGGCTCCTGAGATCACTGGAATTCCATGTGCCTGCGCCTCGAGAAAAACGATTCCAAAGCCCTCGCAGTCCTTGTCGACAGCGCGGTTGGACATCACGAAAATATCGCACTCGCGGTAACAATCCATCATCTCTTGGTCGCTGACTGCCCCTAAGAACAACACCTGTTTCTCCAAACACAATTCGGCAACCAACTTGCGAAGATCGGCCTCTTGCTCCCCAACCCCCGCAATCAGGTACCGAAGATTCGGATGTTTGTCCCTAAGTTTCGCGACGCTGCGAATGACCGCGTCCTGTCCCTTTCGCTTTTGCAATCGACCGACCGTCAAAAGAACCGTATCGCCCGCGTTGGTGTACTTTCTGGTCCCAGGGTCCCTGGCCAAGTGCGAATACTGCGAAACGTCGATCCCAGGGTGCATCAACGCGATTTTTTCCTCGGGAACCTGCCAATCGTTTCGCAGCAGTCCAACCGTAAAGTTGGAATTGGCGACCAAACGATAAGCGTTCTTCAGGATCGATTGGGTCAGAATCTTCAGTTCGCGACTCGTCGTTGCAATGTTGATGTCCTCCCCATGAATGAAGCATAAGTAGGGTATCCCATACCTGATATTCATCCAACGCGCCACCAACCCCTCATGCAGCGGACGCCCGGCGTGAATGGCGCTGACCTTGTGCTGGCGAACCATGTTTCTCAAGCGATCGGAAATCTGTTGGTACCTGCGGATACTGGTCCAATTCGACAATATCCGCTCATCCACATGCAAGTTCTCTCGAAGAATTGGATGTGGATAATGACTGTCTATTTCGTGGGTATCTTGACTAGATTCCTGAACGACCATCAGGAAGCTCCCTGGGTCGAGTCGGCGGTAGACTTCGTAAAACCATCGTCCACTTCCTCCATGGATGGGAGGAAAAATCTCGCTGAGCAAGAGTTGCTTTGGCTGGGCCTTGGAAATCATGAATGTATTTTTGTCGCCTGTTCAGTCGGAATGGGCGATAGCCAGCCTCTCGTGTCACGCGGTGAGCCATCGGCTGCATCCTTGCGATGGAGCAGAGCCTGAAAAACCTCAATCATTGCGTCGGTATGCGTAGCGAGGGAAAAACGTTGCTCGCATCGGACCCTACCGGCCTGCCCGAGCTTTTGTGCGAGGCCAGGATTCTCTAAGAGTCTTTGCATCGCGTTGGCTAAGCCATCCGGATCGTTGACTTGGACCAAGAGACCTGTTTGCTCGGTCTCGATCATCTCTGGGATGCCGCCCGCAAGAGTCCCAATGACCGGTAGCCCGGTCGCCATCGCTTCAAGAGTCGCATTCCCTAAAGGTTCTTCGCGCGAAGGAACCACGGCGATATCGGCTGCTTGCAACCATTCCGGAACGTTATGCTGGAACCCCACGAAAGTTGCATGGATCCCCTCAGATATCGCGTAAGTTTGCATCTGCTTGCGATAGGCCCCGTCGTTTTGGATATCATCGCCGATCAGGACCAACTTGGAGTGGTACTTTTCCGAGTCGATTTTTTTCCAGGCGTCGAGTAGTTCTTTGACCCCTTTTCGCTCGATGACTTGACCGGCAAACAAAACCAGCTGCGATTCCTGAGCGATCCCGAATTTCTCGCGGGCGTTTCGACGATCCGTGTCGCTTCGCGCAGAGCCCATCGGCAGTCCATCGTAAAGAACCTGGCGGGTTTCCAAGGCGAGTTTCGTGGATTCCTCCGAGAGAAGATCCTTCAAATACCTGGAGACGAATAGATGGACTTCGGCTCCTTGGCGATTCAACCAATCGATGCACTTTCCATCGTAGATAAAGCGGTGATGGCAGACTCGCGGCAGGCCCAAAGAGCCCGCGACACTCGAAACGAATTGGTGGGTGGGGAGATCGTTGCTGTGTACCAGGTCGGGCTGGAATTTTTGGACAAAGCGCCGCAGACGCATCCAATGGTATGCGTAGGATAGTACATTCTTTTTTTCCC
>CANHVO010000358.1 GCA_947463915.1 Planctomycetaceae bacterium
CCTGTGTATTGGGTCGAGTATTTGGCGTGAAAGGCGAGTTTAACTCTTGTTTCTCAATTTTTCAAAAAGTTTCGCTCCCTCGAGCGTGTCAAATCGACTGTCAAACATAGTCATCAGTCCGTCCTTGAAATCCATTTTAATCGCAAACTTCATAGGAGCTGCCATTGGCATCCCGATGGGATGCGCCCAAGTTTCACCCCACACGAGTGCACCGTGACCGGTTGAAATGAACTGGATATTCTCGACTTCGGAGTGGTCCTTAGGGGGAGCAATGACTTCGTAGAATTTCGCAAATGCAAGTTTTGCTGCATCGATTCCACTATGGGTTCCAGAGAACGGAAATACGCTTGGGTCTCCAGCAAAGTGAACGACGATGTCGTTAGAAATAAAATGCGAATTGACTTCCAAGCAATGCGGTCCACATTCATAGGTCGACAGGAAAAACAATTTTGCCAGTGCCGCAGGCTCCGCCGACAGGTCCTGCGTGGATACATCCGTTCCGGCTTCCGAAAGCGTTTGAGCAATAATCTTGAGTGTTGTGGCCGCGATGTTTTGGCTTGCTTCTGCTTTCGCAATAAGCCTCTCTGTAAACCCTGCCCTCTCGGCAAGTTCGCTTTGAGTCCAGCCTAGTTGTTTGCGGAGCAGCGAAATCAATCTGCCATTACATGGAGTCGAACGACCAAAAGAAGACTGCGTGGTAGGCATAGTTTTCGGAGCGACGCTTAAATTGACGTTATGCGAATGCATTTTTTATTCAAAGGCGTTGTTGGGCATTTTGTCTGAGGTGCGGAATCGAACCAAAAGGTCCGTTCTGGCGGAGAGATAAGTCTGATAGAGTGAGTCTTTACGGTAATGAACGGAACTTGCCTGGAATTTGAACCAACATCTAGAACGGGCCAATCTTTCAGAAAATTTCTGGTCAATGCGCAGGTGTATAAACCTTCAAGACGTAATGGCCAAAGTAGAACTACCTAGGGTGATGCGATTCCATTTTCTTAGCGCCATTTTCTTTCCAATCAGTGACATCATGCCCGAGCAGACAGCACTTTTTGGGGATGGACGGGAGAGGCAAGTTTAGCCCTTTTCTACATTTCAGCGGAATTTTCGTCCGCTTTCTGTGACTTTCGCGTCTTGGGTTTAATGCGGTAAGGCGTTCCTATACTTTTAGGACAAACCTTGCCTAAAGATTCAGCTCAGCAAGACGGAACAACTCGAAAACAATGGTTGATCGCAAATATCCAAGCATTGCCCGGATTTTATCTGAAAGATCGATCCGTTCTACGAATTGGACTCAGGTTCCGTTTCCGTTCAGGTTCCGTTCATGTTCCCTTCGTAACCCAAAAGAACCACTGCCAGTAAACTGACGTGCCGATTTGGAATCGTCCAGCTCGATTCTGCCCCAATATACGACTGCACCATAGCGGCACAGTAATTCCTGCCGCGTAACCCTGCCGCCTGATCAAAAGGAAGACTTTGATGAAAGCCAAGAAGCAACTCCGACGCCGCACGCGCAGAAGACCACAAATCGAAGTTCTCGAGCGCCGACAAGTTCTGACCAACAATATCGTGCTGGACTTCACGCCTGATACCATCGCCAATGAATTCTCCGTTGGCAAGTTCGCCGATATCTTCGCTACGAGCAACGTCAATTCGACCAACAAGTTCTTGGACTACAACGGGGACGCCAAGATCAATTTGGACGATGCCAACCTGGCGGCTAAGAAAATCAGCTCGCGGGTAACGCGATTGCTTAAACCATTCGCGGACGACGCAGCCATCGATTTGGTGGTCTACAACACTACCGATCTAACGAGTTCCGCTGATCCTGGGGTTGGGGAAGTGCAACTGGCTGAAGGGCTCGCCTCGCCGACGGATACCACCTATGTGATCTATGTAGGCAATTTGAGACCGTCGCCCACTGTGTCGCGCTTCGGAGTTGCACGCCAGCCCAACAGCAGTTTCAACTTCGAACACTATGGGTACGTGTTCGCGGGCGAGGTCAAGGACTACATGAAGGATGGAAACTTTGAGTGGAAGCCACTCAGTGAACTTTCACCGATCGACTTTACCAATCAAGTTGCGTATGGGATCGCGCACGAATTGGGGCATCTCTGGGGGCTTGGTCACTTGAGTACGGTCGAATCGGTTTTGGTGGATCCGCAGTATCCGCCTCAGTACCATCACGTGATGAATGCCCTGCGCTATGCCAATCCCGCCACCGCCCGATTTCTTTCTGACACGACGCATCTGATGGAGATCGGCTATCCAACGGGGCCCCGGTGGATCCATGCCGATGCGAAAGCCGAAGTCAGGAACTCGCTGAGGACCGAGAATGGAGCGTATGTTCAAGAAAGCTATCCGCAACCGAACGATCAACCACTGCCAACTTATCTTCAGTACTTTGGCTCTGGTTCCGATGAAGGCGGCGTGCGTGGAGCGCCTGCTGCCAAGACAACTGTGCCGCCAGCCGCGACTGGCCAAGCTGGCGGTGTCTCGATTGCATCGATCGCCAGCAGCATTACCAATGGCTTTCAAACAGTGCGCGGTCAGCATGCGGCTGACTTTGCATCGCAATTGAACTTGCCAGCTGGTGCCTTGCCGATGCTGACCAATACTTTGGGCAGCTTGTTGGATTTCCAAACAGTTTTCCAAAGCAACGTTGGCAGTTGGAACGTCAGTTCGGCAACCACGCTCGCGCAGCTGACGCAGCAATTGAGCGCCGCCGGATTCACCATCGATCATGCGCTGACCGATGCGCAGTTTGCTGGGCTAACGGCCAATCAACCCGCAGACTTCATGCGCGTTAGTCGTACCTATCGTCTACCCGATGTGATCAAGAGCACGCCCGTCACTTCCGCTGGGTTGGGTGCATTAGGCGATCTGCCGGGTGTCACCTTCACCGGGGCGCTGACGGTGAAAGCCGAGATGTACTTTACGGTATCGTTCGGCGTGGACTCGGCAGGTTTCTACATGGTGCCGGGCAACGGAGTCGAGGCACGCTTGGCAGTCGGTGGCAATCTGACAGCGTTCGTAGGCGCGGGCACCGCCAAGGCCAACGCTTCGCTGGGTTTTGATGCGAGGGTGGTGCAAACGACCACGGCCGGTGATGGGCGCATCCGCTTGGCGGATCTGGCCACGTTCAATGACTTTGCCAGGCTGGAACTGAACGGTAGCGCGGGTGTCAACGTGGAAGTGAACATGCCCGTTAAGGGCAGTGGCACCATCTCGTTTGGTGGTGATTGGATTTGGGACCTGGCTCCAAATGCAAGTGGATTTGTCTACGATGCTGCCAACTCGGGCTTCGATACCGAAGGGTTATTGAACTCATTGGCCGACTCCGTTGGCTCGGGTATCAATCGTCTATCGGCTCAAGCCGAAGATATGCTGACCCAAGTCGAGAAGATCGAACTCATTGGCGATGAACTCGCCGATTTACTGAAGCCGCTGATTCAAGACAAGCTGAACTACAACAATCAACTCGGGTCCGTCCGCGCGTATCTGGCAGACCGTGGCTTTCAAATCATTTCAAACGTTGGGCCCCAGGACTTCCTCAACGGCAGCTATCTGAACAAGGATCTCATACGTCTGCAATATCAGCAAGTCGCGAGACGCGACCAGCCGCTGCAGTTCAGTCCCCGAGGCAGTTTCAGCTTCGCCAATAAAGGCTTAACCAAGGTGGACTTGAGTGTGACTTCGGGGCAAGTAACTGTCGACCCAACGTTAACGTTTACGATGCAGTTCGGGCTGGACGCCATCAAAGGCCCGTTCGTCATCGAAGGCGCATCGCTGATCGGCAATCTGCCCATCGTTGTGCCGACCAATAGTCCTCTCGTCGGAAAGCTAAGCATCGGGAACTTGATTGACGTCACAGCCTCAGTTAGTGGTACCATCCAGGCCAGCGCCGGCTACACGTTTACCGACTCCGATGGCATTCTCAACGAAAAGTACTACCTTCGCGATCTGAGTTTGTTGCTCGAGAATAACAAGAACGAAGAAAACGGAAATCTCAAACAGTCTTCGACGGCCACGGCCGGGTTTGATTTGAACTTAACCCTCGGTGTCAATTCACCTGCAAGTCTGCCTGAAGTCCTGCGTACGATGCTGACCGAAAGTTTCAACTGGCAGGCGCACGCGACCTATCAATGGCCTCAAGATATTGGCAGCTATGAATTAGTGTCGTATCCCAGTTTTCCAAACATAGATTCGCTCGTGCGAAGACGTTTCTTCGCTGAACTAGACAAGTACAATCCGCTACCAAAGGAACTGCGAGATTTCCTGGGACGACCGTTGCCTATTTTTGAAAAGCCATTGCTCGAAGTACTGGGTGGCAGTCAGGGCGCAGCTCTATTCCTGGACTCGGACAGCTATCAAGACCAGAACGTCGACGAGCCTGCAGACGAAGATGGTGAGTATGTTAATACCAACTATGATTTTGCGAGCGTATCGAGTGTCGTCGCTTTACTGATGGGCGAGCCAGCCAATCTCCTTTCGTTTGACATTCGCCAGATCTTTGCATCCAAGGAATTTACCTACTCAGTACTGCCGAGAACGACTGTCTTTTCCTACATGGGAATCGTCAATGGCAGCGTCAGCGTCGATGTCTTCGCGGGCTTTGAATTTGGTATCGACATTCTAGTCGGCTTAGACACCAACGGGTTTTATCTGAAAGATGATGACCGACAAGGGCTCTTTCTGTCTGGAATATTGGGCGCCCGACCAAAGTTTACAGTGGCCCTGGGCGAAGAGCAGATCGGAGTCGACTTTGCTGAAGTAACGGGCGAGGTCAGCTTGGTCGTCACGGGTGCCATTGATACGCATATTCCCGATGATCAGTTGGCGAGTCGTCCTGACAAGAAAATTCGTGGCCGGGATCTGTATCGCGACGGAAGTTTTAGTGGTGACTTTGCCAAGCTTAGTTTGGTACTAAGCCTAGAATGGGAACTGGGCGGCCGCGTCTTCATCGAAGGCACGGACTATCAAAAGTCGACCAAGAAGTATTCGGACTCAAAGGAGCTTTATCGCTACGAAGTAGGCGTGAGTGAACTTGGGGGCGACAACTTCTCGGACCTGTCGAATGAAATGCGGGACACGATTGATTCCTTTCGACTCTGCGGCCCTATCGGTGCCACACCGTATGCCAATCTCTGCCCCAAAGAGTTCATGATCGATCCGGAGAAGGTGAAGCAGATAATTGACAGCAAAGCCAAGGAGGTCAAAGAAGCCGCAAAAAAGGCAGGAGCAAAAGCGAAAAAAGAGATTAGCAAGGCTGTCGATAAAGTCAAAGACAAACTGGAGGATGTTTACGATAAGCTCAGCAAGGGCCTGCCATTTTCAGCGGCCGTCAGAGACTTCGAAAACTATTTGCGAAATCCCGAGAAGGGCATCAAAGCTCTCAAGAGCGTTTACGACAAACTTCCGAAGCCGGGACGACGGACCATACAAGATCCGTTAGGTGTTTTCGGTCTTTTCGAAGATGGTGAAACTGAGACAGCCTGGGTTAGTACGGCAGTCGCACCGGATGACCGCGTTACTTTTGCCACGCAAATCATCGGAGATGCGCTCTACATTACCTGGTTCGAAAACCATGGCTATAACCTTTATAAGCAGGAAGATGATTTAGCCGCCAACGTGCGCATTGACTATCAGAGTGGCAAGTTTATTGTGGATGCAACCGACTACATAGACTACGTCCCTGTGGCCATGCATGTAGACAAATCCTCTAACATTCTTACTACTCAGTTCGCGGACGTCCTTTACCCCAATCGCGTAGAAGTCAATGCCCATGGGATAAACAGAATCTATGTCCAAGGTTCATCACGCTCGGACACGATCATTGCGGCGTCCTCGTTAGAGGTACCTGTGTCTATCCAAGGTTTAGGCGGTAACGACTATCTTCAAGGGACTCGCTTTGAAGACATTCTAATCGGTGGGCCCGGCGATGATACTTTGTTTGGTCGGGCAGGTAATGACACGTTGATTGGCGATGAGGGCGATGACTTACTTGTTGGCGACTATGGCAATGATACGCTATTGGGTGGAGCGGACAACGATACGCTCGATGAAGAAAGGGCTGAAGACTATGACCAGTCATTGAGCAGTCCACCTTCCCGCTCTGCAGAAACCAATACGCTCGAAGGTGCGGGCGGCAATGATCTTCTTTTGGGATCACCGGGTAGCGATACGATGGATGGCGGCCGCGGTAAAGATACTCTCTATGGCTTCGCTGGCAGGGACTTCATGCGCGGTGCACCTGATCAGTTGGGGGTGAGTTATACCGCTGCAGATGAGAGCGATTTTATCGACGGTGGTTCTGGCAACGACGTGATCGATGGCGGCATTGGGAATGACGTGATCTATGGTGGATCTGGCGATGACCAAATTCGTTCCGGTGCGGACAACGATGACGTCTACGGCGACACCGATGATGTTCTGGTTATCGGGGTTGATACTTTACACGGTGATGACGGCGACGACATCCTACTGGGCGGCAGCGGCGGCGACTTTATTTATGGCGGTCGTGGTGCGGACTACCTTTACGGGAACGACGGCAACGATGAGCTCGTCGGCGCCCGACAAGGTGATACGGAGGCGGTAGGCGATGGTAATGATTCACTCTATGGAGGCCGCGGTATCGACACCATGTCGGGAGGACCGAGCGGTCCCGCGCTGCCTCGGCACCGAGGACGACTTGATTCGCTGCTTTACGATTTACTGATCGGCGGCGATGGCAACGATATCATGTCGGGAGGAAGCGGACCTGACGTGATGGACGGCGGTCGCGGCGGCGATCTCGTCGACGGCGACGGTGGCGACGATTATCTCGCTGCCGGTGCAGGACCAATTGCGTCTGAAAACTCTCAGAAAAAAGATATGCTCCGGGGAGGCGATGGTGCCGACCGCTTAGTAGGTAGCGATGGCGTTCAGTTTATTCTAGGCGTGGCTACATTTGTCGGCTCCATTTTGGAGGGTGGAGCAGGGAATGACCAGTTGTTTGGAGGTCCCGAGCAAGGCGATGTGATGCTAGGTGGCGCCGGCAGTGATTCGCTTTACGGCTTTGGTGGCAACGATCAGATGTTCGGACACGGTGATCCAGCCCAGTCCGAAGATAACGCAAACGATACGCTGTACGGTGGCGCTGGTGACGACGAAATGTACGGCGATGGCGGGGCCGATTTCCTCTACGGTCAGAATGGCAATGACACACTCTCTGGAGGGACAGGCAGCGATCTGCTGCATGGCAACGAAGACAATGATACGCTGCTTGGCGGCGATGGCAGCGATACGTTGGAAGGTCATGAAGGCAA
>CANHVO010000359.1 GCA_947463915.1 Planctomycetaceae bacterium
TGCAACATCACCACCAACGAAGGTGGTGCGATCGATGAAGAATACAAAGTCCTGTACACCCGTGACCGAGTCGAGACCACCGGCCAAGTCTGGTTGGGACTGACAGTTGGCTGCGCCGTCTGCCACGATCACAAATTTGATCCCATCAGTCAGCAAGAGTTCTACCAACTGGCCGCCTACTTCAACAACACAACTCAAAGGGCCATGGATGGTAACGTCAAAGATACGCCCCCAATCATCCCTGTTCCTCGTGTTGAGGAACGTGCACGGTACTTCGAACTCGAGCCGCTGACCGAACAGGCCAACGCAGCCTTGGCGGCTAGACGAACCGCTGCTCGACAACCCTTCGAGGAGTGGATCGCCAAGCCTGAAGAAAAAGCAAAGCTAACTTGGGCTGCCCTTCCAGCCAAAGAAGCCCTGGAAACACATATCCCGCTTTCAAGCAACGACACCAAGTGGATTGGGGCTCTCCACCAGAATCAATGGTACCCCATTCCTTCGCAGCCTGATGCCACTTTGGTCCCGGGCCGCATTTCCGATATGGCTTGGCAAGTGAAAGATAGCTTCCCATCAATGCCGTTTGGTGATTTTGAAAGAGATCAACCAATGACTTTCTCCGTTTGGGTGAAACCCGCCAACGATAATCAAGGTGGCTCGCTCTTCGCCAAAATGGATGAAGCTGGCATGCACCGAGGTTGGGACGTTTGGACGGAAAATGGTACCGTTGGAACTCACATGATTCACCAATGGCCAGACAACGCCCTAAAGACGGTCTCGACAACCAAGCTTTCCGCTTCGCGTTGGCAGCACGTCGCAATCTCCTACGATGGTTCTTCGAAAGCAGAAGGGGTCAAGATCTTTATCGACGGCAAGGAATCTGGAAAGACAACTCAAAGCAACAAACTAACGGAAACGATCAAGACGACTGTGCCGCTGACGATCGGACGTCGCTCTGCCGGTGCGCCAGCCGCCGGTGCACAGCTCCAAGACATCCGCATCTATCGCAAAGCCCTCGATGCGAACGAAATCAGCCAGCTTTATGCAGTCCCACGCCGACAATATCTCGCCACCAAACCAGCCCGTTCCAACGAAGAGGCCGAAGAGCTTTACACCTGGTACCTCGACACCAACGACCCCGAGTTCCCTCAACTGAGCAAAAACGTTCAATCGTTGGTCGCGGAACGAAACGCCATCAAACAACGAGGAACCATCGCGCACGTGATGAACGAAGCTCCTGAGCCACCAAAAGCATTTGTCTTGATGCGAGGTGATTACGACAAACGGGGCACCGAAGTGCAGCCTGCGACTCCAATGATTTTGCCACCAATGCTAGAAGGCTTGCCAGCCAATCGACTCGGCCTCGCAAAATGGCTTTTGCAACCCGACCATCCATTGACCGCACGAGTTACGGTGAATCGGTTCTGGCAAGAAGTCTTTGGTTCAGGTCTGGTTGGCTCATCAGGTGACTTTGGTGTCACGGGTCAAATGCCCACACATCCTGAACTGCTCGATCATTTGGCTACTTCGTTTCGGGAGGATGGCTGGAACATCAAAAACCTGTTCCGATCGATCGTAACGAGCTCAACTTATCGCCAGTCCTCCTGTGTCACCAGCGAAAAATTGGCGATCGACCCAACGAACAAATGGCTGGCTCGCGGACCTCGGTTTCGTATGGATGCAGAGATGATTCGGGATACTGCTTTGATTGCAAGTGGTCTGCTCGTCAACAAGATTGGCGGCCCAAGCGTCCGACCTTATCAGCCCCCGGGAGTTTGGGAAGCTGTGGCGATGCCAGGAAGCAATACTCGAGATTATGTCGCAGACAAAGGTGAAGGACTTTATCGCCGAAGCCTCTACACGTTTCTCAAGCGGGCAGCCCCTCCACCGAACATGGAGGTGTTCAACGCGACGGCTCGCGAGGTTTGCACAGTCAAACGGGAACGGACCAATACTCCACTCCAGGCCCTTGTGACCTTGAACGATATTCAGTTCATCGAGGCCGCGCGTGTGCTAGCCAGTAAAACGCTTCTGGACGCAAGTCTCGGTGGCGACGCCGCCGCCCGTGTGCAATCGATATCCAGCAGAATTCTTTCGCGACCGCTGCGCGCTGAGGAACTTGGAATCGTGACAGCGGGTCTAAACGAATTGATCGCCCTGTATCAAAAGCAACCGGAAGAAGCGGCAAAGCTCATCGCTCTCGGTGAAAACAAGCCGGACGCAAGCCTCAATGCGAGCGAGTTGGCCGCTTGGACGATGTTAACCAACGAATTGATGAACCTGGACGAAGTCCTCACGAAGTAACAACCATCATGCAACCAAACAATATCCATCCGCTTTTTGAACAATACGTCCGAAGCGAAACCAGGCGCCAGTTCTTCCGCCAAGGTGGCAACGCGCTGGGATTAGCCGCGTTGGCATCGCTCGGAATGCCTAATCTCGCGATGGGCGACGAAGCAGCTGCGACTGCGGATAAGCCATTGGGTGGCTTAGGGACGCTGCCGCACTTTCCAGCCAAAGCAAAACGGGTAATCTATCTGCACATGGTCGGTGGCCCGTCGCAGTTGGATTTGTTCGACTACAAGCCGCAGATGAACGACTGGTACGACAAAGACTTGCCGGAGTCCGTTCGCAACGGACAACGCTTGACCACGATGACTAGCGGGCAAGCACGTTTCCCAATCGCGCCATCCAAATACAAATTTGCACAGCATGGCAAAAGCGGGATGTGGATTTCAGAGCTTCTACCCGAAACGGCCAAAGTGGTAGATGAAATGTGCTTCATTCGCTCCATGCATACCGAAGCCATCAATCATGAACCTGCCATTACGTTGATGCAAACGGGAAACATGGTAACCGGCAAACCGTGCCTTGGTTCTTGGATGTCGTACGGCCTGGGATCCATGAACAACAACTTGCCAACGTTTGTCGTTTTCGTTGCACAACCGTCAAACACGGAACAGATACAAGCGATTTCAGCCAGGCTATGGTCCTCAGGCTGCTTGCCGGGTGAGCATGCGGGATGCAGTTTCCGTTCGAGCGGCGACCCGATCATGTACATCAACAACCCCGCTGGTGTCTCGGCCGAAGTGCGTCGCAAAACACTCGATGGACTGAAATCGCTCAATGAAATGAATTTCCGAGCCGTTGGCGATCCGGAAATCCATACCCGCATCCAGCAATATGAATTGGCATTTCGTATGCAATCGAGCGTACCCGAATTGACCAATATCGCGAGCGAGCCTGAAAGCACATTTGAACTCTACGGCGAAGACGCAAAGAAGCCGGGCTCGTTCGCCAACTCGGTATTGCTCGCACGTCGCATGGTCGAACGCGATGTGCGCTTCGTTCAAGTGTATCTCAACAACTGGGACCACCATGGAAACGTCAACGCTCGTTTGCCATCGCAATGCAAAGACATCGATCGCGCAACGTATGGTTTAATCACCGACTTGAAAGCCAAGGGACTTCTCGATTCGACCTTGATCATTTGGGGCGGAGAGTTCGGCCGAACAATCTATTCACAAGGTGGATTGAGCCGAGACAATTACGGTCGGGACCACCACCCCCGCTGCTTCACCATGTGGATGGCAGGTGGCGGCATCAAGGGTGGCGTGATTCACGGCGAGACAGACGATTTCTCCTACAACATCGTCAAGGACCCGGTGCACATCCGCGACTTCCACGCAACTGTGCTTCATCTATTAGGGATCGATCACGAACGTTTTTCGTTCCGAACACAAGGACTCGACCTCAAGCTAACAGGCGTTGAACATGCCAACGTCGTGAAAGAGCTGCTAGCGTAAAGGTCAGCCGAAGGCGTACCGTAGCTGGATTCGCCAGAATTCAGAACGCACTGAATTCTGGCGAATCCAGCTACGAGGCGAATCCAGCTACGAGGCGAATCCAGCTACGAGGCGAATCCAGCTACGAATCGTGGTATGTTCTTTACCGACGCTTGCCTAATCGCACGGGGACAAATTCGAGCAGGTTTTTGGAGAATTTTGCCACAAGTCTCCAAAGCTTTTGGCTTTGAGTGCGAAGCAAATCCAAACAGCTCCACGTTAAGCATCACAACATAATGAACTCGAACTCTTCTTTAGCTCAGAAACATAGTTCCTACGCAATAGGTTCGGAAAACAAATGGATTTGGGGGCCACTCGGAGTCTTCAAACTCGAACTCATTCGGACCCTAACATTTGGACGCATTATGACTTGGCTGGTCATGGCGTTGTTTCCGCCGACCTTGATCGGGATCGCGAGTTTGCAAATTGGAGGCCAGAGCTCGATTGGGGCGGCTGAAATGAACTTGGGTTACGTGATCATGCTGTTCTTTTTGATTCCGCAAATTGTGACGGTGCTGGGGCTGCTGCTCTGGGCAACGCCCATCGTTCATGCAGAACTTGAGGCACAGACCTGGGGATACTATGTGGTGCGTCCAGGAGCCCGCAGAGCGGTCCTGCTAGGCAAGTACGCGATTGCGGTCCTGTGGGCGTTCTCGAGCGCGTCTGTCGCCGTCACCTTCGCGATTCCGTTCGCAGCATTGACCAACCCACTGCAGACCTGGGGAGTGCTTTGCTTTTTGAACTTGATCTCAGCACTTGCCTACGGTGCGCTGTTCGCAACTCTGGGCACCTTGATTCAAAAACGAGCCATGGTTTCCGCATTCATGTACGGAATCATCGTCGAGGGAATCTTTTCGACCTTACCCGCGGCCATCAATCAATTCACCGTCAGCTTTCGATTGCGTTCGATTCTACAGCATCTGCTCGAGATGGATTTGAAAGTGGCGCCCAACATGGCTCGGTTCTTCGATACCAGCACTTCCATCTCATTTCACCTGGTTTACCTGGGTTTATTTACGGCTGTTTTGATGGGCATCTCGCTTTGGCGAGTCGAGGCAAGTCAGTTCGCCTGGCAGTCGGAAGTTTGAGCCTTTTCCTCCGACAGGTTTTCCACCGTGCCACTACCATCGCTTTCGGATTCTTACGCAATCCCAGCCTGTCACTTCCAAGCGGATTTTACCTCATCTTCCTCATCGAAAATTAATTTCTTAAGTCTCGAAACCGTTTTCGAATTTGACTTAATAGCTAGCGTTCATAGAATCGTCGACCGTTGAGCCAAACGGGGTTCGCAAGCTTGTGAATGAAGCCTAGGTCGTCCTTGACTCCTGAGCCAGTTCGCAAGGGCGACGTAGCCGCCGTTGGGTTTCGCATCAAATAGGATGGTTCCTGTTTGGAAAGGATACTGCGGGTGAATGATTTCTCATCCGCAGACTCGCATGGTCCAGGAGTTTGCGATGAAAATAGCGCACGAAGTTGCTATGTTCGATGGTTCGATCGCTGATTCGGTCGAAACCAGGCTGCGCCAGAGGATTGGAAAAGATCGGATGGATCTTTGGTTTGGAGGTGATGCGAAATGGTCGCAGATCAGCCATAATGTGATCGGAATCGAAGTCGCCAGCTCCTTCATCGCCGATTGTGTTTCGAAAATGTTTCGGGACGATCTACAAGCGGCAGTTACGGAAGCAGCCGGCACCAATTTTGGGTTCCAAATCTCAATCGCTTCGTCGACACAGGCGAATGCTACCCAAGCTCCGGCGCCAACCAACTCCTCCAAAGCTGATTCCGTGCTCCTTACCAAACCCATTACTCTTCCTAAACCCACCAAACCGACTCTTGCCGATCATGTGGCTAAGCCGAGTGAGCGAGTAACCGTAGAGCCGGTAGCCAAATTGCGTTTGGTCCGCAGCAGCCCCGACAGTCAAGAAGACGACCGTTGCTCGGTGAGCGACGAATCCAATCGGGCATCGGTGGACATCCAAGTCGATCGATTGATGGAGCTGCGGAAAGAGAATGAACGACGCTGGGACGAGTTTGTGGCAGGGGACCACAATCGTCTCGCCTACACAGCCGCCGAGATGGTCTTGGAGCGTCCGGGCCAGATCAATCCATTGCTCATCCACGGACCAAGCGGGACCGGAAAGAGCCATTTGGCAATCGGCCTAGCTCACAAGATGCGAGTCGCGTATCGAATGCGACGTGTTTTGGTCCTAACGGCCGAACAATTCACGATTGAATACACGGAGAGCGCCAGGGGCGGTGGCTTTGCCAATTTCCGACGTAAGTATCGCGACGTCGAAGCACTCGTGATCGATGACATCCAATTCTGCTTGGGCAAAGCTGGCACTCTAGTAGAACTTCGCAATACCATTGACATGCTTTTGCGAGATCGACGTCAAGTCGTTCTCGTATCCGATCGCGGACTGAACGACTTGTCTGGCCTTGGGGCTGACCTATACGCACGTCTTTCAGGCGGTATGGCTTGTGCCATCGATCCGCTCGATGCCAAAACGCGAGCTGAAGTCCTCCGACGCATGTGCGCGAAGTCCCAGATCGACCTTTCGAACAAGAGTGTTCAAAACCTTGCTGAACAATGCTGTGGCGACGCTCGAGTATTGCAAGGCGTATCGCACCGATTGGTCGCGCAGCAACGAGTCGTCGGTCGACCGCTCACCGACGACGAAGCGATTCGATGCACTTTGGATTTGATCCGAGCAAGCCACCCCGTGGTCCGAATGAACGATATCGAAAAAGTGGTATGCGAAGCATTTGGACTCGAGAGCAAGACTCTTCGAGCCAAAACCAAATGTCAGAATGTGAGCCAACCTCGCATGTTGGCCATGTTCTTGGCCAGAAAGTACACGCGAACCGCCTTGTCCGAAATCGGTGACTACTTTGGAAACCGACAGCATTCCACCGTCATTTCGGCTCAAAAGAAAGTAGAAAGCTGGATTGAAGCGGACGAACTCATCGGATGTCGACGCGGTCAAGTTGCCGTGCGGGACATGCTCAAGAGCTTGGAAGCAACGTTGCAGGTAGGATAGGTTGTGAGGCTAATATTGCGATTGCTCCGGGAGAGCGAGGCTCCTGCCGAGCTTGCGACGCAATGGTTCGGCAGGAGCCTCACCCTCCCGAACAGCGAAAGTCATCGCAGCAGCCTTAACTGCGGAGCAGTGGCATTTGAAAGCCACGGATGAAATCCTCATCTTTACCCACATCTTTTTGATCTTGCTCCCCTCGCCCCTTTTAGGGGAGAGGGGCTGGGGGTGAGGGGTTTTGCACTTTGTTTTAATTGGGATTTTATTCGTTGTCGCGATGCTTTGCATTGTCTTGGAAGCCAAAACAAATCACTGAACCGGAGACTTGCACGTAACAGTCCCACCCCTCACCCCCCGGCCCCCTCTCCCCGAAACGGGGCGAGGGGGAGTAAAGCA
>CANHVO010000360.1 GCA_947463915.1 Planctomycetaceae bacterium
AGTACACGATCGATGTCTTCGGGCGAAGGAGGCAGGCCTGTTAAATCGTAAGTGACCCTTCGCAAAAGCGATCGAAGTTCCGAGTCGGGAGACGGCTCTAGTCCTTTGCGTTCTAGCTCGGACAGGACGAACCGATCGATGGGGGTTCGGATCCAAGCATTGTTTCGGACTTGAGGGAGTTCGGGTTTGGTGGCAGGCAAGAATGCCCAATGTCCTTGATACTCAGCCCCCTCAGCTACCCAAGACTTGAGAAGTTCTTTCTGCTGTGGCGTTAGGGTTTTGTGCGAATCGGGTGTCGGCATGACTGACTCCGGATCCGCTGAGAAGATGCGTCGAATGATTTCGCTTTCGTCTGGCTTTCCTGGAACAAATGCGTTTTTGCTAATGGCCGCGTCGCGCTGATCAAGTCGCAAGTCGGCTGCACGCTTGGCGGAGTCGGGGCCGTGACAGGCAAAGCAGTTTTCCGACAAAATCGGGCGGATATCGCGATTAAACTGAATCGTTCCAGCCGCATTCAAGCAGGAATTGCCAAAGGTGCACCAGCCAGCAACCAGGACAAATGTAGACAAAAGACGAACGGATACAGTCTTCAAGTTAAATATCATTTCGGAGTTCCGAGCAAACGGAAGGTAGGCGGGAGGTCTCGGCCAGGAAGCCGAGACGCTGGGGTACCCCTATTTTAGCGTCCGCGGACGCAAAACAAGATAGCGAAGTTCATTACTTTTCCATGTTTTCCTGGTTCGAGGACTTTTCAAGGACGCGTGGCTCCTTTCCCCTTTCGTGTGTTTCGCAGCCCAAAAAAGGTGTGCCGATGTCGCGTGAAGAAAGTCGAACTAAGATAGTCCCTGTTCTTGACCTCCAGTTTTACGCACTCAATCGCCTCTCCGACGACGTGTGTTTTGAAAAGTTGACAAGTGTTTTGAAAAGTATCCATAAAAATCGAAGCGTTTTGAAAAGAGGACGCAACCTTGCGAGGGACAACGTGAGGCGACGAATAATGACTTCAAGAATGCCGAATGGAGGTTTCACGCTGGTGGAACTTTTGGTTGTCATCGCCGTTATCGGTATTTTGGTTGGGTTGCTATTGCCCGCCGTTCAAGCCGCGCGGGAGGCGGCCCGACGAATGCAATGCCAAAATAGCGAGCGACAAATAGGAATTGCGGTACTCAACTTTGAGTCGAATCAGAATGTCTTCCCTGCTTCTGGCTGGACTCAGGTAGGACCGGGAAATCCGCATGGCAAGTATGTAAGTTGGCGAACTGCCATTTTGCCGCATCTTGAGCAATCGAACGTATACAAACTTTATGATCCCGCCACGCATTGGTGGGAGGGAACCAATGTTGCTGTTGCAAGCGTCCCGATTCCCATTTACGTCTGTGCGAGTGTGCCCACACAGCCGGACGTCATGTCGGCGATTGCCAAGCCGCCTCGCCCCGCAATGGTCTTCTCGACTCCGTTGGGGCGAACCGACTACGAAGCCATCCAAGGGGTTCAGCCATCGTCCATTGACCCGATCCGATACGATGCAAACAATCGCTTCTCAGTGATGCATCGTAACTCGAGGAACAAGTTCGCATCGATTCTGGACGGAGCTTCGAATACCGTCATGGTTGTCGAATGTGGCGCCCGACCCACCGTCTACCGGCACCGCAATCAGCAAATAGCTCTCTCGAATGAGCAGGGAATCGGTTGGGTCGACAGCGAAGGTGCCTTTAGCTTAGACGGGGCCAGCTCAGATGGATGGCAAGAAGGTTGCCGTCCAGCCAATGGCTGCAATGTCGCCATGAATGCGAAAAACGACAATGAGCCCTACAGCTTCCATACAAGCGGCTCCAATTGTCTATTTGCAGACGGCCACATCCAGTTTGTGAACCAGTCCATCGATCTTCATGTTTTTGCTGCCATGTGCACTCGCGCAGCTGCTGAAGCAGTGTCGGCCAACGAATAGTTGCACCAAGTAGTCGCACCAAGCAAGTCGTTGCCGTGTTGCGTAGGCAATTGGAACAGACTACGATCAAAATTCAGAAAACAGCGATTTCCCTCCCCATCCCTCTCCTAACTGGATTCGATCTTGAAACGAACAGCTTTCCTTTCGGCCTTGCTTTCTTGTCTTTCTCTCCCTGTTGTGAATGCGCAGGAGACCAATCCGTTGTCCAAACTAACTTGGAAAATCGAGCAGTTAACGCTGGACGCCAATGAGGGATGCGCGATAGGTGACTTGAATGGGGACGGAAAACCGGATGTGGTTGCTGGACGCAATTGGTACGCTGCCCCTGATTTTAAACCACGGCCACTTCGGACGATCGAGGATTGGAATGGCTACGTTCAAAGCAACGGCGACTTCTTGATGGATGTCAACGCCGATGGACGCATGGACGTGATCGCAGGTTCTTTTGTGCCTACCGAAGTCTCATGGTATGAAAATCCTGGCGACGAAGCGTTGCGACTCGGACAGACTTGGAAAAAGCATCTGCTGGTCGACACCAAAGCCACCGAAAACGAAGCTCAACTGATGCAAGATGTCGACGGCGACGGAAAGCCAGAATGGGTCGTCAACAGCTGGAACAAGAAGAATCCACTTAGCGTTTGGCGATTCAACAAAAATGAACCAACCAAGGAGAACAGTGCGGTCGTTCAGCTCGAACAAGCGGTCATCGGAAAGTCAGGAAACCAGCATGGGCTCGGCGTTGGCGATATCAATAACGACGGCCGAATCGATGTCTTGATCGGCTCCGGCTGGTACGAGCATCCGGCCAGTAATCCATGGGGTCAAGACTGGCTGTTCCATCCGGACTGGAACATCCAAGGAAGCATTCCTATGATCGTGCGCGACGTCGACAAGGATGGCAAGAACGACTTGCTGGTGGGCGAGGGGCATGACTTTGGTTTGTTCTGGTGGCGCCAAACGGAAAAGAAAAGCGATGGCAGTTTGCAGTTTGACAAGCGGGTGATCGACAAAGCATTCTCTCAGCCCCATGCACTTGCATTTGCCGATTTGGACGGCGACGGAGTTGACGAACTGATCAGTGGTAAGCGTTACTTTGCTCACAATGGTGGTGACCCAGGCGGAAAAGACATGCCTGAGATCAATGCTTACAAGCTCGTCAACGGAGAGTTTCGTAAGTCTTCGATCGAGCAAGGACACGTCGGCATTGGGCTTCAGATCGCAACCGGCGATCTCAATGGCGACAAGCGAATTGACATCGCGGTGGCAGGCAAAAGCGGCACGTTCATTTTGTTTAACATGAGCAAATAGGCGAGTGGCGGATTAAAGACTACCGTAGCTGGATTCGCCAGAATTCAGAACTCACTGCATTCAGAACTCACTGCATTCAGAACTCACTGCATTCAGAACTCACTGCATTCAGAACTCACTGAATTCTGGCGAATCCAGCTACGAATCGACCTATCGCAGCGATTCGCTGTTCGCAGCTTGGATGCATCCAACTGACACGTTTGCGATCTCGCGAGCCGTAGATTTTGCTCAGAGCTTCACAAAGGTTTTGGCCATGCTCAATAAGGCCACTCTTGCGATCGGCTTTTTCATGCGAGCGAATCGCATACTCGAGAGCCATACGATCGGCATCGAACTCCGTCCACCAGCAGACGGAGACGAGCGAAACGACAAATAGACACAGAAGCAAGAAACAGGTTAGACTCAACCAAATACCTGACAAAAATGTCATTGCACTGAGCAGAAGAGCAACGGCGATCAGGGTTGGTAGCATCCGAATCAAGGCATGCCACCGAACACAGTGAGCCAATTCATGCAAAACGACCATAGACAACTCGCGGTCGTTTAGCCTTTGTAGCAAGGCATCCGTCAAGAGCAGTTTTCGACCATAACTGACGAGTCCCACCACAGCGGCGTTGGCCATGCGGCAACCGGTCGGCCAATGCAATATGGTGGGAACTCGATTGCTGCCGAGTCGCCAAGATCGCTCGACGATCATTGCGATCTCCTGATCGATCGAGCTTGCACCGATTAACCACGTGAAGACGTGTGGGATAAGGAGTGTGACGAACGATGAAATGGCAAGACTGAAAAGAACGGCACCGAACAACCCTTGTTCCGGACCTGCAAGATTGGTGAGGCTACCCAAATCGACGAGTCCGGCGATGGCAATGGGTAGGCACAAAGGAAAGAGCCATGTGTTCACGATAACGCGGGTCATCTCACGTCGATAAACGGCTGCTTTCAATAACCATGTCGAGGCAGTTAGGCGTTTTCGATAAAGGGCGGAGCATCGAATGGCTTCCACCAAAATCAAAAGCAGAATGCTTGGCGCGAGCAAAAGCAATAAGAGGAACGCTTGAGAGTTAGCATGACTCGAAAGGCTTTGCGCCCATTGCGTCCAACTTGAGCAGACCAAGCAGATCGGTTGCAGAGCACACCACAGCCACAGCAGCAAAGATTCGCTATTGCGCAGAAAAAGGGCAGAAGATATCCAGCCTTGTTCCGCGGTGTGGACCGATGCGAAAGAAAGGTGTCGCTGAGCCTTTTCAAGCCAACGCGATGCTAGCGCAAAGCAACCTATCACGCACCATATGTTCAGCATTGCTTGCCCTGAAGCGCCGAGTCCCGAGTTCACGGCCGATGTCCATTCTGTGCCAGCAAAGCTGACGAGATGACTCGACAGCAACGCAGAAGGCAGAATAAGAAAGTAGACAAACTGCATGGCTTATCGCCCAAGTAGGCTTCGTACGTAGTCTTTGAAAAGAAGCATATCTGCTGGAGCACCTGGGCCGACGATCAATGGGCCTTTGTTGGCAACAGGCCTCAAGCCATGACTTCCTTGTACCAAGCTAGCGTCCAACGGGATGACATCCATTTTGTAACGAAAGCCAAGTTTCTTTTGAGCCAATCGCGCCATTGCACGGAGTTTTGATGTCATAAAAAGTTCGACAGGATCGTATCCAGGCTTGCGGTGGATATCGACGGTGCGAGCGAAGTCCGGTGCGAAGGCATCATCAAGCCAATAGTAATAGTTGAACCAAGCGTCTTCGTTTGAGAGAACAATCCATTCACCGCTGCGAGGATGGTCGAGTTCCAGTTCCGCCGGGTGCAATACCGAAGCAACGCCATCCAACGACTGAACGAGGCTTTTCACTTCCTGCATCAAGTCTGGGTCACGAACATACAGATGAGCAAGCTGATGGTCCACGACGGCAAACGCTTTGGAGTCGCCGGGCAAGAGCACTTCACCAAAGGGACCATTTCGAACGGCCAACAGACCGGCTTGCCTGAGAGCTCGGTTGATCGATACGGATTTGCGGACTGGTACGAGGCCATATTCGGAGACGACGATGGGGATTGCACCGATGGTCTGGGCAGCATCAATGACCAAAGCTGCGCAGCGATCGACCTCAGCGACTCTTTCTGTGGCAGGAGACGCAAGTCTTTGGAAATCGTAATCGAGGTGAGGCAGATAGGTGAGTGTGAGCTCAGGTTGGTTGGTGCGCATTACGATGGCCGTGGCTTTTGCGATCCAATCCGACGCGGGGAGTCCAGCGTTGGGGCCCCAGAACGAGAAAAACGGAAATGCCCCGAGTTGTTCGGTTAAGTTGCAGCCGGTCTGGTCGAGCACATCGAAGACTTTCGAGCCATCACAACCATAATGTGGTTTCGGCGTTACACTCCAGCGAACGGGGGCATGCTGGTTGAACCACCAAAAAACTTTGGCTGTTTGAATGCCGTCGTAGACGAGGCCTTGGTGCTGGATGAGGCTGTTTGACTGTTGCCAGAACCGGACTTCCGAGGTGTCGCGGAAATACCATCCGTTACCAACAATTCCATGTTGTCTCGGCGCGATCCCGGTCAGCATAGTCGCTTGGGAGGTGCAAGTGACGGCGGGGTAAGGAGCATTCCAAGGAGTTGCAGTACCAAGTTGACGGATGTTGGGCGCGTGCTCAAGTAGTTCAGGCGTCAATCCGACAACATTGATAATGCAAACTTTGGTCACGATCGTTCCGTCAAAAACGAACTAAGGTGTTCGGCAGAAAAAACGCCGCGATTTGTAGCTGGATTCGCCATGATTCCGTCCGTTCTGATTTCTGGCGAATCCAGTTACGATAGTTTTTGTTCCAGCGTCCGCCTACGAACTGACTTTGGACTTCTTTGGAAGCGGCTTTGGCACTTGATCATCGTAGTAATCCCGACCGACCACGGTGCCGCCATAATAGCCACCATATTGGTAAGTCGAACCGTATCCATATCCGCCGTAACCGCTCTTGCCGTATCCGCCGGAGCTGCCACCACTGTAGTTGTCGTAGCGATACCCACCATAACCATATCCGTTGCCTCCAACTCCAATTCCGTTTACCACAACACCCAGCATGTTGGCATTGATGGCGTGGAGCATTTGCGCCGCTCGAGTCGCGATCGGCTTGAGATTGCGGCGAAGGCGAACCGTCAAGATCACGGCGTCGACAAGTCCGGCCACGTTGGCTGGGTCGCTAACGACCAAGATTGGGGGAGTGTCGACAATAACGAAGTCGAATTGTTCTTTGAGTGAGGAAATAGCGTCAGCGAATCGTTCACTAGAAAGCAATTCCGCTGGATTGCCCGGACGACGACCGCATGTTACGGAAAACAGATTCTCGATTGTTGTTTGCTGGATAGCATCTTGCAGTTCTATTTTTCCACCGATGACTTGAACCAATCCAACATCCTCCTTCAAGCCAAAGATTTTCGCAACTCGAGGGCGGCGGAAGTCGCAATCGATGAGACAAACGCGCCGTCCTGACTGAGCGATGGAAACTGCTATGTTGGCGGCAACCGTGGATTTTCCGTCGCCTGGAACGGGACTAGTGACTTGAATAACTTTGATATTTCCTTGCTGGCATCCGAAGAACACAGCGGTTCGGATCCCACGGAATGCTTCGCTGAGTGAGGAGCGATTTTTATGTAGCGTTACGATCGAACTATCGACTTTTTCGTCGATCCGATTTGCACGCGAAAGAGTTGCGAGGGGCAGGTGACCAATGATAGGCATACCTAAATCCAAAGCGATCTCATCCGGATTACGGTAGGAGCGGTCCGCCATTTCCAGCAGATAAGCGAGACCACAGAAGGCGACAAATCCGAGAAGAGCACCAATACCGAGGAAACGGGACCAATATGGTCCAACAAATGTTCCGGTCGGTTGGAGGTCAAGCCGTGTTACGGTCTTTTGACCATACTCAGCACCCAAGTTGAGTTTTCGCAAGTTCTCGCTGATCTGCTCTTTGAGCACACCGACGGATTCGAGCTCGGCAAGATTGAACAGATA
>CANHVO010000361.1 GCA_947463915.1 Planctomycetaceae bacterium
CCGTCCTTGGAAACGCGGCTGTTGGCCTCAGAGAACTCGACGACCTGTGTTGCGGTCGTTCCAGGATCGAACCAATTGACTTTGAGTTTCAAATCGAAGGGACGCTGTGTGTACTGCCATGTCCCTAGCGCCGGGGCCGTACTTAGCAAACGAAACTCGGCTGGCAATTCCAACGGATCAAGCACCAGGAGTTGATTTGAAACCATCAATGGCTCCATTTCAACTTGAACAGGACTGACCACCTCGATGTAGCCGCGATCTCCCTGAACTCCTAACGGAGTGACCAAGCCCGCTTGAAAGGCTCCATCTGCAACATTGGGCTTTTCTTCAAAGGTCACAAGTAGAGTGTACGCCCCAAGAATCGGTTGTTGAAGCGAAACGATCAGTGTGTCCCCTTCGCGTCTCCAATTGCGAATCTCTTGACCGTCGACCGTTACATTGCTCAGTCTTGTCGGGACCGTTAACTGCCACTCCGCCACGGGAGCACCAGTGACCGAGTAATTGATCAAAGCGCTTCCATACACGGTCCCTTCACTCAGCGAGACCAAGTGAAACGCATCCGATTGGACGCTTCGCTCCAGCTGTTCAACTTGAATGGTCGCTTTCCAACTCGGTTCACGAATTCGAAACGCTTGTTGCAGATTGGGTACTGGCCGTGGGAAGTACGACAACGGCTTTTCAACCAACAAGTCGATCGTTCCGACCGTCGCGCGGAAACCAGGTGCCGCAACAATCCCGATATCACCTCGAACGGCCTTGGCGTTGGGAAACAGTATGTGTGGCAAGACCCATTGGCCAGTCGCGGCAACTTCGTTCTTTTCCAAACGCAGTCCGACGAGTTGCCTACCCTGAACATCTTGGCTAAACAAAATCTTGAGGTTTCGACCAGCGTCCGTTGCCTCCGACGAAGCCATATAGTCAGCGACGCTCGCTCCTGTGACGGAGACAATCGAGTAATCGGAAGGTATGCTCAAATTCCATTCACGAATTGCCGCCTCCCGAATATCCAGCTCGATATCTGCGGTGATCACGCGGTCCGATTCCGATAGTTGATACAACACAAGCTGGGTGATGCTAACTTCCGGTTGCACCCGGTCCGCGACGATGGTGAATCCGTAGTCAGCTGCTGGGAACCGATAGACAAATAGCTGCCGCGATTGAAGTGCTTCCCCAGGGAATTGCTGCGGTGCCAACTGAGTCAGGCCGCGGAGAGCAGTCGGCTCAACACTGACCGATCCCGAATTGGAAATGCGCAGATGACCTGAGTTGCGAATAGCCCCTTGTGGCTGGAGACTCAATCCCTCCACGCGAACAGGAAACTCACCCAAAGGTGTTTGACTGCGAACCAGAACTTGGCCGTTGCTGGTGAGAGGTTGGTTGAGCGTTATCTCGAGCTGTCGCTCGTTCCCATCACCCACAACTTTCCAAGCGACGATTTTGTCACCTTCGACACTCAATATCTCTCCAGGACCGACCATCCTCATCGACAGCGATTTGAGTTGCCCCTGCAATAGTTGAAACGTGACGCGGTGATCTTGTCGCAAAAGCCCTGGACCAACAGAGGCATCAATGGTGGAGGTCGTCGTGAAGAAGGACTTGGTTTCGCCAGTGTTGCGCGCGTTCTGCCACCGCAGCAAAACATGCCCAGACGCAGGAAGAAAACCCCGCCAATCTTTTTCAACCAGCAGTGGCACAATCGCTTGCTGGTCCCCAGAGAATTCAAGCCCGGCATCAAGCCCGCTCAGACTGATAGGCACCACCGCACTTGCGGCCACAGTGAAGTCCATGCCTTGCCAGTTGGCTTGATCGACATGAACCGCAGCTACGAAATCTAGGGCGATCGGAAAGGCTCCAGCTTTTGGGAACACAAGCTCATACACTGGCCCGGATTCCGAGTTCAATAGCTCCAGTCTCAAGTCTGGAGTATCCGGCAATTGACTTATCGCAACTTTGCCTGACAAGGCGCGAAGCCGCGTGCCTCCCAAGGCAACATTGGCTTTGCCGCGAAGTTGAAAGCTGACCGACTTGCCTGTCGGATGCAATTCACCAGTCAAATTCGTGTCGAGAAGTTCGATCGCAGGTGCCAAGCCGCTGTCTCGATTGAGTTGCAGCTCGAGTCGCCCCCCCGTAGATGATTGCAACCGATCGCTCCGGTTACCCGATAACAACGGGGCAAAGCCTTCTGCTGTAATGATCCTACCTGAGATTCCCTTTTCGTATTGAAGCTCAAGTTGGGAATCAAAGCCTAGTGCTTTACCCGGCAGTAAATGCGCGAGCTCAACTTTCGCAGGAAGTTCGGAGTGTTGGCTTCGAATACGAATGGTTACAGTGTTATCGCTGGCGGGTTTGCCATCTACATTTTTTGCTCCCGTGTCCGCGTCGGCTTTATTCTTGTCTATTGGCTTGAGTTCTAGATCGAGGAAACGTTGCGAACCGGCGTTCCGGACCGACCATGAAGCGATCGAATCACCTTGGACGTCGATCACTTCTCCCGATCCACCCAGGCCGAGACGGACTGTTTCCCCTGTGTTTACGTCCCCTTGGACGATGCGAAGTTGCAGCTTGATAGTCTGGTCAATCTGCTTGGCGCCTACTCGAATTTCAGCCCGCGCCGTAGAGGCATACAAAAACGCAGGAGGCTTCGATTGCCCTGTCTTTAGAATGATGGTTTGGGATTCTTGAGATGACAGTGGGGCTTGCGTCTGCGATGTATTTGAGTCAATGGATTGGCCGAGGCAAGCCGAAGCTAAACACGACATGAGCCATGGGAAAGATGATCTTTTGATGTGAGTGAGCATGGGTAACACTTCTTGACTTTGCTCCCCTCGCCCCATTTAGGGGAGAGGGGCCGGGGGTGAGGGGTTTTGCCTGTGAGGGTTTTTGGTTGTAGTGATAGCCGTATCGCTTGACAGTGATCCGTAACGAGCAAGTAAATGCACCTGGGTAAGGTAACTGACAATTCCACCTCCTCATCCCCCGGCCCCTTCTCCTCCAGAGGAGGAGAAGGGGAGAAAGAACACGAAGGTCAATGAGTCGATGGCGACTTCGCTTCAGTGAATTGCAATTGCCTGTTCGATCATGGCTCTTAACTGTTGCACTCGTGGTTGACTTGCAAATTGCTCTGGCAACTTCGCAACTGTTTTTTGCAACTGGGCCATATCCACGCTGTCTGCTAATGGGCCACCACCGAGCTTCGCAGCGAACAGAGCGGCTGCTGCAGCGAGCTGCATTGACGGTTGGGATTGTTCCAGTCTTGGCGTATTCGATTCGTACAAGATGGGCCAGCGTCGTTCGACCATTTGGCCAGTCGATAGATCCCGGAATCGAACCGAAACACTACCGACATCGCCACTCCCTTTCGGCTTGATTTCATACTGATAAACGGCGACGCCCGCCTCGGCCGCAGCCATCTCGGCGGCATCCACTTGGTCGTTGCGGAAGTCTTCTTTATTGAGCCGATGCTTTTCATACCCGAGCAGCTTATAACGGCCAACTCTTTGTGGATTGAATTCCACTTGCACCTTGACGTTTTGAGCTGACGGACGAAGCGAACCCGCGATCTGAGCGGCGAAGCTTTCGCTGGCCGCTTCGGCTGAGTCAAGCAGGTAGTAGCGTCCGTCCCCTTGACGAGTTAACGCCTCTAGCACTTCATCGTTCAGGTCCTGTGCACTGATCCCAGCCGCGTCAAAAGCGATCCCAGCGTCACGCATTTGCGTCACTTGCATGGCAAGATTCTCGGGACTTGCGTCCCCTAAGTTGACTGCGCCATCGGTCAACAAAACAATTCGGTTCTGAGACCCCGCGACCTGTTGCTCAGTGGCCTTTTCGCGTGCCAAGTGCAAGGCGGACTCGATGTTCGTTCCACCTTCGCTAGGCAATTCTCCGATCAATTTGAGCAGCGTTTCACCTTGGTTGCCAGGCACCTTGTCTGCCAGCAATCGCGG
Organism: Planctomycetaceae bacterium; assembly: GCA_947463915.1. GTDB lineage: Bacteria > Planctomycetota > Planctomycetia > Pirellulales > Pirellulaceae > JBKCUI01. The sequence continues at coordinate 3,945 of CANHVO010000361.1, forward strand.
GGAACTGGCGAAGCTAATCAAAGTGATTTGATCGGTAGCTTTCAACTGTTGAGTTAGTGTCTGAAACGCTCGCAAGACAGCTTGACGGCGATCAGGGCGTTCCATCGAGCCCGAGTTATCGAGCAACAGAGTCAACCTTAGCGGTGTATTCTGCGAACGGCCCGCAGCTGCGGTTCGCATTGAAACACGCAGCAAATTGCGTTGCATCACGAATGGATGAATGGCTTGTTCTACGCGGCATGCGACTTTTCGATCGCCGCTTGGCAAAGGATCATGGTAGTCAAGAGCGTTGACGAACTCTTCAATACGTATCTTGGCGGCTTCAGGCCATTGACTTTGACTAAGAGCGGCCTGAGCAAGTTTGAACGAAACATCGCTCACATGGAGAGAGAAGGTCGAGAAGGCTTCGGCTGAGGCCGATTGCTCATCGAGGGTAACCGGCTGCTTAGGTGCAGTAGGTTTGCCTTCCGCATAAGCCCCATCGCGTCCATTTGTGGCGAGCTCTGGGCTTTGAGCAGATTCAAGTTTTCTGTTGATGCCTCTAGAACTCAAGTCCGACCGCAACTCAGCACGTGCAGACTTTAACCGATCTATTTCGATCGCTAGAGAGCGAGACCCGACCTTGACATCCTCCGTGAGGTCAATTGGTACACCGGGTTGCTTGTCTCCAATACGTTGTACTTCTTTGATTACGGTCTCTTTCGTACCGTTTGGATTCAAGCGATTCGCTAGCGGGTAACCGGGCTCGATAGCATCTGCGTTTCGAGCTCGTATTGAACTCTCTTTCTGATCCAGCACTGGTACCATTTGCTGAATTTGGAGTTCGATCAGCTCGTTCACTCGCTCTAGATCGGACTCCTTACCTTTAGCGACGACTTGCCCAAAGCGTCCCGTCTGATCAACCTCAACTTGGCCCAGAATAGCAGGTAAATCGTAACCATCTGTTGCTTGAAGTTCTGAGAACTCATTTGCAATAACATTCGAAGTCGATGCCCTATTACGCAACCCAGGAATAGACGCTCCCTGTATCGTAATTGATCTATTCGATGGCTCAAATTCGGCGACGCTGAAACTAGTTTCAGCGTCCATTACCTCACCCGGTTTTTGATTTGCCTCGGCAGTCCCCACTTCACTTCTTGCAACATCCGATTTTGCTGTTTGGCTGTTGCCCAAAAAGGACGTCCGATCTTCGGGAGCAGCGGCACGATCGGATAGCTTTTTCGAATCCGATTTTTCGAACGCCCAGTGTTCAACAGAGCCCGGTTGATTCCCAGATTCACCTGACATTGGCATGTTCTCAACGCTGCGTTCGAATCCAAGCCCAACACTGGAAGAGATGCCGTCGAAGTCCTCATCAGCTGCGACACCTGCTGATGTTGAACCACGACGGCCCATGTCATTTTCGCCGTTCTCGGCACGGCCACCGAAATTGCGTTCGGCGAGTCGCGGTGCACCATAGGCTTGCCGACCTTCTTGCACTGCAAATTTGTCTACGTTACTGCCCGTAGCAGTTCCAGAAGCGACCTTGCTTTCTTTGCCGCCAATGTCGTTTTTGGACTCGCCATACGCCATGAAAGAGGAAGACGAGGAATCTGGCAGTTTGGGAACAACTGGCTTACCCGTGTTAGGAGCACCGATGGCAAAGTCCAAGTCGGTGGTGAACGCTGGAGCCGCTGCACCGGCAACACCGCCGGACTGTCCAACCACAACGCTCGGCGGAGTGTCACCGAAGGTGTTTAGAACCGCTATGTCGGAGAAGTTTGGCGAGGGTGTCGGAGGTTGAACGAAACGTTTGTCGAGCTGATCCTCGCCGTCCACGGCAAGGCGACCGTCCACGTCAAAGCGACGAAAATTGCTTTGGCCAAGTTGCTTTTCATCAGAGGCTTGCTCTCTTTTTTGTACCGCCAAACTGTCAAGCGTCCCCGATGCTGCGGGTTCAGAGGCCATCTTATTCTCAGGGCTTGCTGGGAAGTACTGAACATCGTCAGACAAGTAATGCGAGGAGGGTAAAGTTTGGCCAGCAACGGCGGTCCCATCTCTGCTTAACACTATTCCCGTATCGCTACCCAATCCCCTTGCTGTGTCCTTTCGTGCGAAGCTATTGGGGTGAGTAAACAAATCCGACGTCGCGGCATTTGGCGAAACAGGCTCAGAAGTCGACAAAACGGCATTTGGTGTCTTGTTAACTACAGGACGATTGGCTGGGGGAGGCGGTGGAGCCAAGTCAACAGCTCGATATCTGGCCGCTTCGATGAGGCTAAGTCGAGCCGCCGCTTCGCGAGCAGACTGCGTCGCCGGTAGCATCAGACCTAGTATCACACATGCGACCGAAGCAACGACGATAGCTTCCATGGTCGTAAGACGCCAATTTCTCAAGCTGCGTTTATTGGCCAGTGTCACCTTTGGTGGCGGATTCACAATTCGGTTTTCCAACACCGCCATCACGCGTTCGCGCCGATCGGCAGGCAAACGCCACTCAGTATCCGCCGTCGCCGAATCGATATCGATCGCTGGCTCGCCTGAACCGACGTCACTGAGCAAGCCATGCAGATGCTCAAGGTGCTTGCAGTACGCAGCCAACTCTGGACGCTGTTCCATCAACAACTGCAGCTGATCACGCTCGAAGTCGGAGGCCTCGCCCATCACCATATTCATCAAGCGAACTTGAAGCTCAGTGTCGATCAAGTTATTGTCGTTCGAACTATTGCCGATCGGACTTTCATCGTATGCGTCCCTCATGATTCCTCTTCAACTCCTTTGGGCAATAGACTCTCAGCAAGCTTTCTAATGACTTGATGCAGCCTGTAGCCTACATTGCTGATCGTTAGGCCCGTTCGTTGGCTAATGTCCCGGTACTTGAGATCCTCGAAATACTTCAAATGCACGAGCCGTCGATCTTTCTCCGGCAGCTTGCTTACCAACTGCCGAAGCTCGGCCACGGTTTCCATTCGTGCGACTAACTCGTCGGGCGTTTCGCTCAAACTGTTTTGAGTCTGAGTCGAGTCGTCGTCGGACGCCAATGTCTCACGGCGGCTTTTGCGCAAATGGTGAAAAGCTCGGTTGCGAACGCTGCGAAACAGCCAAGCTCGCGGCTCATTGACTTCGGCCCATTTGGAGTGAAGTTGCAAGAAGACTTCTTGCACGATCTCTTCCGCAACGGCTCGGCGACCAGTCAACGAAAAAGCAAATCGCAGCAAGTTTGACTCCTCGCTATCGAACAAAGTCCGTAACGTCGGCTCGCCCGATTCGGGCTGGTCCGTTCGATTGACTTCCTCGCTCGATTTCAACATGGCCTCTTCACGCTACAGCA
>CANHVO010000362.1 GCA_947463915.1 Planctomycetaceae bacterium
AAATTCAGCCATGATCCTACTGGCCGAGCAGATCGTTTTGATCGGTACATGGGAGTTGAGAACGGCGAGTTCTTTTTGAGTCACGGCGGTTTCTTAGATGGCTTTGTCAAATACGGCGAGTTGTTCACTCGCGAAAAAACGGATAAGAGCCCATCGGACTTGGAACTGCCTCAATTTGACATTGCACCATAAACCAGCCGGCGGTTTTGATATAGCTATCAAGTGCTAATGGTCCGGCAACACCGATGCTCTGATCTTGATTGCCGAAAGAAGCGAAAAAGGACGAAAAAAGTTCGAGTGATGCGACTTCGTTTCGGTCGTTTCCTAGCAGCCAAGGGGTTTGTTGATTTAGTACTTTTTCAAATGCATTTCGTTTAACAGTCAGCCGTAGGCGTACTGTCAAAGCCGCCAAATACGCCTTCGGCTGACTATTAAACGATATTAACCATCGAAAAAGGCCTACTTGTCTGCTTGCTTTGCCATTTCCTCGCGTCGATCTTTTAGAAAATCCGCTAAGGCCTCGTGTGTCGCTTGTGTGGCTGCAACCACTAAACTTTGCTGAGCCGGAAACGGTCTCAGAGTTGCTTTTTCGGTCCAGGCCTTTGGTGTTACCTCTGCCTTGATCAAATCAATGAATTCATTTAGATCTTCGTCCTTCTGCCATATGGGGAAGTCTTTGGCGCTGTAAGCAGTCACGAAAACTTTCGCTTGCAACTGGAGGTCAACGGGCTCTCCTTTGAGGAACAATAGCAGCGTGTCCTCGCGGAGAATTGCGGCGTAGAAGGGATTCAGCTTGTTCGATTCATTGATTGGCTCTCGCAGCAGGAGGACGTGCTGTGGGGCTACGAGTCGCTTAGTCCATTCCGCCGTGCTGAGCGGGTTGCCTTTCAAATCAAACGCTTGCACGCTTCCAACCGGCACCGAACGATCTTTTTCTGTCGGTGTGAAATTTCCTTTCGTATTGCTAACGGTGGTAACCGGGACTTGAACTGTGTACGTTACTTCCTTGGCCTCGCCGTTCTCCACCACTTTTCGAGTTCTTGTTTCGGTTTTGTAAGCCGTGGCGACTCTTGGTAACGGGGACGCCTCCTTGCCACCGAATTTTGCGATCGTCAGCTCTGCGTCGTTCCCATCGCCTAGAACTTTCGCAATGACAACGTTGATGACAACATCACCAAGATTGACAATCTGCTGCGCTGGAGCAGAAGGTTGTTGAAGAGGTACGGCGAATCCCTGCACCGCCTGCATTCTGATGACGGGTTGAGGAGCGACGGGTGCGATCGCAGGCTCTAAGGGTTCTTGGGCCCGAACAGTGCCAAACGAAACAATCGCAAAAACGAAAATAGTTCTAAACATTACGGCTCCTAGAAGAATTGGTCCGCTGAGTTCGATGAAACACCATTAACGATTGTATGAATTTTTTTTCATCCTGGCCACACAATTGTCATTAGCAACACCCCCTCCTCGAGCTTCGCCACCCCCCCGGTATCGCTTTGAAGCATTCTTCATTAGCCTTTAGTGTAGCGAAAGTCGTCAAGACATTCGGCTGCATCGCCTAAACGACCGAAACTCTTGACGAGTTTCGCTACAAGATGCTTCACAGCCATACCCTCTCGGGGGGAGGGAGCAAGATGAAAAGTATTGCCAAGGTTGAATGCATCGGCCGTAGCGATTGTCTGGATGGATTGGTACTTTCCATTAGGACAAAGGGCCAAGGTTTTCAACTCGCAACACGTTCGCGACGTATTTTCTAAGCATGACTACCTCTGGGCTCGTTACTATTCACCCGCTGACGCTCGTGCCGAACTATCAAGTTGGTACGAATGTGTACCTATGGAACGAGAAAACCAACTCGACGGTCAAGTTCCTGTCGAGCAACCAGGTTGTTACGGAAAGTATGTTTAGCTTTTTGCTTTCCAATCCGAGCCAAAAAGTCTTCATTCAAGACACCAGCCTTTCGTCCTATCACGATTACTTGGATGAACACTTACCGACCTGGTTAGGGGAGTCCCGCGTTCCGCGTGTGCTTAAAACCGCTGTTTTCGCGGAATCGTTGCATGGCAAGTTGACTAAAGCCCTTGAGCTACAGTCCGTCCAGAAGTTGGTGGAATGTGGCATCCAGTGCGGTGAACGTTTCGCGACACTTGGCCCACAAGCTCATTTTGACGGACGCGAAGTGCACCGAACGCTTCGGCATGATTCGAGTTTCGTCACGCATGCTGTCAATACGGCGTTTTACGCATACTTGATTGCGGAGAAGCAGGGGCATGTTGAGGAATCCGTTTCGGACATTTGCTCAGGTGCGATGTTGCATGACATCGGGAAGATTGAACTGGCGACTATCCAAGGTGCCTCGCTTACATCGAGCGAACAATCGCAGGACCGGGCACAGCGACGAGAGAAAGCACATCCAACGGAAGGTTTTAAACTGCTGTGCCAAGAACCAGGTGTCACCCAAACTCAATTGATGATCTGCTATCAGCACCATGAGCGACCAGATGGCCACGGATTCCCGGTGGGGCTTGTGAGGGACGAAATCGAGGTTGCAAGTCGCATTTGTGCCGTAGCCAATCGGTTTGATGGACTAACGTGTCAGCGCGAAGAACGACCAGGAATGACTCGGTTGGCCGCGATGCGTGTATTAGTTTTGGAAAAGAATACCGCTTTAGATCAGGAGGCAACGAAGTGCTTGGAGCAACGAATGAGCCAAACTTCAACGAACTAGTTCAATTGCATCCTCTCACGATAGCCATACCTCCCCAGGTTCAAATCGAATTGCGGGAACGTGGCCCGGCTCCAACGTGCGATGATGATGTGCGGGTTGCAACTAGGTTTCGATGCAAAGGGCCAGCGATCTTGGAGTGGAGTAAGTCGCCACTCGGATTGCCAATCCAATTTCCGACAACACAAGTGGTTGTTCGTAATCTATCGAGAACGGGCTTCTCTCTATTGGCGGATAGGCAGTGGTATCCAGAGCAGATTGCTCAAATCTATCTTTTGACAGCGATCGTTACGGCCAAGGTGGTTCGCGCACGTCGGCTAGGGAGCCGATGCTACGACATCGGCTTTCGAATTGTATCGTTTCGGAAACTCGAACCTGCCACGGGTGAGTGAGCTCAATCCAAGCACATCGCCATGTATTTTACCAACCCATTAGCCGGCGGGCGTTAGCCCCGGTTTCCAAGATCGCGCGACATTCGTCGAGAACCGCGGCTAACGCCGATCGGCTAATTTGTTCATTGGCCCTTAAAGACTTGTGGCGATTTGCTGAGCATGACTATCTTCCGACAAACTGGCTCAAGTAACGATAGCTTTGGGCTAGTGACTCTTTTCGGGTTTCGACGGTAGCTTCGTAAGCTCGATCTTCGACTTCGACGCAGACGGGGCCTTGGTAGCCAACGTCACCCAAGATCGAAAAGAATTGCCCCCAATTGATTTCACCAAGACCGGGCAGTTTGGGTGAATGATACAGATTGGGATGCGCAAAAATGCCGACTTCGTTGAGCAAGTGGCGATCGATGCGAACATCTTTGGCATGGACATGGAATATTCGATCGGCGAATTCGCGGATGGGTTTTAGGTAGTCCATGCACTGCCAGATCATGTGAGATGGATCGTAATTGAGACCCAGGTTCGGGCTTCCCAGGTCGCTGAACAAACGCCGCCAAACCGCAGGAGTCGTTGCGATGTTTTTTCCGCCTGGCCATTCGTCTTTGGTGAAAAGCATCGGGCAGTTCTCAATTCCGATACAAACACCGTGGCTTTCTGCCAGATCCACGATTGGTTTCCAAGTGGCCATGAGACGTGGCCAGTTGTCGTCTACGCTTTTGGTGAAGTCGCGGCCAATGAATGTATTGACTTGAGTGAGTCCGAGTTTCGGAGCTGCCAAGATAACTTGCTTGAGGTGTTCGACGCTTTGTTCAGCTTCGGCCGGATCGGGAGCGAGGCAATTTGGGTAGTAGCCAAGTCCGCTGATGCGAACACCTGTCCTTTGGATCAGCGATTGAATCGTGGAGATTGAATGGGTGTCTAGGCTCGATACGTCGATGTGGGTAACACCAGCATAGCGGCGATCCGCTTTGCTCGGAGGCCAGCACATCACCTCGACATATCGGTAGCCGATCGAGGCAGCGAACTCGAACGTTTGCTCAAGCGTCAGGTCAGGGAGAATAGCACTTACGAAGCCAAGTTGCATCATGATTAAGGATATAGGTATAGGATGGTATTAGAAGGAAATCCGGCGGTTGACGTATGATCTCAAGAATCACCAGAAAAGTCCACGATGGACAGAACGAAACCTACGTCGTATTTGCGTGTTGAATGCCTAACCTGGGATTCATATCGCTACAATGAGTCCATGTTTCGAGTTGTTCTGACTAACCGAGAGAATACCAATGCGTCTGCTGGCAGTGCTGTTGTGCGTGAGTGTGTTGTTCGTACAAATCGTCGATGCTCAAGAAATGCCGGGGCGACCGCCAGCTGCCACTCGATCTGATTTTTCGCAACCGCCACGCTTTCAATCCGAAAGTCCGTCGAACGTTTTCTCGGCACCTGATCCATCGGTCAAGGCAGAGCAATCGTTTCTTGTTCAGTTTACCGAGTTTCGATTCAAGCACGCACCGGAAGTAAGTCGCACATCCAGTGAGATTGTGCAGTCGTTTGACCAGTTGAACAAAGACGGGAAAATTGAACTGGTCCAAACGGTCCGCCTCAATGTGCTTGAGTATCATGAAAACATGGTGCAGATTGGCAAGAACGTATCTGTCGTTTCGGGAGTTACTCGACTTGCCCAGGGGGTGCAACAACAGTCCCGGCAATCGATGTCGGTAGGAACACTTGTTCAGGTGAAAGCCACACCACAGGACGGCAAGGTACTTCTGAAAGTCGCCTACACGGCATCCCGCATGGATGACAACGAACCGGAAGAGAAACAATCGGACATTGCGACGGTCACTTTCAATTCAACGCTTTTACTGGACATCGGAAAAGCAACTTTGGTAGGTGGAGTGACATCGGACACGAACAACTTTTTGATGGTCACCATTAGCAAGTAAGCCTATCGCCACAACTCAAACGTACGAGCCTTCTGCGAGTGAATCGCGAACGCGATGGGATTTTTCAGACTGGGGGTGAGTTCGCTTCGCGAACGCAGTTTAGGCTGTTGCGATGGCTTACTACAACTCCTCGATGCCGTAGGCGATTCGGTCGACGATTTCTTCGGTGGTCTTTGGGTTGAAGAAGACTGCTTTCCAGGCTGGGATATCGATGCCGTGGGGGCAGTAGCCGAAGCTGGTCGTGAATCCCAAGCGGGCGTCCAAGGTTGGATCCATCATCTTGGTCCGCTTGTCGTAGAGTTGCTTTACTTCTGGCAAGTACCGCGACAACTGCTCTGGTGTCAGTTCATTGCGGATCAACCGCTGGTAAATGTCTTCCGCGTTTCTACCTTTGGGTAATACCCACCAGTTTACCGACACGCCTCGTGTCTCTGCGTTGAGAACTTTGCAATACTCGATCTTCGCTAGTCGATCTTTTAGTCGTTGAGTCAGTTCCAATGCTCTTGCGGTTAACATTTGCCAACCCGTTAAACCGATCCCGTTTAGAGAAGCAATGACGCTGTAGGGGCCTAAGCCGGGTCGTGAGCATTCGAGAGTAAATAGAGCCGGGTCTCGGCTGGCGTCTGCTTCGGAAAAATACGGCGTGTCTGATACTGTTCGCGCAAGGTACTTCAAATCCTCTCGGCGATTCACGATGAAGGCGCTCGATGGGTAGTGACCTCGGCCTAACTTGTGGAAGTCGATAGTCACGCTGTCCGCATATCGCAGGCCCTTGTTCTTGATCTGAACTTCGCGCACGATTTCGAGTAAACCTTCCTCCATCCGAAGCGGATTCTTGGCCGTATCGTAATCGGTGAGCATAACCATAGCCCAACCAACGGCGGCGTCAGCATGAAGCTGTGGCATGGGGACCGAATATGCTTTGCTCTTGGCTATCAGTAATTCGCGGATAGCTTGTATGTCGTCGATCCCAAAGGCGTCGGTCGTTCCAAAAGTCGCGCAGACGTAGGCAACTTTAATGTTGGATCGATACAGTTCGTCCAATTTGGCGTCCAGCAAATCGATCCGCATAGCGAGCTTTTCGTCCGTTGGGATATGGATCAAGTTCTCTGTGCCGATGCCAAGCCAGCCAGCGACAGTTTGGTTGGAGTAGTGGCTTGCTTGCGAGCAGATACCAACAACTCGGTGCCCCATCAGGCCGGTGCGCATCGCACCCGGCACGACGCGCTCCAGGCCAATCTTGGCGCCATATAAATTGGAGATGGTTCCGCCGATCGTGAAAACGCCCCAAGGGTCGTCCGTATGATAAAAGATCAAATTAGCCAGCGTCGTTACTGCTTTAACTTCGAGTTCATTCGAGCGCTGACTATATCGATCTGTGCACAGGTTGGGATTTTTGAGCAAGCAAGCCAATGCACCAATCAGCGAAGCGTGGTTTGCGGGGCCTTTTACATTTTCCAAGTGCAGGGGATTGTTCCAGCTATCCGTTCCCCAAAAATAAGGAAAGATCGCGTCCCGTGCATTCTTCAAATTTCCCGGGAGCACATTGATCTCGGGGTTTGCGCGGGCTGTTTCGTAGTTTTGGCTCATCAATCCGGAGGGGCTCAAGTCGCGTTCCGCAGCGACGGCGGAAAGCAACTCAGAAAAAATTTGCGAAATGGCAGGCTGGTTCCACTCGAAAAACGTTGAAACGAGTTCTTGGTACTTTTCGCGATCCATGTTTTTTCCGATCAAAAATTAGGGGCTTGCGCAAGAATCGTGAGTACTTTCCGCGTGATGCCCCACAGAGTGGTTTTCTTGTGTATCAGTTGCTTGAATGATAGCTCAAATGAAAACGGATAAACCGCCCGTGCGTCAAGTTTGTGGCGTGGCGCAGCGCCTTTATGCTTTTCTCATAGTTGGAGGATGGTTGTACTCCACAGTATCGAGGCAAAACACAAAGAAAGACTGTAACTCTTGGGGCGTTTGTGGGGTTCAGTTGAAATCTACCGATATTATGGGGCCGGAGGGTTGTAACGGAAACTTTTATGATTACTTCACGATTCCGGATCTAGACGGATAGGTCGCGGCTGAGGATCATAGTGCTAACGCGGCGGGATTCCAGACCACATCTTTGACGCGAGCGAGAACCAGGGACATTGGATTCTTGCAGAACACTCATCTAGGCATACACATCAATGAATAGTCCGGTTTTTC
>CANHVO010000363.1 GCA_947463915.1 Planctomycetaceae bacterium
ATTCGTCGCACCGCCCTTGGCGGTGCGACGAATCCAGAGTTGTCATTTCATCATGCGGCCCCTTAGAACACCAGAGCGGTGTCCGGTCGGGACAAACCCGGGACAAGCCCGAACCGGACAAAACGACATATGTCAAAAGTCGCTTTCGGCACGGCACCGGCAAAGGATGTGTCGAGCCTTCGGCCCTTACCACAAATAGCGCAACTTAAAGACGTTCGGCCGCATTGCATAAACCACCGAAACTCTTGACGAGTTTCGCTACAAATTGCTTCACCGCGTTCGAAAAAAGGGGACCCTAGACTGGTAGACAATTCACCGCTGCAAATGTCGAATAGCGTCGATGTCGGCTGGATCGATTTGACAAGCAAATAGAAAGTGAACATGGATCTCTATCTCAAAGACCGTACGGCCGTAGTCGTGGGTGGCGCCCGCGGTATTGGGTTGGCCACCGCCGAATGCTTCGCGGCCGAAGGTACCAACGTCGCTATCTGGGACAGCGCCGAGAATACGCGAACCGTTGCGGAAGAACTTGCTGCCCGCTTTCACGTTCGAGCCATCGGACTCTCCGTCGATGTTACGAACGAGCAATCCGTTAACAATGCAGTCCCTCTGACCATTGAAAGCCTGGGCTCTATCGACCACGCAGTGCACGGTGCAGCCATTGGTTCAGGAAAATTCGGCTTTCCATTCACCAACCTCAAGCCGGCGGATTGGCCGAGAATATTGGAAGTTAACATCATGGGAATGGTTAACGTTGCGCATGCGATTGCACCCAGCATGGTCGAAAACAAGAGAGGAACAATGATCTTCCTGGCCTCCGTTGCAGGCCAGATCGGATCGCAAACAGACCCACCCTATAGTGCCAGCAAGGCCGCGAATATCAACTTCTCGCAGTGCCTCGCAAAAGACCTCGCGCCGCATGGTGTTCGCGTTAACACTGTTTGTCCAGGTATGGTGCGGACCACCTTAAACCGATCCGTCTGGCAAGCGTGGTACAACCAAACCGCAGAAGCGGATCAGTTAAGCTACGAGGAATGGACCGACATGAAAATCAAAGCGGTCGTACCACTTGGGAAATGGCAGTCTCCAGAAGACATCGCCAACATGATCGTCTTCCTATCATCCGATCGTGCCGCAAATGTGACCGGGCAAACCATCAATGTCGACGGAGGGTTTGTCATGCACTGGTGATGTCTTTCCCGAATGGCGTTGAGATAGCAAGTAGTGGAATCTCGTGATAGTTCCTGTAGTGCCTCAAACTCCAGGAAGTTTTACAACTTCCGCTACGAGTACAGACTTAATTCAACGCCATTCCTATCTTTCCCACGCTGGCGACAGGGATTGCATCACTTTTTCAAGTTTCTCAATTGAATTTTCGAAAACAAGACGGCAGACAACGATGGAGGAACATCCGTTCCTTGAGCGCCTATTTTATAGTATTGGATCGCTTTTGCTTTGTCTCCCGAGAGTTCGATAAACTTTCCAGCAAAGTAGCCAATCGACGAAGACTGAGGGTCCGCCTGTATCGCTGCATCGAATTTTTGTACCGCCTGTTCAATGGAAGCATTGGTCTTGAGGAGATCGACAACAATGCGACCGCAGACGTCGATAGGGTACAAAGGTGGCGCCTTTTGTTCAAATTTCTCGAGAGCTCTAGTCAAGTCTGAGGCAATCCTGTCTCTGTCCTCGAAATTGTTTTCCTCCCAAAACTCAAAAAGGACCAAAAGAAAGAAAGCCGAGTTTTTGGCTTGAATCAATACGTCTGCTTTTAGCTGGTTGTCGATCTTTTGCTCTGCCAGCTTACGAATCATGAACCGAAGATTAAACATTTCTTGATTCTTTTGATCGACAATCGTCGCTTCATAAGCCATGGCAAATCTTCCAGCCGCTTTGTAGTCACCCTGATTGTGAGCCACGCACCAAATAAGCCAGTCCACTGGCTTCGCGTAGCGTTCCCCAATGGTTCGAATCAATTCCTCCGCTTCTTTCCATTCCTCTAACTCCGTGTAAACGTCGGCTAAGCACTGCATTGCCAATGCTGTACCGGTCTTTGCGGCGCTCTTTGCAAAACGCCGAGCGGTTCGTGGATCACCTTTTGTTTTTAGAAAGTAATTTGCCAACATAACCATCGTGTTTGCTCCGGCTAAGTCGGGGGAATCGAAATCCAAAGTCCGTTCAAGCGTCGCTGCCCATTTGTCCATATCCCCAGTATCTTTGTAGGTCTCAGCCAGTAATTGAAACACGTGAGCATCGCTGCTGACTTTCAAAATGCGTTCCAATGCATCGATCGCCATGCCCCTATCTTTTTCTAACCTAGCATTGCGAGCGATCACCCAATCGATACTTGACGAGTCTTCGAATCGCGATCGGAATTCGTTCACGTTACTCTTTTCGATTGCCCATCGATCGTGCAGCCAATACGCGTGTGCCGCTGGCGAGTGCCGTAGCAGTTCAATCGCCGCATCCGTAATTGGTATCGAAAAAGAGTTACCCTTAAAGTCAAGCCAATAAATCCGCTCAAACCTCTGGAATTCCCAGGCGGAACTGGACAGCCTATGCAAAGCAGATTGGCGAGTCTGAGCATGAGGTAACCTACTGTAAGGTGGTTTGCTATACCACGAAAGTTCCGTCAAATCCATCGACAAGCCATCGGGCGTTACATCCAATATTCGAACGTTTGCAAGTCGTTCCAAGAAAGGACCGGAAAATTTGCTGTTGAAAACCTGATGGGATTCGCTCATCAATTCGATGAAATGCCAGTGTCGATGCCCCTCAAGTTGGGACCGACATTCCTCGACCATTTCTTCGGTCTCTATTCCGATCTTGATGCGAGAGTGCCGAATCAAAGCAGCATGAAGCCAAAAATTCATGTCATCGATGATGCGAGCGATTGCGCTGTTCGGAAACTCATTGGGAGTGTCTGATGGGCTACTCTCTAGAATGGAAATGAAGTCGCGATATGTGTTTGCTGTGCTGGCAGCTTTTGGCAATTCAGCAGATTTCTTAAAGTCGGAAACCACCTCACTCCAGGATGCAATCGCGTCCTGGATGGCATTCGTTCCAACCCCAACTCCTGCTTCACGGAATATTCCGACTAACACGCGAGGATTGGTCGGCATGATCTCCTTTGCACGTTGAAAAGCCGTCAGCCTAATTTGACTTATTGGGTTACCCTCAGTTACCAAGATCCGGCCCATCGCTGTAAGCCTCCTATCGGAATCAACGGCTGTCTCGATCAAAGCATCGAGCTGAGCATGTTCAAACTTCACGATGTGCCAAGCTACCTTGGCCCAAACCGGTTGCTTTTCGGACTCCAATACCAGGTCCTTTTCGGCCGTTATCAGGGAACCAACCAAGGCGTGCGCGTAGCCTCGCGACCAACGCGCTTGAACGCTATCGGGAAAAAGATCGACCGCGCGGTCTCCATAAAGCAACGCTCTGGCCGCCAACGCTTGCGGTAAGCCATCCGACAAGGACTGCGTTAATTGAAAAAGATTCGCATAACTCTTGGCAAGCATTCCTAGAAGTTCAACACTGTCGCCGTGATTCTTTATCGCGCTATGCAATCGCTGGATGGCGATGCATTGCGGCAGAATCGCAAAATCCTCGTGCAAATCGCGAATGACTTTCAACTCTTCGAACTCTATTTTGGGAAACTCATGCCGGCTATTCGTTCCTACTCTCGCCTTCAGCCCTGCTTTGGTGAGCAGGGCGGGAAACTCCTTGCGAGAGAGTTTTTGAAAGTCTCGCGACAACCGCCCAACCTCACTATCCGGGTAGTTCGCATCGGTTGAGTGCTCCCATATCGCCTTATCAGATTTGAGAGAATAGACTCCAAATTCGGCATCCGAGTTGTCCGCCGCGACATGTAGATGCGGGCGCAAAACAATCCTTTCGGCCATTTGCTCAACACTGTCAGCCAACACTTCGTCGCTAGTGGTAACGCCCAACTCCTCTCGTGCGGCAATGAATATTGCCTGACGAAGCAACTCACGAACAATAACTGGACTCGATTCGCCAGTCGGTGCTTCGACATAATTCCTCGTCAGCGCCAAATGCGTCTGTGCCTCAAGCCTGTACGGGAAAAAAATCGGACAAGCGACGAGCAAAAATGAAAACGCACAGAAAAGTCGCATAACGGTGCTAACAGTTCGGGGTGAAATCGGAAGAACGAACTCGAAGCGAAATTATACGAATACTTGATCGAGTAAGCCCAACACGTTCCCCGAATTCCGAAAAAAGCAGCAACCCGACCAGCGGCTAGGCGAGCGGCAGGCGGAAAACTACCGTAGCTGGATTCGCCAGAATTCAGAACGTACTGAATTCTGGCGAATCCAGCTACGAATCGTGGTATGTTCTCTCTCGCCGCTCAACCTAGAACAGCGGTGCCTTGCCCGTCGCACGCCGCCATGCTGATAGTTGCCCCAAATGCAGATTGGTGTGTGCGATCAGTAGGAAGGTTGCCATGTCCCCAACGGTTGGCAACTCCGTTTCAAAAAATCCTAACTTTTGCTGCTTGTTCAAATCCTCATCGCTGGATTTCTCATATAGGTCCGCAGCGTGCTTAAAGGCGGCTTCGAAGTTGCTGACCAATTCGTCCTTTGATGGGTAGTCGCTACGCGTTTGGGTTTGTGGCTTCTTGGTATCTGCCAACGCATTCCAACCAGCTGGGCAAACACCTTGGCCGCCAAGTAAACTCGATGCATAATCGGCAGCCGTCGCCAAATGCAACAACAGCCAAGCAGGATGGTTGAGGCCAGACGGTTGCTGGCACATGCTGCTGTCATCGATATCGGCCAAAATTTGCTTTGCGTATGCGATTGTTGCAATCGTGTTTTTGCTAATTGCGTTCATGCTGTTTCATTGCCTACTGATTTGAGAGATGGATTCCAAATGGCCAACAGCCGCGAATTGTAATGGAAAGGTATCGAAGGGCAAAGACGCAAGCCGTTTAACCGTTCGACGTAGGCGTACTAGTGGTGCGATTCTTAGTTAACGTGGGATAGGCTTCCAGCCTGTCGGTACTGCGGTTGACAGGCTGGAAGCCTATCCCACGTCCATAAACTCAAGTTTTTTGATCAAGGTCAATTAGAGAAAACGGCACTAGGTCGTGCTAGGGATATCGGAACACGCCGATCATCTACGACAACTGAGCCCCTGGCCGACCAGCTTCCACGGTATACGACGCTCGAGTCAACGTCTCTCCGCCGGCTGTCTTCACATCCTCGACCACCACATAGTCGCTCGTCCACTTGTCTGGAGTCACCACACAGCGAACATAGCCTCGCTCTTGATTGTGGAATTTGACGCATGCGTTATTCGCCATTAGCTTGTCCAAATTCTTTACCTCCTTTGGACCATTGCCACCGCTTGAAATGCTGGTCCCGACAAACTCAGTCGCGACGACCGGGCTGTCGGCTTGCCTATCATCGACTCGCAGATCGTTGACCCAGTTTGCGTGGATATCCCCTGTGAGGACAACTGGATTGGGGATTTTGCGGTCGGCGATGAACTTCATCAATGCCAACCGTTCGTGAGCCGCCCCTGGCCATTGGTCCATGGAAAAACCGCTTCGATCACGCAAGCTAATTTCGACCATGGCAAACATGACTTGTTGGGCAAGCACATTCCATGTCGCTGTTGATTCGAGCAAGCCTCGGTCAAGCCAACCGCGTTGCTGCTTGCCCAAAAGCGTATTGGATGGCTTCCAAGCCTCCTCGCTCAGTGGCTTAAGGCCATCGCCATTAGGTTGATCGGTTCGATATTGGCGAGTATCCAAAACAAAAAACTCAGCCAAGCGCCCGAACGATGCCTTGCGATAGATCGTCATGTCGGGGCCTTGAGGTAACGTCTGCCTGCGCAGTGGCATCATCTCATAGTAGGCTTGGTAAGCTGCCGCTCGCTGTACCAGGAAGTCAACCGGATCCGCTTTGGGTTTGTCGTTCCTTTGCTCTTCTTGGATGTCGTTGGCATAGTTGTTGTCAAACTCATGGTCATCCCAAGTGACAAACCAAGGGCACTGTGCATGCATGCCATGAAGCAGAGCATCCGAGCGGTACTGCATATGTCGCAATCGGTAATCGTCTAACGTCTTTATCTTGCCGTCGGCCGGACCGCTATGCTTGCGAACACGATTGTCTGCACCCGGATACTCATAAATGTAATCACCCAAATGGATTACCAAGTCGAGATCGTCCTTGGCCATTTGCTCGTAAGCGGTAAACAATCCTTGTTCGTAGTGTTGGCAAGAAGCGAAAGCAAACCGTAGCGACTCCGGCTCCACGTTGGCATCCGGCAGTGTGCGTGTTCGACCGATGGGACTCACGGCATCCCCTGCCTTGAATCGATACCAATACCAATGAGCTGGCTTTAAACCGTTTACCTCGATGTGCACCGAATGACCGAGCTGCGGCGTAGCAATGGAAATGCCGCTCTGAACGACTTTGCTCATGGACTCATCCTCAGCGATCTCCCAAGCCACGGCGACCATTTCGGTCTTCATGCCACCGCTGGGTGATGTCGGATCTGGTGCAAGCTTGGTCCAGAGAACAACGCTCGTCGCATCTGGGTCTCCAGAGGCTACGCCAAGGGAAAATGGATTGTTCTCAAAAACGACTTTGCGATCGGCTGCGGCTAAGCGAGTTGTGACCAACGGCAAACCGGCCAACGCCGCACCGTAAGCAAGAACAAGTCGTCGAGAGACGCCACCTTCGTAACGTACAGCGTCCGGGATTCGTGTTAGATCAAACATGGGGATTTTCAAGGGGAAAGGTGGAACATGGGTGTGCTAACTTAAGGCATTTTAGTCTATCGCCTCCATCGACCAAACTATGTGTTGGTTCTGTTTAGTTTGAATGAATTTTTTGAACAGTGTCGCACGATTGTCCTCAATCGTTGCCGGCACTGAAAAATCGCAATTGCAATCCGACGTTTCGTTCACTTCAGGGCCGTATTAGCAGAATGGATCTGAAGTGCCCGCAGAGCGATTGGGACAATCGCTTTGCACTGGTGCCAGAGTAAAACGATTGTCCTCAATCGTTTCGGCACTGAAAAATCGCAATTGCAATCCGACGTTTCGTTCACTTCAGGGCCGTATTAACAGAATGGGCCTGAAGTGCCCGCAGAGCGATTGGGACAATCGCTTTACACTGGTGCCAGAGTAAAACGATTGTCCTCAATCGTTTCGGCACTGAAAAATCGCAATTGCAATCCGACGTTTCGTTCACTTCAGGGCCGTATTA
>CANHVO010000364.1 GCA_947463915.1 Planctomycetaceae bacterium
CATTTTGTTCGGTTTGGCTTTTGCTGACAACATCTTTCGGATCGTTGCATCGGTGCCTACCAAAAGCTTTTTAGGTTCCGATTGAACGATCTTGACGGACACATTGGTGTCTAACAAGTTCCTGAAACGCATCCCTTTGACTTTGGGAGAATCGGTTACAGGCGAAAACAGCTTGTCGTTAAGATTTGCGATATCGACTGGTGCCGACGTAAAAATCACGGCTCCGAATTCAGGACCATTCAACGTTGGCATACCCGCTGCAATGTCCACGCTGGTAATCAAGAGGGGGTCGATTCCGAGCTCTTGCTTTCCAAACGCAGTTATGATTTCCCATGGAACAATTTCGAGCTCCTTGCGATTTCGCAGGGAAGCGACATCGATGGACGTCAGGCTTAAAGAGTCGGAGGGAATCGACAAGTAGCGTTCAGCTGGTGTCTGAGCATGGAGTTGGGTTTGGGCAGGCAGAAGCGTTGCAAACGCGACCCCAACAAAGAGTTTGCGAACGGAATTAAATGTGCGAATCATGGAGCGTTCCTGAGTAGAGATTGGTAATCGGGGCACCGGGATCTCTATCGTACCATGTTCGCAATGTTTTGTGCTTTGTACCAACAGTGGGTCGCACCTGCCGGGTGCGACCATGAAAACGAAAATGCAAGAGGGGTAATGAATACTTCCGTAGCTGGATTCGCCAGAATTCAGAACCTACTGAATTCTGGCGAATCCAGCTACGAGTGTTGATTCAGAACCTACTGAATTCTGGCGAATCCAGCTACGAGTGTTCATTCAGAACCTACTGAATTCTGGCGAATCCAGCTACGAAAGTTGATTTGGAAATTGCTGGATTCTCACGAATCCGGCTACGAACCTTACAGCTTCAAACCGAAGAGCTCACCGCCATTGTTGACGCCGGTTCCACCCTTGAGTGTTCCTTGGTACTTTCGAACAGCTGGTTCACGTCTTGGCTCGTCTTCTGGCTCAGGCTTCTTTGCAGCCGCGTTCGCAGATTCCGGTTTGGCTTGCGTTGCGCGGAGAGAAAGACCGATTCGTTGGCTGTCCCGTTCAACGGTCAGGATCTTGACCTCAACTTCTTCGCCTTCCTTGAGGACGTTTGCAACATTGGCAACACGTTTGTGAGCCAGCTCGGAAATGTGGATGAGACCCTCGATTCCGGTCGCAAGACGAACGAACGCTCCAAAATTCGCGAGGCGCGTCACTGTTCCGCGGACCAGTGTTCCGATCGGGAATTTTGCGTCCACGTCAGTCCAAGGATTATCTTGAAGCGATCGGTAGGACAAACCGATTTTGCCGGTTTCGACATCGATCTTTTCGACGCGAACCTGAATCTTGTCCCCTTCTTTCACCACTTCGCTTGGATGCTTGATTTTGTCCCACGAGAGCTGGCTGATGTGGATCATGCCATCCAGACCACCGATATCGACGAACGCGCCGAAGTCCATGACTTTGCGAACGGTTCCCTCGCAGGCTTCGCCGACTTCGAGAGCCGCGAGACGTTCCTTGCGTTTGGCAGCCTTTTCTCGTTCCAGGACCGCACGATGGCTCAAGACCAAATTGCCTCGTCGAGGATTGACTTCGGTAATGATGCAGACGAGTCTTTGCCCGATATAGTCAGCCGGAGTCTCAACTCGGAATTCCGAAAGCTGGCTGATGGGAATGAAACCTCGAACATTGCCGACCAAGCATTCGACACCGCCCGTGTTCGCGCTTTCGATCTTTGCTTCGACGGCCGAGCCCTCGATCAAATCGTCCCAATCATTGACCGCGACCGTCTCTCCAGGGATCGCAAGATCGTACAAGCCTTCTTCTTGATTGAACGCCCGGATCAAGCAATCGACGGCTTGTCCTTCGGTGGGAGGCGTATCGAACTGAAGGAGAGGAACGACCCCCTCGTCTGGTCCGCCAAGGCTGATAAAGACGTTAGCATTGTGAACTTTAATCACTTTGCCTTGATGGCGAGAACCATCTTCAAGCGATCGGCCAACGCGAAGCATTCGATCTCCGATCATCAGTCCATCGAGGTCGGCGCCCGCGAGTTCAGCATCGAGAGCCGACTGCTCTTCTTCGCTGTTTTTCGCTCTTACGCTCGGTACAGGAATCTTTCCGGCAACAGGATTGGAGTCATTGTTCGATCGGTAGCGAGGCGCCAACGCTTCTGCGTCGATGATTTCTGGGGCCGATTCGCTGGTGGCGGTGATCCCTTCAGAAGAAGCGGCCTTTTGGGCTTTGGGTTTAGGTGATTGCTTGTCTTTCTCTCGCGATTGCCTTTTTTGATCCTGTTGGATTCGCTGCTGTTGGGCTTCACGCATCAATCGGATTTGCTCAAGATTGATAGGCCCACCGCTTGCAGGTGTTGCTGTTGGTGTTGGAGCAACTGGAGTTTCGGAGCCTGGATTGGAATCCGTTGAATTTTGCGAATCGGTCATGGAAATGAAAATTAGAGTTGAACGAAGTGGGAAGCAGTCGAGGGAAGTCTCAATGCGCTTCGGCTAAGTGTACCAATGGCGTCCCAACATTCTAGGGATTGATGATTGTACCGTATGTCCTAACTATTATCACGCAGCATCGTAAGCATCTTTCGCGATTTAATCCGGCGAATCACCCTACTCATTGGGCTTGGAAGAGCCACAGCGGTGTCATTTCCAATATTTCGTTGACTTCCGTCATCAAGGTCGTAGCGAAAGTCGTGAAGACTTTTGGTTGCCTCCCACCTCCGAAACTCTTGACGAGTTTCGCTACAAGAGACTTGACGACTGCCCCATGATGGCCATTCACTAGTTCGTTTAGAAGAAAACGAAGGGTGCATCGCTCCCTTTTGGCTCTCCCTTTTAGCTAGGCATCCCTAATTTCCGGACAAGTTTCCAAAAAAAAGCGATGAAAAAGTGCGGCAAACCACATTGGAAGACCCGCCCCTAAAGGATGTGGCGACACCCTCCTTAGTGGTGGTTTTTCGTGGATGCCTAAGTCTAGCTGTCGTCAAGATTTACCGGAATTGCTAGCAAAGCAACGCGTTTAGATAGTCAACTGAATCGATGAGGCAGTTTGTCACAAGATGAGACAGGCGATGTGGCGAAGCTAGCTAATGTCACGTGGGCCAAGCGGTTGCGGAGGAGGGCTGGAGCCCTATACTCTTCGACTTATCGGACGCCGGCTGATCTTGCCCAGGCCTCAAAGTTTAGCACTTTGGAGCAAGGGACTCCGATCCTCATCCCAGACTTTTTGCAACGGGATCAGCTGGCAACAACGCACTTGCCTGCACGCACGCGAACGGATTTTCGCGGGCGGCGAGATGGACCTCGCAGCTTCGGGTGATGATTTTAGTTTTGCCTAACAAGGAAAGGGGTCCAAAATGTTGCATGTTGCAGCATTGACGCTTTTGGCTGTATTGAATGCTCCCACCACTTCGGACGAGCAAATTCCATACGATGCGGCCTACCGAAAAGCTCAGGAAGAAAAGAAGCCGTTGGTTGTGTTAGTCGGTGCCAATTGGTGCGCGGCTTGTCGAACCATGAAATCGGAAACCATTAGCAGCATGAAGAATGCAGGTGATTTCAAAGAGGTTGTCTTCACTCAAGTCGACAAAGATGTTCAGCCCGAAATCGCTCAGCAAGTGATGCAGGGAAACACACTTCCGCAGTTGGTTGTTTTCTGCGAGGGTGAGCAGGGCTGGAAACGATATTCGTTGACAGGAATGCAAACGAAGCCGCGAGTCAAAGAGCTCATCAGGAAGGCTTCTGAGATTCTTCCGTTACGGCGTTAGTCGCTTTTGGGTTTCTTGATAATCCCACAAGGTTGCGGGAGTCGGGTTTCGAAAACTCGCGCCGCAAAGGGAGCACAGTGCGAGTCGGGGGTAGTTTTTCACTCCTCCGCTCGCAAGTATGGGCGAAGGCAGATCTGGCGTTGAACACTGTTTCATGATCCAATTTTCACGCTTGCTCGAGACAGGCTGCTGTCGCAATCCAATCGTTGGTGAAATACGTGGGAAATAGGTTCTAATGAAATGGGTGCTTTGAGTTCATACGAGGGAATTGTTAGGGAAAACCAGTCGCTTGCACCATTCACGTGGTTACAAATCGGTGGGCCAACTCGCTATTTAATTGAGCCAAATGAGAGTCGGCAACTGGCGTCGGTGGTCAAGAGTTGTTTCGATGCCGGCATTCCAATGCGAGTTCTTGGAGGCGGTTCGAATCTACTGATTCGCGAATCGGGGTTTGACGGAGCAACTTTCAGTCTGACGTCCCCGGCATTTGGGCAGATGCGGCGAATGGAAAACACCGTAGTTTGTGGTGCTGGGGCAAAGCTTTCGCATTTGATTGCGTTTTGCGTTAGCGCCGGCCTAGGCGGGCTTGAGCATCTCGTGGGGATCCCTGGAACCATCGGCGGCGCTCTGCGTGGAAACGCGGGAACTGACGAGGGGGATATAGGGCACGTCATTCAATCGGCTAGGTTGTTGACCAAGGAGGGACTCGTCGTCGAAGTAAAGGGGGCCGATCTCGCTTTTTCGCATCGTGTGAGCAGTTTAGATGAGTTGGTAATTCTGGATGCCACCTTTGAATTGGAACCTGGTGATGTTCGGGGATTAACCAAACGTGAGCAGACATTTTGGATTGTAAAGCGGAGCAAACAGCCGAACTTTCCAGAGAGGGCGGCAGTTGCATTTGTGGATCCAGACGGCTACAAGGCTTCCGAGTTGCTGCAACAATCTGGCTTTAACGGTGCCATCGAGGGCGCTGTTCGGCTCAGTTCTACCTACCCCAACTATTTGATTGCTAGCGATGGAGCAACGAGTGCAGATGTGCTGACATTGGTCGAGCGGGTGATCGCAGGAGTGAGAGATAGGACGGGAGTGCAATTGCAGTTGCATTTGGAAATCTGGTAAGTTTCATTCGCATGCTTGCTTGCGATTACAAGAAAAAGCATTTCACTTGAAGGATTGAGGGAGCGAAAAACCGAATGGCTTCTGTGGACGTGAATTCGCGATCGCCACAACAGCCCATTTTTTGGAATCATTTGGTTTCGTGGATTCGAGCGATTCCGCGGGCTGCGATTCTAAGTATGGTTGGGCCTTCGTTGCTTTGCGTCATCGGCTATTTCGGGTGGTTGAACTACGGTGCTCACAATCTTGACATGGCGTACTATGGCCTCAAGAAAGAGAACATCCATATTACTCCACAGCCTCCTTGGCTGAAGGAAACCAAGGTGCTTGACGAAGTCTTTCAGCAGAATGCCCTCTCGAGACTTTCGCTGATGGACGTGAAAACGCCAGAAACGCTTGTTCGTGTTTTCGACGCGCACCACGCGATCTGCAAGACCCATCGCGTTGAGAAAATGGCGGGCGGTGTCATGGTAACGATTGAGTATCGAATGCCGGTAGCAATGGTGCAGATTCCGGTAACCGATGAAGCCGGACAAACCAAGGCTGGATTCTTTCCGATTGACAAAGAGTCCGTCTTATTGGCTTCCAACAACTTTTCCCGTTCCGATGTACGGCAATTTATCGTGATTCAAGCAAGTGGCGATTCCCCCTTTACGAGCGAAAGGGAAGGGAGGCCATTTGGTGATCCGCGAATTGAGGAAGCAGCTCGCTTGTGCAGTTTGCTGGCTCCGCTTCGCGATGACTGCAAAATTGAGTGTGTCTACGTTGATAATTCTATGGCGGCCGGCAAAGCGAAATGGGGACTAGGGATCCAGACAGCTGAGCCAGAACGTCACTTCAAGTGGGGGAGCTGCCCTATTCCTGGCAAAGAAGGAGTCGGAGAACTACCAGCCGCAGTTAAACTAGAACGATTTAAAGCCGCCGTTTCTCAGAGCAGGCAAACCAAAGACTTGATCGATCTGACTAGTGCTCAAGTCACCAAGTAGCCTTTCGCCTCTTTGAGAGCGGGAGCATGATTTCTACCTTAGGCGAGCAGCAATCCGAAAACTTCCGTAGCTGGATTCGCCAGAACTCAGAACGTACTGAATTCTGGCGAATCCAGCTACGATTCGTGGTATGTTCATTCCTGCCGGCGCCCAATGACGGGATAACGCTCCCGAGCCCTAGCCCTAGTTTCGGCTTGCGAAACAGCTAGAATTCGAAACCTGTAATGCGCAATACTCTCTTCCTTTGGAAAGCCGCTTGGAATGAACGAAGAAACGATTCAACGTATTCACTCGACGTACGGAATCGAAAATTGGTCTGCGGGCTACTTCGATGTCAACAATGAAGGCAACATTATTGCAAGGCCGAGCGCGCAGGATGCTCGGAATGTTGACTTAAAAGACTTGGTCGATCATTTGGTTAAAGACAAGAAGCTTCAGCTCCCAATTCTCCTTCGATTCCCCCAGATCCTGACCAATCAATTGCGTATTTTGACTGGGGCATACAAACATGCGATTGAGCAGTTTGATTACAACGGAAAGCACTATCCTGTCTTTCCGATGAAAGTGAATCCGCGACGCGAAGTGATCGAAGAGTTTCTTAAGGAAAGCGATCGCTGCCGTGTTGGCTTGGAGTGTGGTTCGAAGGCGGAGCTTTATGCAGCGGTTGCTCAGGAGCAAACTTCTGAGTCACTGCTGATTTGCAATGGATTCAAAGACGAGGCGTTTTGTCGACTGGCTTCGCTGGCTCTCCAATCCGGAAAGCGGGTCGTGATTGTTGTCGAAAAGCTGAACGAACTGAAGATGCTGTTGCGGGTAGCGAACGAAACGGGCGTATGCCCATGGATTGGGTTGCGAGCCAAGCTTTACACGCGGGGATCGGGCAAGTGGGCGAGTTCCGGTGGCGATTCGGCCAAGTTTGGATTGACGACTTCGGAGATTATTCAGTGTGTTCGATTGTTGCGAGAGAACAAAAAAGAACAGCATTTGAAGTTGCTTCATTTTCACATCGGCTCGCAAATCACGGACATCAAGCGGGTCAAGAATGCGATGAAGGAGGCGGCTCGGGTTTATTCCAAAATTCATCAGCAAGGATTACCCGTTGACTTCTTGGACATCGGAGGTGGATTGGGTGTTGATTACGATGGCTCCAAAACGCGGTTTGAGTCCTCGATGAACTATACGGTGCAAGAGTTTGCAAACGATGTGGTCTATACGGTCAAAACGGTTTGCGATGAAGAGAACGTACCGCATCCGAATTTGGTGACAGAAAGTGGGCGAATGATGACCGCCTATCACACGGTGCTAGTCGTCTCGATTCGGGAGGAAATCGAGACCTTTGCGGATGACCAACCG
>CANHVO010000365.1 GCA_947463915.1 Planctomycetaceae bacterium
GAAGAGCATTGGGACTTCTTTTGGCGAGCCAAGCTTGCTGGCATGAAGGTCGGCGTCGCTACCGATCATGTCTTCAAACACGTTCACGTTGATCCACCGGGTTATGTGCGCCATCGCCCGGAGTACTTGAAGCTTGGCACTAAGAAACACGGACTTCGCAAAGTCATGTGGCGTTGATTTGTTTTGAATCCCCCTTCTCAAAGGAGTGTGAAAGATGACCATTCCCAATGGCCCAATCGGCCCTGACGGACAACGACCACCCTGGTGGCCGCCTCCTCCGTTTGATCCACCTGGAGAGCCGCTTCCGTATGTGCCCGAGCCACGTCCGGTTTGGTGGCCTCCCCATCTTGCTTGGCCACCGGTATCCGAACCTCCGGTCGAGGTCCTTTATCCTCCGCCGATTTACACTTGGCCAAGGCTACCACCGGATCACCCCTATCATTTGCCTCCTGGTTACTCGTATCCGAATAACCTACCGCCTGGCCATCCTGGGCGCAATGTTCCACTGCCACCTGGATGGCCTCGTCGTAAAGTACGTCCCGAAGACATCGTAGATTCGGGCAACGATTCGGATGTGGTTGTTTAACACAGGCAGTTAGTTTGCTTGAGAGCCGACACGTTACTCGTGTCGGCTCTTTTTTCTTTCACTTTACGACTCATGACCATTATGATCGAGATTCCCAACCTTGAGTTTCATGCAGCACATGCTTGCAATCTCTATTGTGCGCAGTGTTCGCATTATTCCAACTTCCACGCAGGTGGGATCGTCAGCGCTGACGAAGCACGTGCAAACTTTGACTCGTGGCAAGGGCGACTTGCACCGAAGCAAATAGCGATCCTAGGTGGAGAACCGACGCTCAATCCCGATTTGATTCAGATCATCGAGATTGCTCGCCAAGCATTTCCAGACTCGTCTGGGCTCTTTGTCACCAACGGTTTCTTCCTTGATCGCCATCCGGATTTGCCGAGAGCACTACTCGACAACGGCTTTCGGATGGATGTGTCGCAACACGGCAATGCACACGCATATCGACAGCAATTTACCGAAGTGCTTCAGCGCTTCGAAGAATGGCGAGCCGCCTATCCTGCTCTGAAAATCACAGTCCGTGAATCGCACAAAGGCTGGCGACAGCAGTATCACATGATCGATGGCAAACCAATGCCATTCGACAGCGGCCCCAGAGCGGCCTGGAAGATTTGCCTACAACGATCCTGTACGCAACTATTCAAAGGCCACCTTTGGAAATGCCCAGCTCTGGCATACTTCGCCACTATGGAGCGAAAACTTCGACTGGAAGCGATCCCAGCGTGGCAGCTCTTTCGAGACTACAAGGCTTGTCCGCCAACTGCCTCAGACACTGAGGTCCGCGCTTTCTTTGCAACGCGAGAGATTCCACAGTGTGGTCTATGTCCAGCACGCAAGATCCCGTTCCATCACCAGGATCCTACCAACAAGGAGCAATAACGATGAAGCGAGTGATTGCAGTACTCGACTTGCCACCCCGCCGAAGCTTGCCGAACGTTCGCGAGAGCTTTCAAGCTGCCGCGACACGATGGAATGCGGAAGTCCTATGGGTCACCAACAAATTGCATTCTTGCCATCCATTCTGGCAAAAGATGTTTGTTTGCGATCAAGTGCAATCGCTCTTCGGCTCCAGTCATGTTCTCCAACTCGACAACGATATGGTCATCCGTAGCGATTGCCCATCGCCCTTCGACCTCGTCGAACCAACAGACTTCGCAATGGTCTCGGGTCGCCAGAGCCCGCAACGACGCGTAGATCGCGCTAGTTGGAATCAAATGGCGCACGAAGAATGGGCCCGACGCTGTGACGTCATAGCAGCGCCGGCCTGGACGCATCCCAACGGCGGCTTGTACCTCTACGGAACCGAAGCCTTCGCCATGATGTTCGCAGAAATCATAAGCCATCTTCTCCCGACGGGAGGCAAGCATGATCTTGGATGCGATGAATGCTTAGTCGTAAACCAATTGTGGACCTACCATCGTAGTGTGATTCGCTTCCTGCCCACCGACTACAATGTGAACTTGCATCAGAACGACTGCTGGGTTAGCAATCCCGTCATGCAAAGCTACATCTATCATTTCGTAGCACGAGCGAAAGAGCGACTTCCAGAAGTCCGCTGGCAACGAACAGATCCTGTGGAGTTGCCTTATCCATGGGACAAACGCTCTAGGGCGATTGTTGAACGATGGGGGGAGAACCCTCCAGATTCCTTCGAACTGGAAAACATTACCCATGTCGAAACTGCAGCGAATCTGCTCGCGGCTTATCCAAATCTGCAGATCATGGTGTCTGGTTCGCAGGATAGTCAAATGAAATCTTGTGTTGCCATTGCGAACCACGATCGTTGCGGCCAATTTGCAGCCACGCACACCTCGTATCTGAATATGATCAGACTCCTGCTTCGACTCGGCCCGAACGCTGCGAGGTTGTCACTCAGATAATCAGCTTGTAATTGCACATGGCAGGATACTGCCATATGATGTTACGATCATGGCAACACTCTTTTTAAGTTCAAATCGCGTACGCGTCAATCGTCTGAAAGCAGGCCTGACGCAGGCCCAACTCGCTGAGCGAGCGGGAATCTCACGTTCGGCGGTCACAGCCATTGAGTCGAATCGACTCGTTCCTTCGGTGACTGCGGCAATCGGCCTTGCTGAAGCGCTTCGTCAAAGTGTTGAAGAGTTATTTGGAAATAACACGAAAACATCGACTGAAGTAGTGTGGGAGAGCAAACCATTGCTTGGCGATTCTATGGTTTGGCGGGCGGAGGTCGGCGGGAGGATAGTGCACTATCCGGCTTCAACTCTGCCGATGTCGGTTCCTCTCCCTGATTTCTGTGACACTAATTCGAGATCTGCGGAATCCAGTGCGTCCGACACCTTGGTCATAGCATCTTGTGATCCCGCTGCAGGATTACTGGCAAGTTGCTTTTCTCAAATGACCGGGCTGAAAATTCTTGTTCTTCCTAGATCAAGTTCTCAATCGGTTGAATTGCTGCGCCAAGGTCTTGTTCATTTCGCTGGCATCCATCTTTCGACAAACGAGGAACCGAACAAGAACATTCAATTCGTTCAGTCAAAACTGCAGGAGAACTTTCAAACGTTACGAATCGCCAAGTGGCAGGAAGGCATCGCGATACGATCAAATTCAAAAGTCCGATCCGTTCGCGGCGTGACCAAGTCATCATTGAAATGGGTGGCAAGAGAAACCGGATCAGGCGCGCGTCGATGCTTGGATCAACTCTTTGGCGATCGACCAGTGCCTCGACTCGTTGCGGGAAGCCATCGTCAAGTGGCTGATTCGATTCGATCCGAAATGGCAGACGTGGGAATCTGTGTTCAGCTGGCTAGTGCGGAGGCGGGGCTCAATTTTCTCCCGATTCAAGAAGAGTCCTTCGACCTTTGTTTTACAACTGCGACGGAAAACGATCGCCGAATCAAAGCCCTCATTTCAACGGTTCGGAGTGCCACTTACCGAGGTCTGCTTGGCAAATTGCCTGGTTACAACGCGTCGGAAACGGGAGAGATGGAGAAACACAATGCCAGCAACTAAGAAACCAAACCGTTCCGGGTTTACACTCGTCGAACTACTGGTGGTCATCGCCATAATAGGAGTTTTGGTCGGACTCTTGCTTCCCGCCGTCCAGGCAGCCAGGGAAGCAGCCAGGCGTGCCCAGTGTTTTAACAATCTGAAGCAACTGGGGTTGGCAATGCATAACTATGAGTCTGCTTTGAGAACACTTCCACCGGGTCGGCTAGTCAATATTTCGACGAGCGATAATTTGACTGCTTCCGCGAACGGAAATGCGACCACTGGAAACGGAAATTGTTTCTCTGCTTATGCATTTCTCTTGCCTCATTTGGATCAAAGCGTCATTTATAACCAAGTCAACTTCAATAGTGGACCGGATACTGCTGCCAACAACGACATGAGCATCACTCAGCCCCCGGTGTTCGTGTGCCCTTCAGATAGTGGTGTTCGAAACTTGGCGCAGGGAGTTGGGTTCGCGGGAGTGACCAACTACGTGTTGAATACCGGAACCACGTTTCCTGTTTCCACGCGGAATCCTGCGGGAATTCAAGTTACTGGCATCTTCTTCGAAAATTCAAAAGTTCGTTTCGCCGATATTACTGACGGAACAAGCCAAACGGTTTGCATCAGCGAACAAATTTTGTCGGACCCAAGTGATCGAGCAAACAATGCGGGAAACTGGAACGGAAGTCGACCGACAACGGGCTTCGTGTTGACGACTGGGAACAATAATACGAATGCCGGCCCTGAACTACTTCAATATCCTCAGGATTGTGTCAGCGGAAATAGGCTGCAATTAACGCGTGGCAACCGCATTCTCTATGGTGCCCCTGGGCACACGATGTACAACCACATTCGTGGTCCTAACGACAGTCAAATTGATTGCCGAGGAGGTTTGCCGCATAGCCAAAGAAACTTCTATTGGTGGAGTCGGCTCAGCCACAACGTTGCCGCGCATAGCAAACACGTTGGTGGTGTGCATGCTCTCTATTGCGACGGTCACGTGCAATTCGTGTCCAGTGAAATTGATCTTTCGGTATGGCAAGGCATTGGAAGTCGATCTGGTGGTGAAGTAATTGGGGAGCACTGAAGCGATTTGATCGCATCGTTCTCCTTCTCCCAAACTAATCGACAAGGATTCGGCATTCGGCCTCCAATGGCAGCAAAACCAAGATCTAGCGACAACTTCTAAGTTTGCTCGCAAAACACTTGTGCTTGTCCCGTTGGGGCTTCCGGTCTTCATACCACTAGCATTCGCAGATCGACTCGGGCTTAACTTCTGGCCCGCGTTTGGGATCGGAATGCTCCTTGCAAGTTGTACGGTCGGGACATGGCTTTGGCTTAGCCCAAAGTAAGCTTTGATGGCGAAGAATCGCGAGTACAAACTCACTGCTGACGTTGTCTATTTGAGTTCATCACATACGAAAACAATATCGAAAAGCCGAAAACAAGGACAATCCAAGTTACAACAACTGGTATACCTGAGAGTGGAAACGTATCTGTCGTGAAGCCGGAATTGACGATCCCAAATGCAGCCCCAAACGCGATAGCAAAAGGAGTGACTAACGCTGATGTCATAATCGCTAAGAAGGTAGTAGTGACTTTGGATTCCTGCATTTGTCGATCCAAGGTAAACCGGAGAAGCATGATGGGAGCAAAAAGAGCCAGCCCTACGACTGCAATTACAGAGATGTCAGCTACCGTCTCTAGAAACTCAAAACGAGCAAGAATGAACCCATCGAAAATCCAGCGAACAAAAGTACCGAGTAATGCAGCGACGAATCCGCAAACAATGCCAATTAACACTAATACGCTAGAAAAACGCCAGCTACCTGTGCGAGATATCAAGCTCATGATTGAAATGGTTGATCCAGTCATGAAGCCTACTACTCCGAAATGGAATAGTAGGTTGGTCCAGTGAACCCTGAAAAGAGTGTTCAGTCGAAGTTCTTCGATTTCTTCTCCCGCAGACTCATCTGCAAAAATCAACTCCTGCGGCACCTCCACCAAAGCACTAGGAGAAAGCAATCCGGCAAGAACTACAACAGCGCATACTGCAAGCCCGAGATACCAAACATAGTTTTGCGAGGAGTACGATTTGCCAAAGTTTTGTAAATCAACGATGCTGCTCACGGGCATACTCGTAAAAGTGGCTTAACTGTCCAATTGCGAACGTCGGGATTGTATCGTAATAACCGATCGACTCGTATGTTCCTACGTGTGTGTACCGGCGAAACGACCAATATTCACTGGTTCTTCAAATTTACGGATCGACCACA
Source organism: Planctomycetaceae bacterium (assembly GCA_947463915.1). Taxonomy (GTDB): domain Bacteria; phylum Planctomycetota; class Planctomycetia; order Pirellulales; family Pirellulaceae; genus JBKCUI01. Next base: position 5,836 of record CANHVO010000365.1, read on the forward strand.
ATCTTTCCTACAATTTGACCCTGCATCTCCTCGTATGAGTCATATCAGAATTCGCGTGTTTAATGTGCGTGATCATGGCCCGCATGGTCGTGGCTGATGACGCCTCGGTAGGATTTGCCGTTGATCGTTATGCTTAGCTTTGGTGCTGCCGTTTCGTCGTCAATATGGCCAGCCAACTCGGCATCGTTCGACACAAAACGAGATGACTTACCGTTGGGGTCGCCTGCGTCCGGAGTGGCGGTAAGCTTGAACTGCTCGGGCTTACCTTCATGCAAAAGGTTGATGACAACTTCTCTCGCATCGATTGGGACTGAGATCCTTCCCTTGCCGTCGAGGATGTAAATCGACACCGATTTGTCATCATGAACGACCTCCGCATGAAACTCTTCCTTACCTAGCTCAACCAGAGTTCCATGGTGAGGGCCTTCGCTTGGGTGATCGTGAACCTCGACTGTCGATGGAGGAGGAGCGTCCATGCTGATCGACGTAGGTGGTGCCTTTGAAGTCTGTGAAGGCGTACCGCCTTTATCGCAACCGACCAGCAGCGCGATACCAGTCACACCCAGTTTCATAATTAGCTTATTCATTATTTCGATTTCCTATTCCTGTTGAACGAGTGAGTAAGTACTTAATCAATGTTTGTGGGGAGCGACTTCAAAACCGCTCTTCTTCAGCCATGCACCGAGTTCATCGGCTGCCTTATGTTCAGCAACATGCACGTCACGCCATGTTGGGGCACGGAATTTGATGTCTGAATGACCTGAATGTTCAGACACGACAACTTCGCAACCCAGTTTGCCAAGCAACTCGACGAATTGCTTTTCGTCAGCCGTCCCTTTACCGTGTATCGACTTCCAGTTGACCATTCGGAATTCGACGGACTCGGCTCCCTCGGCATAAGATGGGTCTGGATGAGCATGCGAAACGTCGAAGCCCGACCCTTTCAGCCAGCCACCCCATTGTTCGGCGAGTGCATGTGTTTCAACCGTCATCGATTTCCACTCAACACAGCGATAGGTCAGGTCGATGTGCCCCGAATGCTGGTCTTGCTTGACTTCACATCCGAGCTTTTTGACCATTTCAGCGTGTTGCTTGGCTTTCGCTGAATCGTCAAAGTGCATCGTCTTCCACTGTGGCAATTGAAACGCAATGGTTTCCTTGCCGTGATCGTGGCCATCATGCGAGTGGCCTTCATGACCTGGTTGAACTTGCTTTGCTCGGCTAGCAGGTTGTGCTTGCACCTGCGCCGAAACGATGTTTGAAGTCAACCCAATGGCTACGACTGACATTGAACAAACAATCGTGTTACGAAAAAAGTTCTTCATCTATGCAATCCTTTTGTGCAAAACTGTTCTTTCCAGCGGAAACGTTCAACTGGATGCGAGGC
>CANHVO010000366.1 GCA_947463915.1 Planctomycetaceae bacterium
AATTGCCAACGTCCTGGTTTCGTGACATCGATTGGGACGCGGTAGACACCTGGAGTGGATTCAATCAGCTTGCCTTCGAATTGCTCCGCCACTCGCGTGAAATGAAACATTCGAACCATGCCTGTGCATTGGACAACAGGCTTGTTCTCCGTATCAGAAATCGTAATGATCATTTCATTGAGGCTTGGACCAGATCGCTCAATCTGAACATTCCAGCCCAACTCTTTCGAGGTTTGCTTTCTTGCTTGTCGTACGTCCCAGGCAACAGCTCGTTCCCCGTAACCTGGAATGGAGCGAAACGATGGATCACCCGCTGCCATAGAAATCGCAATGGCAGCTACGGTAAAGTCGATTGCAAAAAAGCAGCAAATAAAGAAAACCCAAAATCGCATCGATCTGCGCTCACGCTTTGCGAGCTGAACTGCGGAAAGCTGCGGAGAGAGTTGGTTAATCATGATACGTTTACCTAGGCCCTGTCAGTCGAATTGGAATTGATCGTTTCGAGTCGCTGCTGTCTGCGATGATTAGTTTTGCATCGTGATAACCCGTACCAGTCGTTTTTGGCATTGGGAAATGAATGTCGAGTGGAATCATCACCGATTGACCTGGTGTTAAGTGAACGGAATCGCCACTGCTCCACTTGGCAACAATCTGGTTGTCATCGACGCCTACTAAATAAACCTGTTCTTTCTGGCTTCGATTGACCAGTCTCACTTGGAAATTATTCTGCACCGTTCCATCGGAGCCGATCGTGAACGGCACACCTGGCGCTCCCATGATTCGACTGTCGAACGAGAATTTGGTGGAGAGCACCGCCAAAAACAAGCCTGCAGCGATCAGGATGATCGTTGGATAGATGATGGTCCTGGGCCGAATGATGCTCACCGGTTTTCCAGCCAACTGATCCTGGGTCGAATAGCGGATGAGTCCGGTCGGCTTGCCAATGGTTTTCATCACTTGATTGCAGGCGTCAATGCACTGCGCGCAATGGATGCATTCCATTTGCAGTCCATTGCGAATATCGATGCCGGTGGGGCAAACGGCAGTGCATCGCCCGCAGTCGACACAATCACCGCCGCTTTGAACGGCCAAAGAATCAAGAGTTAGAACTTCACCACGGGTATTCTCTGACCTCTCCCCTTTTTCAACCCGCTTCCCTTTCTTCCTCGGTTCGCCTCGCGTCCCATCGTACGCGACAATGAACGAGGTCCGATCCAGCATGACGGATTGAAATCGCCCATACGGGCAAGCGATCATGCAGAACTGCTCTCGGAAATAGAGAAAGTTAAACATCAATCCTACCGTCGCGCCCCCCATGACCAGAAACGCAGTCGGGTGTTTAACTGGTGATGTCTGCATCCATTTTGCCAACGTGTCTGTGCTCACAAAGTAGCTTAAAAACGTATGTGCTAAAAAAAGGCAGCAAATCAAGTAGACAGCAAATCGACCCACCATCGCAAGCGGTTGCAGCGATTTGCGAGACTTGCCTCCCCGTCCAATCGTGTTGGCAAAAAAACGGTCAATGGGACGAAACAGAAATTCCAAGTAGACTGTTTGGGGACAGCCCCAACCACACCATACACGTCCCGCCAAAGCCGTGACCAACATCACGGAAAAGAAAGCCATCAGCATGAGACATGCCACAAGGGGCGTGTCCGTTGGATAGAACGTATGGCCTAAAAACGTGAACTGACGACTCGCAATATCGAGCAGCACGTAGGGCTTGCCAGCGATTCGCAAGTGTGGCAAGGTTACGAAAAAGGCGATTAGTCCATACGCCAACCATCTTCTACGTTTCCAGAGAATCCCGCGGGCTAGCGAAGGAATGATCCAAATGCGACTGCCATCGCTGTTAAGCGTTGGTAACACTTTTTCTTCAGGTGTTAATAACGATTCCGAGCGATCGTCTTGATTGGCGCACTTGCCGGATCCCGAGCATTTTCCGCACTTCGTGACACACGATGATTGCTTAGATGCATCAACAGGATAAATAGGGAGTGGATTTTGGGTGTTCATCATTATTCAGCGGGCCAAGCTGGAATAGGGCTGCCATCTGGAGCTTTGGCGACTGCCGGTTTCGAACCTCGCAAACTGGCAACATAAACCGAAACCAAGACCACATCATTCTTGTGCGAAAAACGCTTGCCCCAAGCGGGCATCGCGCCACCAGCAACGCCATCATTGATGACCTTCAGAATATCTGGAAGTGCCTTGATGTGCTTGAAGTTCTCGTCGCACAAATTGGGCCCGACATTGCCGCCACCGTCAGCCCCATGGCAGGAAACACAGTTCGCTTTGAATATTGACTGTCCTACGCCAACCCATTTGGGGTCTTGCATGTACTTGACCATCGTCGGCTGGTCGCTCGCCAAATCGCCAATCTCCGCGTATTGTTTTCGTGTGTTTTCAGTCGCACTCGCTTGATATTGCTCTTCAACGGAGCGACCTGCTGCACCGCTGTGAAAGTACATGATATAGAGAGGAGTGAAAACGATGCTTGCCCAGAACGTCCACTTCCACCAACCGGGCAGTGGGTTATCGTATTCCTGAATGCCATCGTAACTGTGCCCTAAAGCAACTTCATCGTGGCTTGGTACTTGCGTGCTCATTATTATTTGCCTCCCTTCCATGGATCTACAACGGAGTCTTCGATCGGAATACTGCTGAATCGATCTGTCGCTTCTCGTTTCAATCGAGTTGCCCCCCATACAATCGCGAGGAAACACAATCCGAAAATCACTAAAGCGATCTCCTCGAAATTCGAGTAATCTAATTTACAAATCACATCTTTTAGCATTTCACTCTTTCAAGCTTGAAGTATTGTTTTGTTTGGCGTGGTTAAGTTAGACACGCATTATTGAGGCATGGGTACGGCGTCGGGCGCCTTTTCTGCAGGCTTGTCCGGCGCTGGTTCTGCAGGCTTGTCCAGTGCTGGCTCAGTGACCTTGACTGGCACCGGATCAGTCACCGTGCTTGGCACTTGTTCGGCAGAATTGTCTGTAGCTGGCTGGGCGGTTGGCGTCACTGGCGTGTCGACGCGGTACAAGTCCTTGCCCATGCGTTGCAGGTAGGCAATCAGCGCAATTGCCGTCGATTCCTTGATTAACTTGCCTTCGAACGAAACAGTCCCTCCTTGAGCGATGATCTCGGCCGCGACAGCTTCTGCCTGTGTCCGAGCCATGGCTGCGGCGTCTGTGAGTTCCTGTTCGTATGGGGCACCTAAGAAGTGCGCTGCATGAATTCGCTTTTGAATCTCATTGAAATTCAAACGTTCGACCAGCAAATGGCCATAGCTGGGCATGACCGAACCAGGTGAACGCTGAGCTGGATTATTGAAGTGCTCCCAATGCCAGAAACTGCTTTGACGTCCACCTTCCCGAGCCAAATCAGGCCCGATTCGTCGCGATCCCCATTGGAACGGTCGGTCGTAAACGAACTCGCCTGCTTTGCTATATTCGCCATAACGCTGTGTCTCGGCAATCATCGGCCGAATCATTTGCGAATGGCAGTTGTAACAGCCTTCGCTGACATAGATGTCCCGTCCGGCTAGTTCAAGTGGAGTGTAAGGCTTGACGCTCGCTATCGTTGGGACGTTGCTTCGAATCAAAAACGTAGGAATGATCTCGAACAAGCTTGCGACAATGACTGCCGCAGTCGTCAGCACGGTGAACAACAGTGGCAATCTTTCCCAACGTCGGTGCCAATCCATTTTTGTAACGCGATCGAGAGCAACCGCAGCTTCCAAAACTGGGGCTCCTGCCAACTTGCTCGGTGGAATAGGAACATCTTGATATCCTCGCTCCAGTCGTGCCGCTGTGTAGACGGGCACCTCGTACTTGCTCGGACGATTTAGCCAAGTAGCAACAGCGTTTATCGCCATCATCAATACGCCGACGACATAAAGACTGCCACCCAGCACTCGCGCCCACCAGAACGGAACAATCGACTGCACCGTCTCCACGAAATTGGGGTATTGCATTCGGCCGAGATCGTCCATTGCACGCCACATCAGCCCCTGGGTTATGCCTGCTGCATAAATTGGAACGATGTAGAGCAGGATGCCAATGGTACCGAGCCAAAAGTGCCACTCCGCCATGGTTTTGCTCCAAAGCTTGGTTTGGTACAACCGTGGTAGTAACCAGTAGATCATTCCAAACGTCATGAATCCATTCCAGCCGAGCGCACCAGAGTGCACGTGTGCGATCGTCCAGTCTGTATAGTGCGAAAGAGCGTTGACGCTTTTCACCGAAAGCAATGGCCCCTCAAATGTGGACATACCATAGAAAGTAATACCGACCACAAAAAATTTAAGGACTGGGTCTGACGTTACCTTGTTCCAAGCGCCTCGCAAAGTCAGCAATCCATTGATCATCCCGCCCCATGACGGCATCCAAAGCATCACGCTAAAAAGCATCCCAAACGTACAGGCCCATTCGGGAAGAGCCGTGTAGTGAAGGTGGTGTGGGCCGGCCCAAATGTAAAGGAAAACCAAAGACCAAAAGTGGATAATGCTGAGCTTGTAACTGAACACTGGCCGCTCAGCTGCTTTAGGGAGGAAGTAGTACATCAACCCTAGAAATGGAGTTGTCAAGAAGAATGCAACCGCATTGTGCCCATACCACCATTGCATCAAAGCATCTTGAACTCCAGCATAGACCGAGTAGCTTTTGCCCAGTCCGATGGGAACGACAAGGTTATTGAACACATGCAAGACGGTGACTGTTACGATGGTGGCGATGTAAAACCAAAGCGCGACGTACATGTGTCGCTCACGTCGCTTCCAAAGGGTCATAAAGAAATTTCCGCCAAAGAACCCAAGCCATACCACAGCGATCGCCAAATCGATTGGCCACTCCAGTTCCGCGTACTCTTTACCTTGAGTGATCCCAAGAGGTAGAGTTACCGCGGCTGCCACGATGATCGCCTGCCAACCCCAGAAATGGAGCAAGCCCAAGGCGTTACTCCACATTCTGCATTTGCACAAACGTTGAGTGCTGTAGTAAATGGCGGCAAAGATGGCGTTGCCAGCAAAAGCGAAGATGGCAGCGTTGGTATGGACAGGCCTAAGTCGACCGAAGGAAAGCAGCGCCGAGATATTTGGCTCCAGACCGCTGAACAGGTTCGGCAAAACGAGCAGCAATGCGACAAGCACGCCCGCGAGAGTTCCGACAAGCCCCCAAATGATGGTAGCCGTCACAAACATCCTAACAATACCATCGTTATAACTAAACGATTCCATGACCGCGGATTGCGATCCGTTGGTAGCTTGTCGAGTCGCGTTCCCGTTCGCGGAAGCTACTGATACTTCTTTCATTTTTTCGCCGTCTGTTGCTGTTTTTCGTAAACGTTGACTGGCCAATTCCTGAAACTGATCCAATCGCCATCGTCCTATGGCAGAGCCCACCAACGCAACACATGTGCCAATCCTGGAATACGCAGATTTTGCGAGCCAGATTCTCGGAGAACGAAACCTGGATGGCGGCTTTCGTTCAGGCTTTTTAGGTTTACACGCATTGCTTTTGCGATCATGGCAAATTGTCGCTGTGCAGAACTCATCCGTACAATCCGTCCGACGCACAGGCACATGTGCACGTTTCGCGTAAAGTGAGTCGCGATGACGCGCTCAGGCGTGGTAAAATATCTGCAGATGGGAATTTCCCTGAAAAACCACGATGTTTGCGAAACGGCATTCGGTTTGCATTCCGTGGATGCCTGCACGTAGTCCTTTTCCGCCCATTGAACAATCTCGACTTTCCAAACACTATGGCAATCGCTGCGCTGACTGAACCGATAGATCTACTGCTGGTCGACGATGAGCCGGATTTTCTGGAGCCTGCCTGCCGTTTTTTTCAGCGACAGGGCTACCGTGTTTCCGCTGCAGCCAATGCCGAGCAAGCGATTGCGGTACAAGCGTCTCAGCATTTTCATGTGGCCGTAATCGACCAAAACATGCCTGGCATGAACGGCTTGGAACTGCTGAAGCGACTGCATGCTGAGGACGAAGAACTTCGCATCATTATGCTGACAGGCGGGGGAAGTATTGCTTCGGCCGTTGAAGCGATGAAGCATGGAGCCGTAGACTATCTTTCGAAACCATTTGGCTTGGACGATTTGGACACGCTGATTCGAAATGCCGCCAGAACTGGAAAGATAGAACGGGAAAACAAACATCTGAAACGTCAATTGGCGCAGACGAATTCCACGAAGCCGCTTATCGGGACTTCGCCCGGCATCAACGAGGTTAAGCGATTGATCGAACGCATCGCGCCAAGCGACAAACCTGTACTCATCTTGGGCGAAAGTGGAACCGGTAAAGAGCTAGTCGCGCGTGCGATTCACGAACAGAGCACCTTGGCTAGCCGCCCTCTTGTCGTTATCAACTGTGCTGCGTTACCGGAATCGCTTTTGGAGAGCGAGTTGTTTGGACATGAAAAAGGTGCGTTCACAGGCGCCTCAGATGCCAAACCGGGCTTATTCGAAATTGCTGATGGTGGCACACTATTTATCGACGAATTTGGTGAATTGGCAGGTGGGCTTCAAGCTAAATTACTCCGAGTACTTGAGGATGGTTCAATGCGTCGCATTGGCTCGGTCAAAGAGAGACGAGTGAAAGTGCGATTGATTGCAGCCACGAACCGCGACCTTGGCAAAGAAGTTGCCGACGGCCGGTTTCGTGAGGATCTATATTATCGAGTCAACGTTCTGTCTATCAAGATTCCGCCGCTTCGTGAACGAACTGGAGACATTCCACTTCTCATTCATCACTTCCTGGGCGATCGATGGAAGCTTGGACCTGGCGTGAATGAACTGTTTCAGAACAGCCCATGGCCGGGAAATGTGCGCCAACTAATCAATGCACTGGAGCGCGCCAAAATCTTGGCCGACGATTGCACAATAACGTTGGAGAACCTTCCTCAAGAACTTCATCATACCGTGTCCACAGGAATCAGCGTCGCCACCACCTCTGCGATTTCTATCGGCGATTCGATTCCATTGGAATCTCTGTCGCATTTGCACATCGCCGAGGTTTTGAAGCGAAACCACGGCAACAAAGCAAAAGCCGCACGAGAGCTCGGCATTGCCCGCAGAAGCCTCTATCGCATGCTCGAAAAGATGGACAGCCATCAGGCCTCGTTGTAGGCACATTGCCATGTGTTTTGTCCACCCATTAGCCGTCGGGCGCTAGCTAAAGCCCAACGTTCGCAACATGC
>CANHVO010000367.1 GCA_947463915.1 Planctomycetaceae bacterium
GATCAAGAGTTGGATACCTTCGATGGCAACTTGCGTTTGTGCTTCTTCGGTGCTCGCTCCTAAGTGCGGTGTGCAAATGACTCCAGGCATACCGAAAAGCGGGCTATTGGTGCAAGGCTCATCCTCGAATACGTCTAGCGCGACGCCAGCGATGATGCCCCGCTTGAGCCCCTCGATCAACGCAGCTTCCTCGTAGATACCGCCACGAGCACAATTGATCAGGCGAACGCCTTTCTTCAAGATTTCGAGCTGGTTCATCCCTACCAAGTACTTGGTCTCGTCCGTCAGTGGCGTATGGACCGTCAAGTAATCGACACGCGGCAACAAGTCCGCCACGGAATTCGATTTTTCGATGCCCATCTTGGTGGCTTGCTCATCGGACAAGAACGGGTCAAAGGCAATAACTCGCATTCCGAACGCCAGCCCTCGCAAAGCGACTTCGCGGCCGATGCGCCCCATGCCGATAACACCAAACGTCTTGTCCGCGAGCTGGGTTCCCATGAAGGATTTGCGGTCCCAACGTCCCTCACACAGACTTTGATACGCTGGCGCAACCGAACGAGAGAGGCCAAGCATCAATGCGAACGCATGTTCGGCTGTACTCAATGTGTTCCCGGCAGGTGTGTTCATGACCACGATACCAAGTCGCGTCGCAGCCGTCTTGTCGATGTTATCGGTTCCGACTCCGGCTCGCACGATAGCTCGCAACCGCTTGTTGCCTTCCAACGACTCGGCCGTAATCTTCACGCCGCTGCGCACAATGGCTCCGTCGAACTCGTTGAGCGACTTGCGTAGCTCTTCTCCTTTGAGGCCCGTTCGAACTTCGTATTCGAAGCCCTTCTCGGCATTGAGGAGATCGAAGCCTTCTTGAGCGATTGGGTCCAGTACTAGAATGCGAAACGCCATGGAATAGTTGCCGATTGAGTTAGAGCCGATTGAGTTAGAAGAGTGGACCTGAAAAGGGGCCGTTGACTAAGCGTTTTTCGACGCGAAGTCATCCATGAGTTGAGCCAATGTCTGGACGCCGGCCATCGGCATCGCGTTGTAAATACTGGCTCGAATGCCGCCAACACTCCGGTGTCCCTTGAGCGAATCCAAACCGTGCGATTGAGCTTGTGCCAGGAAGGCCTTTTCAAGATCTTCGTTCGGGAAGCGAAAAGTCGCATTCATCAGCGAGCGCGATGCCTTCTGGGCATGAGCCAAATAAATCGAAGGATGCCGATCGATGGCATCGTAGACGATCTTGGCTTTTTCTTGATTGATCTTGTACATCGCGTCCAAGCCACCGATCGTCTTTTCAACCCATTCAGTAACCAACCCAAGCACGTAGACGGCAAAAGTTGGCGGTGTGTTCCACATCGAATCCTCTTTTGCGTGGTTGTTGAAATTGAGGTAACCCGGCAGCGATTCGCTCGAGCGAGCCAGCAAATCCTTGCGAATGATAACGACCGTGACACCGGCAGGCCCAGCATTCTTTTGGGCACACGCGTAGATAAGGCCGTATTTGGAAACATCGATAGGACGATGCAAAATATCCGAGGAACAATCGCAGACGAGCGGAGCAGCCGAAGTCAGATCATGTTGAAACTGAACCCCTTGAATGGTCTCGTTGCTGGTGATGTGAACGTAGGACGCATCGGGACTGATTTTGAGTTCTAAATCGGCTGGAACGTGATCGTAATTGCTAGCCGATGCATCGTAAATCGTTTCGGTTTTGCCTTCTTTTTTGGCTTCGCCGACGGCGTATTTTCCCCATGAACCGGTTAAGACATACTGAGCTGCACCCGATTGACCTCGCAAAAGATTCATCGGAATCATCGAAAACTGAAGCCGAGCTCCGCCCTGGAGAAAAAGGACGTCATAATCCGAGGGAATGTTTAACAATCGGATGAGCCGTTGTTTGGCCGCTTCCTGAATCGCAATGAATTGCTTGCTCCGGTGCGACAGCTCCATCACCGACGCGCCACATCCTGGTAGGCAAAGCATCTCGTCCCGAATGCGTTCGAGGACAGGTACCGGCAGAACAGCCGGACCGGATGAGAAGTTAAAAAGTCGTTTTTCCATTATTCCCGTGTTATTCAGCGGTCGAAATCATCGGATGCTCTAGAAACACCAAACATCCCCAGCAGGTTCGGATTTTACGTTTAGAATGCCTACTGCGGAAGGACTCATGTCCCCCCATCCCGCACTGACCGTTTTTACAGAATGCCACGTAACTAGCTAATGTCGCATCGCAATACTCGCCAAGTCGTCGAAGATCTTCGCAAAAACGGCAGGCTTATTGAAATATCCGATCCGTTATCGCCCCAATTGGAGATCGCCGAGGTTCAACGCAGGGTTTACGAGCGCGGCGGACCTGCCATTCTTTTTTCTAATCCCATCGGAAGCACGTTTCCGATGGTCAGCAATCTCTTCGGCTCGCTCGATCAGGCACGATTTTTGTTTCGCAACACGATCGATCGTGTACGGAGAGCCATCGAGCTAAAAATCGACCCTAACCAACTCTTCATGCGACCGTTGCGGTACGCAACGGCACCATGGACCGCTTGGACGATGCTCCCCAAAAGCGTTCGGCGCGGTGCGGTTCAACAAAATGAAACCGCCATTGAGGGACTGCCGAAATTGGTTTCCTGGCCAGACGACGGCGGGCCATTCATTACACTACCTCAAGTGCTCAGCCAAAGCCGATCGTCTTCGCTCATGCATTGCAATCTAGGTATGTATCGTGTCCAACTTTCTGGAAACGATTACCAACGCAATCAAGAAATTGGGCTTCACTATCAGTTGCATCGCGGCATCGGTGTTCACCACCAGCAAGCGTTAGCGGACGGTCGACCATTTCGCGTTGCGATCAGCGTGGGTGGCACGCCTGCGATGACACTGGCTGCGGTCATGCCTTTGCCTGAGGGACTGAGTGAATTGACCTTTGCCGGCGCCTTGGCTGGCCATCGCATACCGATGATCACATCAAACTTGCACGCACCGTTGTATGCCGATGCCGACTTTGTCATTCACGGCACGATCGATCCGCAAAGCATGAAACGCGAGGGACCATTTGGCGATCATTTAGGGTACTATGCCAAGGAGCACGAATTCCCGTGGATGCGAGTCGAAAAAGTCTATCATCGCGACGGAGCCATCTGGCCTTTTACGGTCGTCGGCAGACCTCCCCAAGAAGACACCACCTTTGGTCAACTTATTCATGAACTAACAGGCCCGATCATTCCAACGGTACTGCCTGGAGTGAAAGCGGTTCATGCGGTTGATGCCGCTGGAGTCCACCCGCTCCTGCTCGCGATCGGAAGCGAACGTTACTCGCCATATCGCAAACCGGATCGACCGCAAGAGTTGCTAACGCAAGCAAATGCGATTCTTGGACAAGGCCAAATGTCCCTTGCTAAATATTTGATGATCATTAATTCTATGGACAATCCAGCATTGGATATTCACCATATCGATGAGTTCCTCACTCATCTGCTTGAGCGGATCGATTGGTCTCGCGATCTTCATTTTCAAACGCGAACGACCATGGACACGCTGGATTACAGCGGCGACGGTTTCAATCAAGGATCAAAAGTCGTCATGGCTGCAAGCGGCGCGAAGCGATGCACACTTACGACCGAGTTGCCCGCAGACTTTTCATTACCAAGTGGTTTCTCCAACCCGCGATGGTGTTTGCCTGGCGTATTGTCTGTGCAAGGAACTGGTAGGGCAACGGAATTCATCCAACACTTCGATGGGCTCGCAAGGGCGTTGGGTTCGGCATTTTCGAATGAGGCCATGTGGACCGGGATTCGGTTGATCGTCTTGGCAGACGATTCCGACTTTACGAGCCGAACGCTCAACAACTTTTTGTGGGTCACGTTCACTCGAAGCAATCCAGCCAACGACGTGGATGGAATCGGCGCCTTTACAGATCATAAGCATTGGGGTTGCAATGGACCGCTCGTGATCGACGCAAGACGCAAATCGCATCATGCACCGCCATTGATCGAAGACGCCGCTGTCACAGCCAAGATTGACGCACTCGCTGCCAAAGGCGGCCCGATTGCCAAGTATCTGTAAAATAGGTAGCAGATTTCGTGAGAAATCTGCTTGGGGGTGAAATGCTTTTTGAATACAGCGGTCTCGGTCCGTTGCCAACGGCATTGTGTACAAGTTTCGTAGGACGGTTGGGGCTCGCCCCACCGTCCGCAGCTTTAACGCACTAGGGTAGTTTCAGCGCTCATCGTTTCTCATCCCAACCTTGCACCGCCTCCGGCGGTGCAAGGTTGGGACGAGTGGAGCTTGCGAACCCAATTACGTGCTAGAACACCAAAGCGGTGTCCGGTCGGGCGAGCCCGAACCGGACAGCACAGGCTGGGGCGAACTACAGGCAAAAGCTTGTATTGAAGGAGGTTCAGAGAATGAAGGCTCTCGCAAAGCCCGGAGGGCGGTAACGGATTTTTCAGTCCGGAGCGACGGTGTATTATGCCTGGTGGCGTAAGCCGGCATGGGATATCTCAGCCTCGTCGGGCTTGGTTGCCTTCGGGTTGGTTTTCAAGCCCGAAGGGCTGGCATATCCTCTGCCGGGGTCGAAGGCCCCGGTAACAAATTGTGATTGAAACGCAAAGGCCTGAAAGGCCGACATATCAACATCCAGCATTTAGTAGAATTTAGTATGTTTTACTTGAAAGTATAATTTTCTAGCTTTGTCGGGACTCAGCATCGCGATCTGGAGAAAAGGGATGAGTACACACCAGCAATTGCTTTACCACGTCGTCTTCAGCACAAAAAACCGTCAGCGATGGCTCACCGACGGCTTTAGGGAAAATGTCTTTGCGTATATGGCGGGCACCGCAAAAGAACTAAACGGTTTTGCAATCAAGGTTGGTGGCTTCTATGATCATGCTCACTTGCTGGTTCGCATTCCAGCGAAGATCGCGGTCTCCGATTTTGTTGGACAGCTCAAAGCCAACACCAGTAAACACATCAATGAAACAAGTGGTTTGATCCGCAAGTTTGGCTGGCAGGATGGCTACGGAGCCTTCACGGTTAGTGTATCTGTCAAAGATGCAGTGGTTGCTTATATTGAAAATCAGATGGAGCATCACAAGAAGCAGACCTTCGAAGATGAGTATGTAGCTATGCTGGCTAAACATGAGGTTGAGTATGATCTCAAATATGTGTTCGGTTGATGTGTCAGCCCTTCGGGCTTATCCGTTTATTCCTGGATCGACACCCGGTGGTTATCACCACCGGCAGAGGATGTATCAACCCTTCGGGCTTAGTTCAGTGGCATTAACGCCGGTCGTATTCCATCGGGCAAAGGATGCATTTCAGGATGCAGTGCGTTCGCAAGAATCTCGAGGCTATCGACGAGCCTTGGCCCTGGTCGATTGAAATAGGCGGAACCATCCACCACGAAAACTTTGCGATTACGAACGCACTGCAATGACTCCCAACCGGGATAGGACTGCAGCAATGGCAAGTCTTGCAGTGTCCGCTCGATCTCGAACCCACAACATGCAATGAAAAGCACTTCGGGATCGGCATCGACGATGGTCTCCCATGATACGGATCGCGATGGTTGGTTCTTGAAGCCGATGATTTCGCGACCACCTGCCAACTCCACCAGTTCTGGATTCCAGTGCCCTGCACAAAATGGAGGATCAATCCATTCGAGAAGCATTACCGATGGCCTTTCCGCGAGCGATTGCGTCCTGTTAGCAACGGCTTGAACTCGAGCTTGCAGCAATTGAATTTCCCGATGCGCAGTTTCTGAACAATCAACAGCGTTCGCGACTTGCCGCATGCACTGGAGAACATCGTCCAAGGAGACAGGTTCAAGATTGATTACTTGCGTGTTTCCAGGTAACGAGCAAACGGCCTGTTTCACTTCCGATTCGGCAACGGCGCAAACATCGCATAAAGCTTGGGTGACGATCCAATCGGGACGAAGCGATTGCAGGACCGGAATGTTAAGAGTGTAGAGTGCCTTCTCTGTTTTCAATCGCTCGCGGACCAACGCATCAATCTGATTGCTAGTCGCATCATGGGGAATGAGCGTGCTTGTGACTTTTGGCAAGCCGACTACCGAGGGAGGGTAGTCGCATTCATGGGTGACGCCAACAAGATGCTCGCGCAATCCGAGCTGACAAATGATTTCTGTCGCACTTGGCAATAATGATACGATTCGCATAGGGTATCCTCTGACACACAGCCGAAAAAAATCAAAGTTGTAGGCACATTCCATGTGCCGTTCACCTGGAATCATTGTCAATTCACTCCAGCGGACGGCACGCGGAGAGTGCCTGCTACTTTTGTCCGCTGTGACATGATAGCTTTAGTGAGCTTTTAGGGGTATGAATTGCACCCTACGATAGGAATTTGCTCAATTCGCTGTACAATAATGCACTCTGCGCTGTGCGTCTCTTTTTGAAGAATCCCCAGTGCTTCCTGCTATTCGTCCCGCCAAATAGGCACAAAGAGAAAGCCTCTCACAACTACTTCGATGTCAAACTCGACCGCCCCTGTTCTTGAAATCAATACTTCACGCCAATTCACGAACTGGATGGCTGAGTGTAAGTTGAGCTTGGCCTTCACCACCTACCAAGCAGGAAAACTGTTTTTGCTCGGTCTTCAGCCCGATGGTCGGTTGTCTGTGTTTGAGCGGACGTTCAATCGATGTTTGGGCCTTTGGGCAGATGGCCAAACCATGTGGATGTCGTCCCTCTATCAACTATGGCGATTTGAGAACGTCATCGATCCTGGGCTGAGTGCAAACGGTTACGATCGTCTTTATGTACCGCAAGTGGGCTACACCACAGGCGACTTGGACATTCATGATGTCGCGGTTGAGTCGAGTGGTCGAGTGGTGTTTGTGAATACGCTTTTCGGCTGTTTGGCAACTCTCAGCGACACGCATAGTTTTGTCCCGCTTTGGAAGCCACCGTTCATCAGTAAACTAGCGGCCGAAGATCGCTGCCATCTCAATGGACTGGCTCTGGAAAATGGTCGAGCTCGATACGTTACAGCTGTTAGTCAATCCGATGTGGCGGACGGTTGGCGTGATCGACGACATGATGGTGGTTGCGTGATCGACATTCATTCGAACGAGATCATCGCATCAGGCTTGTCGATGCCGCA
>CANHVO010000368.1 GCA_947463915.1 Planctomycetaceae bacterium
CGCTCGTGTACGCCTCGCTAGCCAACGGGACCATGGGGCTATTGGCAGTGGCTACGCCGCAAGGTAGATCAAGTTTTGTTTACGACTCAGTCTCACAAGTAAAGGCTTCGATCGATGCCAAAGGACAACGAACAAGCTATGTTCGGGATTCAAATGGCCTAATGACGGCCAAGGTAAACGCGTTGAATGAAAGAACAACGTTCGTTTTCAATGCCATAGGACAGCGAATAGCTACGATCAACGCGCTTGGGTTCCGTACCTCTTTCGTTTACAACGGGACAGGCGATCTCGTCGCAGCCCTCAATCCGTTAGCGCAGCGAACCACCTATTCGTATGCCAAAGGGCAATTGATCGCAGCCAAGAACCCAATCGGTGCCATATCCAGTTTTGTCTACGATCTTAATAATCGTCGTTTGGCTCAGATTGATCCACTCGGCAACCGTACAAGTTACTTGTACCAAAGCTGTTCGGCTCCCATCGCAATTATCCAGCCTAGCGGTGCTCGAACCACAAACATTTATCGTTTTGGACGTCCAGTGGCCTCTGTCGATCCCCTGGGAAATCGAACGAGTATGGCGTACGACTCGAACGGGCGCAAGATTCGCACCCAGAGCCCAATGGGACGCATTGCCACAACGATTTACAACCTGGCAGGTCGCCCGGTTGCTAACATTTCTCCTTCTTTGTTGCGTACCACAGCCGTTTACGATTCCGCAGGTCGCCAATCTGCGACTATCACTCCAGACGGAGTTCGCACCTCAACAATCTATAACAATTGTTGCAATCAACCCATCGCGACGATTGCTGCCAATGGGGCACGCACGAGCTTCGTTTACGACTCACTCGGTAACCAGATTCGAACTCAGGAACCAACTGGAGCGATTACTACAACGCTATATGATGCATTGAGTCGACGAAAAGCCCAAATTGATTCGCTTGGTTTTCGCACTAGCTTTATCTACGACAAAGTTGGCCGAAGCACCGCAACAGTTGATGCATTGAGTCAACGCTCGACAATGCTCTACGACCAAGCGAATGGCAACATTGCAAGCATTAGCCCCTTGGGCCTTCGAACAACTCAAATCTATGACGCTGCAAGTCGTCAAATTGCAAGAGTGGACGGTCGAGCAAACCGATGGACAACGGTCTTCGACCTAGCCAACCGCACGATTGCGAGCGTCGACCCACTGAGCCGCCGCTTAAGCACGATTTACAACGTGAACAGCCAGGCGATAGCGAATATTGACCAAGCGGGCAAACGCTCCACACTTGTTTACGACAACGCGCAGCGCATTATCGCATCGGTTGATCGGCTTGGGTTTCGGTCGACTACGATCTACAACAACGATAGCCAGCCAATTACGTCGGTTAACGCCTTAGGAAATCGAACCACCAACGTCTATGATTTGGGTGGTCGCATGGTTGCTTCCGTTGGTTCGATAGGCAATCGCAGCACGACCGTGTTTGACTCCAAGGGACGCGTGGCTGCAAGCGTAAATCCACTTGGAAAGCGCTGGACTACGGTTTTTGATTCAATCAGCCGACCAGTAGCCTCCAAAGATCCGCTTGGAAATCGGACGAGTACGATCTATGACAGTTTTGGAAGAAGTCTTGCGACTGTAAATCCGCTCGGCAATAGAACGACTGTAATCTACAACAGCGCTAGTCAGACAATTGCCAGTGTAAACAGCAAAGGCAATCGGACTAGCACGGTTTTTGATCCGTTGGGGCGACTTAAAGCAAGTGTGAGCGCACTCGGATTCCGGAATACAAGTATCTACGATGCCGATGGTCGCTTGTCAGCAACGGTGGACGCTCGCAGTAACCGAACGAGCTTCAGTTACAATGCAACAGGACAGCAAACGGTCCAAATGGACCCACTCAACCGCCGCACCACCTATGCTTATGATAGTGCAGGTCAACAAACGCTCCGCGTCGATGCTCGCGGCAACAGAACGAGCTTTACTTTTAGTTCAGTAGGCTTGCTTTCGGGTAGTAGATATCCCGATGGAAGCCGAACCACGCTTGCTTACGATGCTGCGGGTAAACGCACATTGATGGCCGACAACACTGGGCGTTATACCTACGCCTACGATGTACTGGGCAACACCACGTCATCAAAACAGCCCTACGGAAAATCGGTAACGTACACCTACGATGCGATAAACAGGCGAAAAACCCTCAATGCACCGGATGCTGGTCGAGTAACCTACACGTACGATGAGGCCTCTCAACTGACTACGATTTCCAATCCATTCGAGGAACGGACAACGTACACTTACGATGACGCCGGTCGACGCACGGTGCAACGCTTTTCAAATGGCACAAGAGCGTCTTTCATCTACAATACCGCCAGTAACATTACACAACTTCACAATCGAACGTCTGCCGGAGTTTCAATTACGACGTTCGACTACAAATTCGATTCCGCAGGAAACCCCGTTTCCGTTGTCGAAGCCAGCGGAGCACGTGTTACCTGGGTTTATGACAACGACAACCGGCTCATCGCCGAACGTCGCTCAGGCGCCAATGCGTTTGCGAACACGTTCACTTACGATTCAACTGGCAATCGAACTGTCAAAAATGCTGATACGGTTCGAACGACGTCGCTTTACGACGCAGCGAATCAGCTGCGCTATAGCCAAGCGGCAGCAGGCCGTACCACCTACGCCTACGACACGACAGGAAATCAACAGGTCGAACAACCACCAACAGGTTCTCGCACGACGACCACTTGGAATTACGAAAATCAGCCGATCATATATCGACTCCCGGATACTTCGCGTGTGACGATGAGTTACAACTCAGACAGCAGACGGGTTACCAAACAGTCAGCGAGCGAGACGGTCAAATTCGTCTGGGACCCTGTTGCAGATGCGTATTTAAGCGAGCTCGATGTCTCGAATGCAACGCAAGCCGTCTACACACAGGAACCACAACAATTCGGAAAACTGATCAGTCAGCGACGTTCGTCGACGACGAGCTGGTATCACACGGATTCACTTGGTTCAACGCGGGCACTGACAAACAGTAGCCAAGTCGTTTCTGATACGTATCTTTGCGATGCCTGGGGTAACCCAATCTCCAGCAGCGGAACAACGGTCAATCCATTCCGTTGGGTAGGCAACGTTGGCTATTACTTCGACACCGCGACTGGTCTGTTTTACATTCGCGCTCGATCCTATCAACCAACTACCGCACGTTGGGCAAGCATTGATCCACTGTTTGCAATGCTTGCCATGTCCGGGAGGTTCTCCAGAGAACCTTTAGAGAATGTGGATCTGGGACGGAGACTGTATGAATACAGTCGCTCAAAGCCATTTTCCGGTATGGATCCTAGTGGTTTGTTGGATGGAATGATGGATGACGTATGTGGCGAGCCTTGGCTTGGATGTGATACTGATCCATTTGACCTGAAGGATGTAGTATCCATGAATTGGCATTCAAAATCTCCGTTGCCCAATGGAGCAGTTGGGCATACAGTATCAAAACCCAGTTTTAGTTGCACATGTATTGAATGTTGTGGCGCATATAGGATTGGGCATCTGTTAATGGAAATGGAAATGACCATCTATATTGATGTAGCAAAAGCAAAGCTCGAACGAGACGGAATTGACGGAGTTTACGGACATGAACAATTGCATGTCGTAAATATGATCAATAGCTTCAATGCAAAAATCTGTAAATTCATTCATTCCAAATGGCAGCCCATAAGCAATGCGGTTTTCGGAAAAGGCGCTGCTGGAAAGCTTGAGTGCGAAAGCTATTGTACCAAACTTGAAGAGGGGTTTTGGCGTACTGCAATTTCGATTTTGGCAGCCGAAATACATAACCCGGACGATCACGACCCCTACGATCGTAAGTCATATCCTCCCTATCGTCGTGGAAAGAGACCTGAAAACCCGCTTCCTTAATTCGGAGAAAGTACAGATGAGAACATTGACAAGTAGTTTGACGGCATTCACTTTGATACTTGCGATTTTTCCTCAGGAGGCCAGTCTTCCTCAGGATGATTTAGCTGACGATAAAAGTAATCGCAAGTCGCTTTCGGATCTCTATGATCTGATCCAAAAATCGAATCCAATCATTAATAAATCGAAAACCAATGTGTTTGAATTAGACAAGCTGTTGATCACGGCGTCGAGTGTCAAGATCGACGAGAGCACGATTTGTATCCTACTATCTAAGGAGCAACTTAGTAATGCAGTGGCAAAGGCAAGAAAAGAGCCGGAAACGAACTTCCCTCCGATTCCCAACGAAGACAAATTCGCAATTGAACTTAAGCCGTATTCGATTGTAAGCAAATCACACGAGATCACAAAACTAAAGTGGATTTTCGATTATGTGAGTCGATCCGGCAAGTAATTGTTACCGCGATAACGGTCACAGGGAAACACCACAGAATTGAGAAATAGGAAACAGAGAGGACAGGCACCATATTCCAGGTCGCTGGCATCGGCGCTCGTTTTCAATTCATGCAGTCGCCCCCTTGACTAGAAGAGCCCATGATGGAAGAGATCTATCTGATGCCCCAGACTACCCTCGAAGAATTTCGAGGCGTTTACGATTGGGTCGACCAAATTGTTAGTAAGTTCTGGCTCATGGTCAAATGTACTCGCACGGGTCATCCAGCAGTGCTTAGGGCACACGGTTCTGGGGAGAGCGGGCCTCGCTTCGTATTCTCTTACTACGATCCAGAAAAGAAGTCGTACATCGCTACCCACCAGGCTCGAGTATTGCCACATTTGACGCTGACAATTAGTGGTGATGAGCGTCAGCGACCGTCATCTCGTGGCCGGTGATAGACTACGGCAAGCGCTGTTCTGTTTCCCAATTGGTATTTATCCCTAGAGGAGTTAGTTCTGACTCAACCAAACGCGGATGCGTATTTATTGTGTCAGGATGACATCGTTGCTTGCCGAAATCTACGACAATATCTGGAACGGGTACTATGGCCCCACCCAGTAGTAGCATTTGTTTCGCTCTACTGTGGCACAATGCAGTCTCGAACCACCAATAAGGAGGGATTTTTCCGGATTGATAAATCCGACCTTCTCTATGGAGCGTTGTCGATTGTATTTCCAGCAGCATCAGCCCGCGCGATTCTACTTCATCCATCTGTTCAGCGTCATCGCGATGGGAATGCAGGCACGTATGGAATTGATTCGGTACTTGCTTCTTGGGCGAGTGAGTCTGATCTTCCAGCATTTGTACATTTTCCGTCATTAATTGGCCACACCGGCGTAACATCTGCTATCTTCAGAGGTGCAGGCAACGATCCGTCACGTTGTTCAGATAGTTTTGTTGGCGAAGACCATGATGCATTCAGGTCCGTGTACTAGATTTGCGAATTTTTCCGCTCAAATTCCCAAGACTATTCGAGGCTAGCGCATGTCGTCACCGACTATTGTTCCACCAGAAATTCTTTGCTGTGGCCCGTTGGGATCGCTTCGGTATTATAAAGTGTCAATCAGCGGGGTTGTTGGAACTTGTCCCCAGTGCACGACAGGGTGCAACTGTGACGGCATCAATGGCGACTATATTTTTGACATGCTATTGGGCCCCCTCAATCCACATGGGCCTTGCATTAGCGAGCTGACGCTTTCGCCCCCGATTTGTGGCTATGCGCTCATTTCGTTTGCGATTGTGACTTGCCAAGCAGGAAAGTCAAACTTTGTCGTCACACTGTCGGGAACAGGGTCGACTACCCCAGCAATCAATATCGGTTGGAAAAAGGAGGAAATCGAAGACAGCATGGACCCGCAGTCCTTGCCTTGGGTTAGCCAGTTGGGCTCAGAATGTAATCCGACAGCAAGCATTGCCAACGTGGTTCCGTTGGCCCCATCGGCGATGACCGCAATCCAGGACAGTTGTTTCCCTCGTCGTCAATCCGTAGAAACTCCGACGAATCCTCCTAATGAAACGGCGCTCGCTGGGGGTAATTTCCCCGATGCTTGTGGCTGTGGCACGTCAGGAGCTCACGGGTTGATTCCGATCAACGCTGGATCAGGTGGCTGTTCTGATTCCGATTGCAGTGTAACCTACAATGTCGAGAACGGGAACATTGCACTAAAACTTTCTCCGCCGAGTGGCGACGCTTGGGCACCTGTGCCTACCTTTAGGCTCAACACAACGCATTTGACCACAACGCCATTTGGCCTTGGGCTACATAGCATATTTAGCAAAGCAATTGTCGCAGGCAACGATACGCTTCCCGATTCGGTGGGTGTTCAAGGCTGCGATGGCACCATCGAAAATCATTGCTGTAAGTCTTCGGGCGCAGGCAACTACGTCCCGCCCCCTGATTCCAAAAGTCTCTTGACGCTTAATTCCGATGGCAGTTACAAGGAGAAAACTGGCGACGGAATTGCATTTGACTATAGCTCGGCTGGTGCACTCGCCAAAATCACCAATCCCAATGGCGCCGTTTGGACGGTTGTTGGCAGCCCTCCAAGATATGTCGTCGATCCCGCGTCCCGTCGCTCAACGTTTGCTTATGATTCGGTAACAAATCGATTCCGTAGGTTTCAGGACCCGCTCGGAAGAATCACAACGTTCGTTCTCGATTCGAACAATTGCGTGACGCAGTTCGTGACCCCAGAACTGTGCACCACGAACCTAAAGTACGACGCGACAAACAGGCTAAAAGCCGTTGCTAGCCCGACTGGCCTTACTACCACTTTTACACACTCTGCAGCAGGAATGTGTACCAGTATTCAAAATCCAGATGGCAATACCTATTCGATTGCATACAACAGCTGGCTCAGCACAACGATCACCGCTCCTGGCTCTGCCGTCACAACGGTAAAGCACGCGGTATCTCGACAAGTTGTCGCTGTCTCGGAGCCAACGGGAGTACGGACTAGCTTTAGCTACGTTGGCAGACGACTTCAAAATAAGCAAGCTTCAAGCGGAGAGCGGACCTCGCTCGTGTACGCCACGCTAACCAACGGAACCATGGGGCTATTGGCAGTGGCTACGCCTCAAGGCAGATCAAGTTTTGTTTACGACACAGTCTCACAAGTAAAGGCTTCGATCGATGCCAAAGGACAACGAACAAGCTATGTTCGGGATTCAAATGGCTTA
>CANHVO010000369.1 GCA_947463915.1 Planctomycetaceae bacterium
GAGCTGGAATACCAACCGACCAATATTCGCCTGGGGAAGTTCATGCAGTGATGGTAGGAACAACAGCATGACCGTTCCAAAAGGCAACCATGAACCAATGATGTCTATCGGCATCGACCAAATCGACGGGGGTGACGCTGGCAATCCATCAATTGGCGGCGGCTCCTCAATTGACGATGATTGGTAGGGATTGGGATTCATAGTGCCACGAACGACCGAATTCATCGAGTGCGAGGAGGGATCATTGCGATCGCCAAACCACCGCGAACGAGCACTTCGATGCAATTCATTGTTACCCCGGGTCTTTCAGCAGTTCGTTTGTTAATGTTTGAGCTCCATGAATCACAGCGAGCACAAATAGCGTTGAACCGATGGTTTGATAAATAATTCGATATGGACCTTCGATGACCTCGCGGATTGTCGTATCTCGAAACTCAGGAACCATTTCACCCGATAAGCCATGCTCTTGAATTTGAATCGACCGCGAAGTCAATCGATCAATCATCCTGCGTGCTTAGAACTCTGAATCTTTCGAAATGTACTCGTAAATTCCGTTCAGCTGACGAATCGCATTTGCGGTCCACTGAACGTTCATTCGGGAAGACCAAATTTCTTGCGAACTTCACCAACATTTGTAGTATTGCCTTGTTCGACATCTTTTTGTCCCGCTTCAATCGATTGTCGGACGTAAATCCGATACATTACATCATCCCAAGTAGCGGATGTCGGCAACGAGTCAATAAGCTTATGGGCACTTTCTTTAATGTCAGTTATGGGTATTTGCGACAAAGTCCACCTCCTTCGAGCTAGAGTTCAAAACACACTAATCGATTGTAGCAGATTGCGATCAAAGTCCAAATCGCTGAAAAACGCTGGATCTTCGACTCCAAAAGGGTAACGTCCAAATTCAGCCAGTGCGAGAGGTTGACTCAACGCAAGTCAAAACGCCAGATCGAGCACTTGGCTGCAATTTCTTGTTCGGTCATTTCTTCTGACTAATATCGACGTGACGGGCAATCTCCGCGAGAAAGTCATGGAGTTCAGTATCGTTTGATTTGCCATCAACAATGTACTGGGTCGCGCGAATTTTGAGAAAGTGCTTCTTGAAACCTGTGACGAGCACGTAACTCTTGCATTTTCCGCCAGTGATTTCGAATGTGAAACCGTCGACAGTAAATTTTTCCTGAATCTCCTTTGGAAGCGGCAATTCCCCTTCTGTACGATTCAGATTTTTAAGAAGACGTTTTTTTTGAGCGTTCGGCAACTCGTTGCAAGCATTTTTTCGCTCTTGGTCTACCTGCTTGCTCGCAATTCCGTCGGGTATGTCAGTCTGTTTGCCATCGTACACATAAAGGTCGACCTTGCACATTTTGTTAGCATACGTGACGCTGTAACCCGCACCGTCGACCTTGTATTCCTGTCGGCCATCGAAGTGCAGTCCTGCAATGTCCTTGCCAAGACGAAAATCCAGTTCTGTCAGCTCAACATTATCATCAAACGCAGTGAGTAATGCGCTTAGCATAAAGATTAGCACCATGAGCAGTACTCCAAGTAAATACTGAGACCGAACTCTTCGATTCACCCAGCGGCGGGATAAATCATTTACTTTCAGTGCACCTGATCGCCGCTTGGGTGCAATCGTTGGTTCGTCATGGACGATCTATAAGACTTGCAAAACATAGGCGAGTCCACCGTGCCGAACGAAAGAGATGAAACCCCAAACACCGATCGCAATCTGATCGTACCAGTTTGTTTTTTCGCGACACGCGTTGCCTATCATCGTCAGCACAACTAACACGGCCACTAATCGACTAGGAATTGCAGTGTAATCCCAGATGTGATAGATGGGTAGTCGCATATAGTTGCCGTTCAGCATGTATCCGAGTTCCAAAAGGCAGTCAGCGGCCATACATCCAAAAGCAAGTCGCCAACTCAGCCCTCGAGTGAACGGCATGGCGACCGTAAGAATTACCATCTCGACAGCGAACCTTGCGCAAGGGATTGCGTTCATCGTCTCGAGCTCGGGAATCGTGCCACTTGAGACTGCATAGCAGAGCAATGAAATCCGTCCAAGACTTTCAAGGATTCCGCACGTGACGATGGAAAATAGCAACCAGTTTCCCGGCGATTGTATTACTCCGCCGTCTTGTTTCAATCGACGGATGGTGAGTGAGATAAGTGCGGCGGTGGCTAATCCATGCAAAATCGAGTTCGCTTGAAAAAACACCGTTATCAAGGAAGGATTAGGACCCATCTCGAAAATTATATGCTCAGCTGCCACAATCCATTGTGATGATACCAAGCAAACAGAAACGCAAAACATCATGAGAAAAAGGTCAACTAAACGGCACTGGTGCAAGTTCGGCTTCTCATTGTCGTCAGTCACTAGATACATCCTGTGTTGATTCGACGAACGGACCCGATGACCGAGCGGTGGCCAGTAAATTTTCCATCAGGAAGCGGCCGATCCACCGCTTCGGTCCATCGGATTGTTCGGTCTTGCATTCTGTAGCGTTCGTGAATTACCGATCAATGTCAGAACTACAGACAACACCACATAAGGAACAATGTATGTCACGAGTTCGGAAAGGTAAAGTGGCGGGTGCTCCATTCGTAGGCGTCGAGGCGAATCATAACCCAACGCGGAAAGAAACCAAGCGCCAACGAGGCCAGATGTGAATACCACGATGACACATACACCAGCGTTCAATCGCTTCGCTCCAGCGTAATAGGCAAAAGTTGAGAAGAAGCAAATCATCACTAGCAGTGTAAACACCAACGTAGCATTCCCTAAAATTCCGAATATCGTGGCGTCGTTCAATGCCCCTTCGCCTGGAATTAGCCAGTCTATGGTCTTAGCAACAAGGGCAAGCGCGACGCAGGTAGTCGATGCTATTATCGCGGCGAGAATAGAGCGTCGAAAGCCAATCGCGAATCGATTGTGCTGCGGAGTATGGACTATTTCGCCCGATGGCGGCGAGTAAGGATTCATTGCTCTATGTATATCTCTAGTCCGACCGAACGATCAAGGTAACCGGGCGGCGGTAACCAGCTTGGAATACGCAAATGCGCCAACCGCCGCTCCGGTTGACCGCCTTGTTCGGCGATTCCTTCATGCCTCGGCGGGCGAAGTCCTCGGCTCATGAGGTTCACTGGCGGACGGACGGACGGACGAAGTGGACGGTCACACCACCACCCCACGAGCCGATAGTGCGCAAGGGATTGGCGGCCGTGATCTTCCAGTAGAGCCAGCCCTCTGCCTCTCGCTGTACCACCAGCGCGTCCAATTCCCGCTGCTTCCCCCAGGGTGAAGCACGTCGGAAATGCAGCAACTCTTGTTGTTCCACGAACCCGGCCGGGTCGTCCATTAGCGATTCCGCCCGAGCTGTTAGCCCCAACAGACGCGCCCGAATACGTCGCGTCTCCGGGAGTGTCAACAAAGAGCCAACGAGAGCCACGCCCCCCAGTATGGTTATGGCGGCAAACGTTATATAAGAGAAGGTGTCCATGTTTTTCTCCGCTCGCCGAACGACCCCATTGACCGAGCACGAGCAGATGACTCAACGCAAGTCAAGAACGGCCGATCGAGTGCTTCGTGTCCAATGGATTGTTCTGCCAATATGGTGGCCGCTAAGGATTGCGTCAAGCGTGTTTTCTTTCGTCAGGCTTCATGGTAGTAGCATACAATAGTACTAAGAAACCAAGCAGAGGTAGGAGTGCCGCTGCAGTCATGAGTATTGTAGTAGGTTTCGTTCGTATTTGACTCGAAAGCGCATAAACGGAGATCGCGGCAAATCCAAAAATCAGGAACACTAGAATCACAAGCGGTAGGCCATCGTACGGGATAAGTTCGCCATAGCTTGTAAACAAGATATTCAATGGCAAGATGCACAAGTACAAGAGAATCGCAATTTGAACGCGCCGTCTAGCGGTCGCGATTCGATCGTGTCGTACAGTGTCAACGTTTGCGTCTGTCGATGTTGAAGATTCGTATGGATTAGCCAATTTCGGGCCTCGAGTTTGTGAAGGCAGAACGGTGGCGATCACCCAGCCCGAGCAGTTGACTCAACGCAAGTCAAAAACGGTCGATCGAGGGCTTGGCGTGCATCGCGTGGTTCGCCTACTTAAATCCATGTTGTCTCTTCAAGTCATCGTTGCGAGCAACATCGTCCTTGATTGTAACGGTCATAGGATAGTGGATCTTATCGCCATTGGAATCGATTTTAACGTCTGCGTATGGTTCAAGGATCAATTCGCCAGAGTAGCGTCCGTTGCCGACGTGTTTCAAATCAACGGGTTGGTTCCATGGCTCTTTCGTCGCCGGATTAATCCAAGAATACTCGATCCTGTAGCTGTCACGCAACGGGCTATAGCTAACAGATTCGACACGCGTAGGTGTAATGTGTTGGAGAGCCTTAATGAATTGATGCTTTACGCTCCAGTACGAAATGGGGAGCGTGCGATCAAGATCAGCCTGAAGTTCAACGATTCGCCGATTTGCGGCTTTGAGCCTCTCGTTCTTGACGTAAAGAGCAAACGCAAAAGCTGCGCAGGCTGTCACCAAAAGTACATTCGTCAGCGTGAAACGTCGTGAATACAGAATCAATCTCCAATCGGCGAACGCTTAAAATCACCCAGCTGGCCAAAGTGATCGTGACGTTGAGGAAGCACCCGACGGCCAACTTGGGTGCATTTTTTTGTTCGTCCTCGATGCTAATCGACCGGATCGTATTGTTTTCCGACAAAGTCCTTTAAAAGCATTTTATGGTACGCATGTCGTTCGGGCCACACACAGCCAGGCCAAACTTTTAAGTCTCCATCGGGCCGCTTAAGGAGCATCATTGTCATGTTGTGTTTCTTTGTCGGATCGCCATACCAAAACCCAAGCCCGGTCGTCCCTGGATAGTAGCCGTCTTCAATCTGCGTGATCGAGTCACAAGGAATGCTGATTTCGTACATCGAATTTGCACCGAATGGGTATTCGGTATCACCCGAGATCAGCGCGATTTCGTCAACCAGATGAAGCATTAAGTGGTACCTTAGCGAAGGCCCCTTGTATTGTATCAAGCACACTTGAGGCTGATCTGGTTCAAACGCCTTTGGCCATGGAGTATTACCGAAGAATTGCTGTAGCTCTGCATCGCTCCATTCAATTGGCACTGTGAATTCCTCTGTGTCTCTGAATTGGACGAACGACCATCGTCACCCAGTCGCGGCAAGTAACGTCACTAAAAGTCAAAGCACCCGACCCGCGACTTGGGTGCACGATTTTGTTCGTCACTCGTTCAAGTATTTAGGAGGACGTAATGCACGAGCGGTGAATTCAGTCGTAAGTGAGACTGCTATCCCAATGATAAACAGGCAACCAAACTCGAACAATATGCCACGCCGCTTTATGAAAACTTGCAACAAGTCTAAAGCGTTATAGTGCATGACAAAATGTAGCAAATGAAAGCCAAGCCCCAGCCCTAAACCACCGGCGATTCGAATCCAAATGTCACTACGTCTTTTAGTTCTAAGCGAGTTTCGGTCGTGGCCAATGTTTCCGAGGCAGAATGCAACAAAAGCGAAAACAACGAAATGAACGACTAAACCGCCAGAAACGAACCGCATCACAAATGGAAAAACCCCTTCCATAATAGAAAGGCCAATCCCAAATCCAGCGACTGCACCGATTGTGAACCATCCAAGATGTCGCGGATTTTTCCTGTTGTCTTTTGTCGCAACAAACGTTTCACGGTCAGAAACAGCGTACGGGTTTTGTGTTGTAATTTCGGGTGAATCCTATCCGATGGCCATAGGGACGAACGGCGATGTTGACCGAGCCCCCGCCAACACGGTCTCCAAAGTTCGAAACGGACCGACGGGGGCTTCGGTCCAACAGTTTGTTACTTGGCATTTGTCAGCCCAGCATTAGATCCCCAGCAGGTCAACGAACGCGGAGAAGCTATCCGCCATGACGACCCAGGAATTTGAATTAGGGCTATTATGCCAATCCAAGTTTATCACAGTCGGTTCATTTTTGCTTCTGTCGTAGTAGAGAAGTATCGGGGTATCGGATCCAATTCCGAAATCCGCGATCTCAATTGCAAGCTCAGGCTTAAGCTGCCAGATCACTCCATGTGTGCGATAGAAATCATCGTTGCTTGCGTTCGTAAGCGTTCGAAACGGTGGCGGGTATAGACAAATGCGTCGAAGTTTGCGATTGCGATCGGACGGAATGAGAGACTGAAGATTCTGCTTGTTTACTGAATCGCTTGCAGATGGCCACCGACCTGTTGAGATCATCGAGGTCAAAAGATGAGGTAGGAGTAAAACGTCGATTTCCATCTGCTCTTTGCCAAGTAACGTTTCACATCACCGAGTCGACGAGAGTGACGCATCCATCAAAGTAGAGCACCGCCGTCGACTTCGGTGCATGTGTTTGTTATCGGCTCCATTCAGAAATTTTGCGGGGCAGTTCTGCCAGGAACGACTGTGGATTGTACATTCTGCAAGCTGTGTCGTGCAACCAAGCCGCAGGACAAGTTTTCTGAATGCCCAGCCAAACATTCATTACGTCCTCGAGTAAGCAGTTTGTTCTAAACATAGATCCGCCCCAATACTGCGATACACCTGGACGGCCGCCGAAGTCCGGATCGAGATCACACGCATTGATGTCGAAATCAATGGTCCGATCCATGTGCCGCCATTGAGCTCTCCATTTGCTCCAAGTTGGGTTTGAGTCGTGCACTAAGTTCACTCCGTCAACAGAAAGGATTGCGTCTTCCATCTCCTGAGGAGTGTAGATGATCCACTCCCAGTCGTCTGCAAAACTCACTGCATCATTCGGCAGGTTAAGCGGTCCCCAAACAAGCGTTAGTTCAGTCAATCGCAATATTTGAGGCGTAGTCATGTTTTCCGATACCCGTTGGTGTAAAAACTTTGCGATCTTTGCGTCCTCTTGCGGCAAAGTAATCGTTCAAAGAATGCTAGCCACGAGAGAACGCATAGAGCACAAAAGTAAACCTCGACTGAGTTGCTGCCAGTTCTATCGAGTTTTGAAAATCAGAA